>NZ_CP103371.1:1518337-1822005 GCF_024802625.1 Massilia sp. H6
ATGACATTTTTCTCCATCCTAGTCGCGCTGATCATCGAGCAGCTCAAGCCTTTGCGCGCCGACAACCAGGTCTATGGTGGCATCAAGCGGTTCGCGATGCGCATCGAGGGCTGGTTCAATGCGGGCGAGCAGAACAATGGTCGGATGGGCTGGATCCTGATGATGCTGGCACTGCTGCTGCCGACCTGGCTGGTGTACTGGGTGTTCATGCATTACAACCTGGTATTGCTGGCCTTTGCCTGGAATGTGCTGATCGTCTACATGACGCTGGGCTTTCGCCATTACAGCCATTACTTCACCTCGATCCAGCTGGCACTGAACACGGGCGACCACGCCGGCGCGCGCCAGTTGCTGGCAGAGTGGACCCGCATGGATACGGTCGGGATGGACGCCACCGACATCACCCGGATAGCGGTGGAAAAGGCGCTGGTGACCACCCACCGCAATGTATTTGGCGTATTCTTCTGGTTCCTGATGCCGCTGGGACCTGCCGGTGCGGTGTTGTACCGTGTGTCCGAATACCTGGCGCGCGCATGGAATGAACCCGAGCACATGCGTAACGAAGCCTTCGGCCAGTTCGCGGCCAAGGCGTTTTACTGGGTCGACTGGCTGCCGGTGCGCCTGACGGCGGTGGCCTTTGCCGTGGTTGGCAATTTTGAAGACGCCATCTACGCCTGGCGCAATTTTGCGCGCCGCTGGGCCGACGAATCGCGCGGTATCATACTGGCGGCGGGTGGTGGTGCGATGGGCGTGCGCCTGGGCACGCCGAACGAAAACGCGCCGCAATTGTTGCCGCTCGACGCAGCCATCGTGGACCTGGGTGACAGCGAATCCGATACCTTGCCGGGCGAAGAGCCAAACCTGCGCGCCCTGCAAAGCACCGTGGGACTGGTGTGGCGGGCGCTGGTGCTGTGGATGATCCTGCTGCTGCTGCTGTCGAGCGTGGTGTGGCTCGGTTGACCCATAACTGCACCTGGCCTCGTACCTGAGTCTTCTATAAGATATAATACTGCGCTGAAGTTGTCCTCATCCACGCAGTATTCTTGTTTCAGCAAGCAGCACTATGGCCGAGTTACCGCACACCGCGGATAAAGAACTCACAGACGAGTTTTTTATCCTGGGCATTACCAGCAATGGCAGGCAGTTCCGGCCCAGCGACTGGGCCGAGCGCCTGTGCGGCGTCATGTCGTGCTTCGCGCCGGGCAAGGCCGGTCCAAATTCTCACCTGCAGTTTTCTCCCTGGGTACACCCAACCGTGGTCAACGGCACCAAGGCCGTGGTCGTCAGCCGCGAGCTGCAGAAGGTCGAGCCGCTGGCCTACCACTTCGTGCTCAATTTCGCAAAAGACAATGACTTGCAGGTTGCCGATGCCTGCTTCGTGCCGCCACCAAAAAGCACGTAGCGCACCGTCGGGTGCGAACAATTTGACCTTACACATTCCGGAACTGGCGCTATGATGAACTCATGGCGCCAGCGTCGTTTCTGGGGGGCGAATGGTGATGCCCACCGCTCGTCCTGGCCCGGCCGCTGCGCCCACAGCTCGGGAGAATCAACATGCATATCGGTGAAATCTGCACCAACCAGGCTAGCTACTGCGGCCGCGACGAAACCGTCCAGGGCGCGGCCCTGATCATGCGCCGCTACCACGTGGGCGACGTCATCGTGGTCGACCAGTCCGATAGCGCCAAGGTTCCGGTCGGCATCCTGACCGATCGCGACATCGTGGTGTCCGTCATCGCCCCCGGCCTCGACCCGGCCAGCCTGCAGGTGGGCGACATCATGAGCGACGACCTGCTGACCGCGCGCGTCTCCGACGACGTCTACGAAACCATCGATCGCATGCGCCTGCGCGGCATCCGGCGCGTGCCTGTCGTCGACGCCGCCGGCAGCCTGGCCGGCATCGTGAGCGCCGACGACCTGCTCGAGTTTCTCGCCGAAGAAATGGGCGAGTTGTCCCGGATCAGTCCTCACCAGCAGGCCCATGAACGGCGGGCCCGGCAATAGCCGGTAGACCGGCCGCGGGCGAGGTCTGTTACCATCCTGCATGTTCAAATCATGCAGGACGGCAGTGTCCTGCCAATATAACGGGGCACTATGAACTGGATCGATGGAATGGACCCGCGGCGCGTTGTTGCCGTGCGGGTGGTGGCTGCCAGCCTGGCTTTTGGTGTCGTCGGCTCGGCCTGGGCGGCGGTTGCGGCGCAGCCGCCTGAAAAGCAGGCAGAAAAGCAGGCCGAGAAGCAGGCAAAGAAGCAGGCAAAGAAGCAGGCCTCGCCGTTGCCGAAAGGCGTGGTGCTGGGACCCTCGGTCGAGGGCATCACCGAATACCGCCTGCCGAATGGCCTGAAAGTGCTGCTGTTCCCCGATGCCTCGCGCCCGACCGTGACCGTGAACGTCACCTACCTGGTCGGCTCGCGCCACGAGAACTACGGCGAAACCGGCATGGCCCACCTGCTCGAACACCTGCTGTTCAAGGGCACAAAGAACAACCCCGACATTACCAAACAGTTCGCGCGCCGCGGCATGGAGTTCAACGGCACCACTTCGCTCGACCGTACCAATTACTACGAGGTATTCCAGGCTTCGCAGGACAACCTGGACTGGGCGCTGCAGATGGAAGCCGACCGCATGGTCAATTCTCCGGTGGCGCAGAAAGACCTCGCTTCCGAGATGACGGTGGTGCGCAACGAGTTTGAAAGCGGCGAGAACTCGCCCGGCAACGTGCTGTTCAAGCGCATGCAGAGCGTAGCCTACGACTGGCACAGCTACGGGCGCTCGACCATCGGCAACCGCAGCGATATCGAAAACGTCAAGATCGGCAACCTGCAAGCCTTCTACCGCACCTGGTACCAGCCTGACAATGCGGTGCTGCTGGTGGCCGGCAAGTTCGATGCTGATGCGACTTTGGCGACCATCAACCGCCTGTTCGGCGCGATCCCGAAACCGAAGCGCACGCTGCCGCAGTTCTGGACGGTCGAGCCGACCCAGGATGGCGAGCGCAGCTTTGCGGTGCGGCGCCAGGGCGACGTGCAGATCGTCGCGGTCGGCTACAAGATCCCTTCCGACCTGCATCCCGATGCCGAGGCCCTTGGCTTTGCGTCCGAGGTGCTGGGCGACGCGCCCAACGGCCGCCTGCACAAGCTGCTGGTCGAATCGGGCAAGGCCAGCCAGGTGTTTGGCTTCGCGCAGTCGGGCTATGCGCCGGGGCTGCAGTTCTTCGGCGCGGTAGTGAAAAAAGGCGAGCCCATCGAACCGGTACGCGACGCCCTGATCGAGGCCGTCGAGGGACTGGCCGGGCAAGCCCCGACACCCGACGAAATGGAGCGCGTGCGGCGCTCTTACCTGAACACCATCGAACGCAGCCTGAACAACCCGCAGGCGGTCGGCGTGGCGCTATCCGAAGTAATCGCGCTGGGCGACTGGCGCCTGTACTTCCTGGCCCGCGAGCGCGTCAAGGCGGTCAAGGCCGACGCAGTCGCCGCGAGCAGCAGCCGTTACTTCATGCGCAGCAACCGCGTCACCGGCACCTTCGTGCCGGAAGACGCGCCGCAGCGCGCGCAGGTGCCGGCCGCGCCGACGGTAGAGGCGGTGATGAAAGACTTCAAGCCGGCGGCAAGCAGCCTGGTGTCGGAAGACTTCGACCCGAGCCAGGCCAACATCATGCAGCGCACGACCCTGACGACGGTGGGTGGGGTAAAGCTGGCCCTGCTGCCCAAGAAGAACCGCGGCGAGACGGTGACGGTGAGCCTGCGCCAGCATTTCGGCGACGAGAAGAATTTGTTCGGCAAGGGCGCGGTTGCCCACCTGACCTCGGCCATGCTCGAGCGCGGCACCACGAAATACAGCCGCGCCGAGCTGGCCGACGCCTTCGACAAGCTCAAGATGACGGGTAGCCCGAATCACTTCCAGACCACGCGCGAACACCTGGTAGAAGCAATCAAGCTGGCGGCCCATGTGCTCAAGGAGCCGGCGTTCCCGGCGGCCGAGTTCGAGCAGCTGCGCAAGCAGATGCTGGTGGGGCTGGAGGCTGGCCGCGCCGAGCCGCAAAGCGTGGCCGCGCGCGCGCTGGCCGCGCACTTCGAGCAGTACCCGCGCGGCGACATCCGCCATGCCAACACCCTGGAAGAAGACATCCAGGACATCCAGGCCGTGCGCCTCGAAGACCTGGCCCGGCACCACCGCGAATTTCATAACAGCAGCCCGGCCGAGATGGCGATCGTTGGCGACTTCGACCCGAAGCAGGTGCTGCCGCTGGTCGATACGCTGTTTGGCACCTGGACTTCGCCAGCGAATGTGGCGCCGGTACTGAACAAGCATGCCGAGGTGGCGCCAGCCACCAGGATGCTCGACACCCCGGACAAGGAAAACGGGTTCTTCGTGGCGCGCATGAATCTCGACCTGAACCTGGAAGACCCGGATTACCCGGCCCTGATACTGGCCAATTACATCTTTGGCGAAGGCGGCCTGAAGTCGCGCCTGATGGACCGCATCCGCCAGAAAGACGGCCTGTCGTATGGCGGCGGCTCGAGCCTGGCGGCGGGCGACTTCGACCGCGCCGGCGCCTTCACGATCAGCGCCATCGCCGCGCCGCAGAACCTGCGCAAGCTCGATGCCGCCGTGCGTGCCGAACTCGAACGCGCGGTCAAGGATGGCTTCACGGCCGAAGAACTGGCCGGCGCCAAGTCGGGCCTGATGCAGCAGCGCCTGCAGAACCGTACCAGCGACGGCGTGCTGGCCTCGGGCTGGACCAGCTACCTGTACCGTGACCGCACCTTCGAGTGGTCGGCGGCGCTGGACCGCAAGCTGCAAGCGGTCACGCTGGCGCAGCTGAACGCGGCCTTTCGCAAGGCGATCGATCCTGCCAGGCTCAGCGTGGTGATGGCGGGCGACCAGGCCAAGGCCAAGGCAGCGCCCTGACTGTCGACCGCGATGCAACACCTCGGGTGTCCGACTGTGACAGCACCCCGATGCTGCTGTAAAATGTTTCTTTTAGGAAGCATCAGTTGCAAGGCATCGGGAGCATCATGAAAGCAACATCCAAAGCACAGCCGGCAGACGGTTCTGCATTCGCCGGAAAAGTCGCACTCGTCACCGGCGCCGCCAGCGGCATCGGTCGCGCCACCGCACTGGCCTTCGGGCGTGCTGGCGCCCACGTGGTGGTGGCCGACACCACCATCGACGGCGGCCACGCCACTGCCGCCATGATCGTCGAGTCGGGCGGCAAGGCGCTGTTCGTGCGCTGCGACATCACCCGGGCCGACGACGTCCGGGCGCTGGTCGACAAGGCGGTCAGCTATTACGGCCGCCTCGATATCGCGGTCAATAACGCTGCCCTCGACGAAGAGGCCGCGCCGCTGGCCGAGGGCGCCGAAGACCAGTTCGACCGCATCATGGGCACCAACGTCAAGGGCGTCTGGCTGTGCATGAAATACCAGCTGCGCCAGATGCTCGAGCAGGGTAGCGGCGCGATCGTCAACGTGTCCTCGGTCGCGGGCCTGGTCGGCGCGCCGAACCGGTCGATCTACGCCGCCAGCAAGCATGCGGTGGTGGGCCTGACCAAGAGCGCGGCCGCCGAATACGCACGCTCGGGCATACGCATCAATGCGCTGTGCCCGGCCGCGGTGAAGACCCCGATGCTGGCGCGCGCCGTCGAGCGCGATCCAGCCAGTGAGAAGAAGCTCAAGGCGGCCCAGCCGATGGGGCGTTTCGCGGAAACGGCCGAGATCGCGAACGCCGCGCTGTGGCTGTGTTCGGAGGGGGCTTCCTACGTCAACGGGCACGAGCTGATGGTCGACGGCGGCTTGACCGCGGTGTGACGCCCACGCGGCCCTTACTTGGGGCGCGGACTGGTCAAGGGGTGCTGGACCACGGCTACCCGGCCGGCGCGGATTTCGCTCACCGCCGCGCTCACTGCACGCGCCACGTTGCGCATTTCCTCTTGCACCGCGCAGTCGCGGTCGAGCGTGGCGTGGCTGTCGGCATACGACTCGTAATACCCGATATAGCGGTCGAGCTGGGCGAAGCTGCCGGCGTCGACCAGACCCATCCACGATAGCCAGTCGGCCAGCGAACGGCGCGTGCCTTCGATACCGGCCACGTCGCCATGCACCATCAGGCCGTAGGCACGGCCGGCCAGGTGCTTGGGATAATCCCAGCCGGCCAGTTCGACCTCCTTGGCCCGCTCGGCCGACTTGCCCTGGGTCGAGGTCGGGTCGGGGTTGCCGCCGTCGGCACAGACCAGGCGGTCGATCATCAGCTTGAGCACCGCGGGCGTCTGGTACCAGTAGACCGGGGTCACGATAATGACGCCGTGGGCCAGCACCCAGCGCTCGTAGATCTCGCTCATCCAGTCGTTGACCTGGCGCTCGCCGTGGTTCGGGTAGCAGCTGCAGGGCCAGTGGCACAGCGGCATGGCGGTGGACACGCAGCCTTTGCACGGGTGGATATGGCGGTCGTAGTCGGAGTTGAGCAGGCTCAGGTCGAGCAGGTCGGCCTCGACGCCATCGGCCTCGAGTACTTCGCGCGCCAGCTGCGCCATGCGCCAGCTCTTCGACACTTCGCCGGGGCAGGTGCCGTCGTTGCGCGCCGAGCCGTTGATGATCAGGACCCGGCTGCGCGTAGCGGGATCTTTCTGGTGCTGCTCGGCGGCCAGCAGGCGGTCGCGCGTCTGCTTCCATTCGACCGACAGATCGTAGTCGGGATCGGCAAAGCCCGGTCCGGCCTTGGCCGTGCGCGGCGCCTTGCGGCCTTCGTCATAGGCTTCCCAGGCCACCTTTTCGATGGCGTCGAGTTCGTGTGCGAGCTGGTCGTAGGCGGGGTCGTAGAAGGCTTTGCGAAAGTGCAGGTGAAATTCGTTGCGCCCGAGTTTTGCGGGCGCCTGGCCCTTGCGTATCGTCGTCATGTTGCCTCCCGTGATGTCATTGGATTATCGGCCGGGCAGGGCGCTGCAAATGTTCGCGCACGCACATAGCGTTAACGAAACTGGGGTGGGTGGGGTGTTTCCTGGCATTGCCTGGAAACACCCCGCCCACCCCAGGGGAAAGCGAAAAAAACTTACTTGGCCGCGGTCGCCGCACCATCCTGCTGGTTCAGCAGCATGATCCAGTACTTGGCCAGGTCGCCGGCACCAGCACCGCCCTTGACGCCTTCGAAGGTCTGGATCGCTTCGGCTTTCTTGCCGGCGCGCGCCTGCGCCATGCCCAAGCGCAGCTTGGCTTCTTCGGGATTCTTCAGGCCACCCTTGGCAATACCCTGCTGGATGAAGCCGATGCCCTTGTCGGCCTGGTCCATCGTGGCATAGGCCCAGCCCAGGTTGACCAGGCCGGCACCGGTCTTGGCCTTGGCCGCGCCCGCTTCACCGCTGGCGATGTTGCGCGCATCGTCGGCCGCGCCCTTGTTGGCCTTGTCGCGCAGCGCGGCGTGGGTCTTGGCGTTGGCGCCCTTGCCCAGCACGCCGGCTGCGTAGCCCGCATCCAGCACCTTCTTGGCTTCGGTCGGGAAACCGTCGCGCAGCGCCAGTTCGGCCAGGTCGACGTATTCTTCAGGCGCCATCTGCTTTACGGCCGCGAACTCGAGACGGTAGACGTTGACCATGTTGGTCTGGGCGTCGAAGCCCTTCTGGCGGGCGACACCGCGGTTGAGCAGGTCGGTCCAGAAGTCGTCGTTCGGGTAGTAGCGCGCCAGCTTCTCGAGGCCGACCAGGTAGGCGGCATCGTCCTTGACCTTGACCGCGGCCGAGGCCAGCAGGCGCAGGTCTTCCTCGCTCGGCTTCTGTCCAGCTTTTTCCATCTCGTTGATCATTGGCAGCAGCGCACTCTTGGCGGCGGCAAAGTCGCCACCCAGGTATTGGGCGCGAATCTTCGAAGAGCGCACTTTCTCGGGCGTCGGGCTATCTTTCTCGTAGCGGTTGAACCACTCGATCGCCTTCGGATAATCCTTGGCGTTGTAGTGCATGTTGGCCAGAGCCTGGATGAAGTCGGCGCGTTCGGCCGGGGACAGGCGCTCCGAATTGATCACCGCTTCCAGCGCCGGCATGGCCATGGCATTGTTATTGGTGGTCGAGCCCAGCGACAGCTTCATGCGGTTGATCACGTACTGCTCGTACGGGGTCTGGTTCGGGAAGGCCTCGGCCTGGGTGATGCGGCTCTGGATTTCGGTGTAGTTCTTGGCGTCCATCAAAGGTTTGATGGCGGCCGGATCGAGCAGCTTGAAGATTTCCGGACGGACAGTGTCCTTCGCCGGGGCAGGCGCGGCGGCCGCATCGGTCTTTTGCTGAGCGTGGACACTGGTTACCAGCGCCGGGGCGGAGACGCCGATTGCGGCGAGCATCAGGCAGAGGCGGGCAAGACGGAATTGGGCCATGGAGTATCCTTCAATCAAGTCGATAATGATGAGAAATGCACATAAGCCAATATGGCAAAAATGCCAATCTCGGCAAAGGGAGCATTGTCCCATAAAGCGCCGTTTTCAGGCTCGGCAATTGTGCCGCAGGGCGCGCCGGCGCGCCCGTGTCGTTACATAGCGTTACTGTCTGGCGCAAGCACAGGGCCGAAGCCCGGTACCGGGCAGCGCCCCGCAGCCTCGGTCTCGCCGGCCAGCCAGGCGATGGCGGCATCCACGGCGGGCGCCGCAAAGCCATAGGTCATCAGTGCGGGGGCATCGAAGTCGAGCGCCTGGTAGGGGTTCCACAGTGCCAGGTGCAGGTCCGGGCGCCAGCTGGCGCGGGCATGCGGGCCATAGCGGCGGCGCGAGGTCGAGGCCAGGATGGTAAAGCAGCCGTCCTGCGGCAGGGCATCCCAGGCGAAGTTCTCGGCATCGACAAAGGTGACCAGCTCGACCTGGTACAGGCGCTCCAGGCTTGCTGCCACGCTCGCTGCCGGCACGCCGGATTCCGAGACGCCGTCGCTGACCACGTCGGCGCGCGCCACCAGGCGTATCTTGCTGCCGCGTGGGGGACGCTGGGGCTGGCCCCGCGTGGTCAGGCCGGCGCGCCAGGCGCGTGCCATCAGGGCGCGATCGCTTGCGTCGGTCAAGTAGCTGGCCGCGCCGGCGGGGAAGCTGGCGGCCAGGCTGGACAAGCGCGCCAGGCGCGCCTGGACTTCGGGCGGCGGCAGCAGGCCGTCCCGGATCGCCTCTGCAATGGCGTGCACGGTCTCGATTTGCGATTCGCGCGAGCCGATCGCCATGACCATGTCGGCACCCGCCAGCAGCGCATTGACCGCGGCCTGGCCGGCGCGGTAGCGGTGGGCGATGGCGTGCATGTCCATGCTGTCGGTAATGATCACACCCTGGAAACCGAAGCGCTCGCGCAGGATGCCGGTCAGGATGGGGCGCGACATCGTGGCCGGGAACTCCGGGTCGAGCGCCGGGTAGACGATGTGCGCGGTCATCACGGCGCGCGCCGGCTGGTGTGCCTGGGCGGCGATGCGAAAGGGCGCGAACTCGAAGCGCTCCAGTTCGGCCAGCGGCTTGTCGACGGTCGGCAGGTCGCGGTGCGAATCGACATGGGTGTCGCCATGGCCGGGAAAGTGCTTGACGCAGCAGGCCACGCCTTCGGCTTCGCTGCCGGCCATCCAGGCCAGCGCAAGGCCGGTCGCAACGTGCGGATCGGCGCCGAAGGAGCGCTCGGCGATCACCGGGTTGTGCGGGTTGTTGTTCAGGTCCAGCACCGGCGCGAAATTCCAGTTGAAGCCGAGCGCGCGTACCGCGCGCGCCACCGCGGCGCCAACCTCGCGCGCCAGTTGCGGGTCGTTCGCCGCGCCCAGCGCCATCGCGCTCGGCGGCGCCGGCACCCAGGTTGCCCGGACCACGGCGCCGCCTTCCTGGTCGAGTGCGATCAAGGCATTCGGGCCCATGGCCTGGCGCAGGCCGGCGGTAAAGCGCGCCAGTTGCACCGGGTCGAGCATGTTCTGGCGGAACAAACAGGCGCCGCGCACCTTGTGGGCGCGCAGGAAAGCGTCGGCCTCGGCATCGAGTTCGGTGCCGGACAGCCGCACCATCATCAGCTGGCCGGCCAGTTCGAGGTAGTCGTGCATTGTTAGGCTCATGGGATCTTTCGTGCGTCAGTTGGTCCGGGTGACCTTGCTCAGGTGGCGCGGGCGGTCGGGGTCGAGGCCGCGCGCCTGCGCCAGGTTCGCCGCCAGCATGTAGAACGCCTGGATCGCGACGATCGGGTCGAGCTCGGGGATGGCCGCGGTGGGTAGCAGCAGGTCGCGGCTGGCGACATCGTGCGGCGCGGCCAGCAGCACGCGCGCGCCGCGCCCGCGCATCTCGTCGGCCAGCGCCACCAGGCCAGCTTGCGCCGGGCCGCGGGTGGCGAAGATCAGGAGCGGATAGCCTTGCTCGATCAGCGCCATCGGGCCGTGCTTGATCTCGGCGCCCGAGAACGCTTCGGCCTGCAATGCCGAGGTTTCCTTCAGTTTCAGGCTGGCTTCCAGCGCCACCGGAAAGCTGATGCCGCGACCGACCACCATGATGTTGCGGGCCGGAGCCAGCACCTCGAGCGCGGCCGACCAGTCGCTCTGGCTGGCCGCGCGCAGGGCGTCGGGCAGGGCGGCGATGCCGGCGCGCAGTATGGGGTCGTCCTGCCATTCGGCCACCAGGCGCGCACCGGCGACCATGCTGGCAATGAAGCTCTTGGTCGCAGCCACGCTCTGCTCCTTGCCCGCATGCAGCGGCATGGTCCATTCGGCGGCCTGCGCCAGCGGCGATGTGGCGTCATTGACCAGCGCCACCGTGGTGGCGCCGCCGGCGCGGAAGTATTGGATCGGCTCGACCACGTCCGGACTCTGGCCCGACTGCGAGATCGACACGGCCAGCGTGTCGCGCGTGACCAGGGGCGACTTGTACAGGGTCACCAGCGACATCGGCAGCGAGGTCACCAGGCGGCCCATGCGCGCCATGATCAGGTAAGCCAGGTAGCTCGAGGCGTGGTCCGAGCTGCCGCGGGCGACCGTCACCACGCTGTGCAGGGTGCTCGCGCGCAGGGTGCGGCCCAGTTCCGCGTAGCGGTCGGCGTCGCGCGCCAGCTGCGCGGCGATGCAGTCGCCCGCGGACAGGGCTTCGTGATACATCAGCGAACCCGTCACAGCGCTACTCCTTCGATATAGACAGCCTTGATGTTCAGGTCGCGGTCCAGCACCACGATATCGGCATGGCAGCCCGGCGCCAGGCGGCCGCGCTCGGTTTCGCCGAGGTAGTCGGCAGCGTTGGTGGAGACGCGGCGGCTGGCGTCTTGCAGCGACAGTCCGATCTTGACCAGGTTGCGCAGCGCCTGGTCCATCGTCAGGGTGCTGCCGGCCAGGGTGCCGTCGGGCAGGCGCACGCCGCCCATGCATTTGTGCACCACCTGGCGGCCCAGCATGTACTGGCCATCGGGCATGCCGGCGGCGGCGGTGGAGTCGGTCACGCAGAACAGTTTCGGGATGCAGCGCAGCGCAGTCTTGATCGCGCCGGGATGCACGTGCAGCAGGTCGGGGATGATCTCGGCGTACTCGGCGTGGGCCAGCGCCGCCCCCACCATGCCTGGATCGCGGTGGTGCAGGCCGGGCATGGCGTTGAACAGGTGGGTGAACCCGACCGCGCCATGCTCCAGGGCCTGCACGCCGGTGTCGTACGAGCCGTTGGTGTGGCCGATCTGCACCCGGATGCCGGCATCGGCCAGCGCGCGCAGCAGTTCCATGTGGCCGTCGATCTCGGGCGCCACCGTGATCAGGCGCATCGGCGCCTGCGCGCCGAAGCGGCGCACTTCGTCCAGGCTTGCCTCGCGCGCGTATGGCGGCTGGGCGCCCAACTTGCCCGCGTTGATATAGGGCCCTTCGAGGTGCACGCCGAGGATGCGTGCCTCGTTCTTGCCGCGCGCGCGGCAGGCCGCCCCAATGGCGCCCAGGGCCCGTTCGATATCCTCGAGCGGGGCGGTCATGGTGGTGGCCAGCAGGGAGGTGGTGCCGTGCCTGGCATGCATCGCGGCGATCACGTGCGGCGCGTCGCCGCCTTCCATCATGTCGCGCCCGCCGCCGCCATGGACGTGGACGTCAATGAAGCCGGGCAAGATAAAGTCGTCGCCGTTGGCAGACGGGTCGACTTGGTGGCCGTCGATGCTGTCGATACGTGCGTCGAAGCCGGCGCCATGGCGCAACTGGCCATGGATCCAGCCGTCCGGAGTGAGGATATTGCCCTTCATTGCACTGCTCCTTCGAGTGTGGTCCGGATCATGCGTAGTGCGCCGGCAGCCGAGTCGCCTTGCGCCGGCACGCAGCGCGCCAGCGTCTGCGGCGGCAGCCAGGCGCGCAGCGCTTCGCCCAGGCCGCCGCACAGGGCCAGCGGCAGTGCGCCGCTGCGGTCGAGCGCTGCGGCGATGCTGGCCACTTCGCGGCCGGCATGTTCGAGGATGGCGCGCGCCACCGGATCGGTGTCACCATGCGCCAGCACGAAGCGCGCCAGGCTGGCATAGGCGGCCGGATTGGCCTGGCCGAGCCAGACCTGCACCGCGTCGCGCGAGCCGCCGCAGAAGGCAATGACCTCATGCGCAAAGGCGCGGCCTGCGACGCGGCCATCGAGTACCTGCTCGATGTGGTTGAGCGCGCGCAGGCCCATCCAGGCGCCGCTAGCTTCGTCGCCGGCCGGAAAGCCCCAGCCGCCGACTTCGACCTTGCTACCGTCGTCCAGCAGCGCTTCGCCGACGCTGCCGGTGCCGATGGCGACGATTGCGCCGGGCCGGCCGCCGTGCGCGCCCATCAGGGTGGTGAAGCCGTCGGTGTCGAGCGTGAGCAGGGCATAGCCTGGATCGGCGGCCACGAATTGCGCCGCCCACTGCTTGTTGTGCACGCCCGCCAGGCCAAGGCCGATGGCGCACGAGCCCAGTGGCGTGGCGGGGATGCCGATGGCGGCGAACGCCTGCCCGACGGCGGCGCCGATCGTGATCCAGGCATTGTCGATGCCGCGCGACAGGGCAGACGGCCCGCCGCTGGCCTGGGCCAGCTCGGTGCCCTCAAAAGAGGCCACGCGCACGCGCGTACCGGTGCCGCCGCCATCGACGCCGATCAGATAATCGATCATGGGAATAAGTGTTCTGCCGAGAGGTCAGCGCACTATAGGCAGGCGTTATGGGGCTGTCAACAGGTATTTAAGTGGTATGCAAATATTGTAGGCAGTGCTCGCTTAGATGCCAGAGAATATTTGCCTAAGTGATTGAATTTGCGAATGTTTTTACTGATGAGGGGTGTGGTGCGTACGCCCCTTGCGAACCCGTTGCCAGGCTAGACAAGCTGTAAACTTTGCTTGAGTACACAGTTGCCGGCTTGCTATAGTTGCGTATTTACCAGTCCGCTTTTCGTCCAACTCATTCGAGGATACCCATGACACGCCGCGCTTTCCCACGTTGCCGCACCCTGATGTGCCTGGCCATTGCCAGTGCTTTTCCCCTCGACGCGGCCCTGGCGCAAGAAGCCGGCGCCGTCCAGGAAGCACCGGCCGCGCAGGCAGGCCAGCGCCTCGACGTGGTGATCGTGACGGCCCAGCGCCGCTCCGAGAATATCCGTGAAGTGCCGATGGCGATCACTACCCTCAGCGGCGACAAGCTCGATACCCTCACCGCCGGCGGCCAGGATATCCGCTTCCTGTCGGGCCGCTCGCCGAGCCTGAACGTGGAATCCGACTACGGCCGCTCGTTCCCGCGCTTTTACATTCGCGGCCAGGGTAATACCGACTTCGACCTGAACGCATCGCAGCCGGTTGGCCTGGTGGTCGACGACATCGTGCAGGAAAGCCCGATGCTCAAGGGCTTCCCGGTATTCGATACCGAGCAGATCGAAGTGCTGCGCGGCCCGCAGGGCACCCTGTTCGGGCGTAATTCGCCGGCCGGCGTGATCAAGTTCGATTCGGTGCGCCCGGTCTTCAAGCAAGAAGGTTACCTGAGCCTGGGCGTGGGTAACTATGGCGCCCGGAATGCCGAGGGCGCGTTCAACCTGCCGCTGAGCCAGACGGTGGCCGCGCGCGTGTCGCTGCAGTCGCAGAACCGCGACGACCGCGTGCACAATCCGCGCCCGACCGGCACCCGCGATTTCGAGGGCTATCACGACAACGCCGGCCGCATCCAGGTGCTGTTCCAGCCGAACAAGCAAATGAGCGCGCTGTTGAACGTCCATATGCGCGACCTCGACAACAACGCCACGCTGTTCCGCGCCAACATCATCAAGGCCGGCACCAATGACCTAGTGGACGGCTTCGATTACGCCAGCTACCCGACCGACGGCATCAACCAGCAGACCCTCAAGACCAAGGGCGCCAACATGCGCCTGCGCTGGAACCTCGAGAACATCACCCTGCATTCGATCACCGGCTACGAGTCGGCCGATTTCTACAGCCGCGCCGACGTCGACGGCGGCTACGGCGCCGTGTATGCGCAGCCGATGGGCCCGGGCTATATTCCGTTCTCGGTGGAGACGGCCGACCTGCTGCCGCACCACCGCCAGTTCACCCAGGAGTTGCGCGTCGAGTCGAACGGCACTGGCCCGCTGCAGTGGATCGGCGGCCTGTTCTACTTCAACGAAGACATCCAGATCGACAGCATCAGCTTCAATTCGCTGGCGCCGGGCAATCCGCAAAGCCCGTTCTTCGCGACCCAGAACCAGTCGACCGAATCGTGGGCGGCCTTCGGCTCGCTGAACTACACGGTGTCGGACAGGTTGAAACTGCGCGGCGGCCTGCGCTACACCAGCGACCAGAAAAACTTCTCGGCGCGGCGCGTCGAGGCCACCACCGCCGGCCCGTTCATCATCGACAACGACTCGACCAACATCAGCTGGGACCTGAGCGGCACCTATGCGCTCGATGCCGACACCAACCTGTTCGCCCGCATCGCCACCGGCTACCGTGCACCGAGCATGCAGGGCCGCCTCAACGGCCTGCTTGATCGCCCATCGTTTGCCGATGCCGAAAAAGTCCTGTCCTACGAGGCGGGTATCAAGCAGGAACTGTTCGACCGCCGCGCACGCCTGTCGGCCAGCGTGTTCCAGTACCGCGTCAATGACAAGCAGCTCACTGCCGGCAGCGGCGTGATCAACATGAACCAGTTGATCAACGCCGACAAGGTGACCGGGCAGGGCGTCGAGCTCGATTTCCAGGCGGTGCTGGCCGATGGCCTGCGCCTGTCGACCGGCGTGAGCTACAACGACACCGAGATCAAGGATAGCGCCCTGTTCGTCCAGCAGTGCGGCAACTTCGCCAATACCGGCGGGCGCGCCGGCTGCACCGTGGTCGATCCGGCCGGCCCCTTCCCCGGCACCGTGCGCATCGACGGCAACCCGCTGCCGCGCGCACCGAAATGGCAGGCCAACGTGAGCCTGTCGTACACGATGCCGCTGGCCGACGGCGACTTCTTCGCCAGCACCGACTGGGCCTACCGCACCACCTACAACATGTTCTTGTACGAAGCGAAAGAGTACAAGGCACGCGCGCTGCTCGAAGGTGGCCTGCGCGCTGGCTACAAGTGGAACGACGGCAAGTACGAGGTGTCCGCGTTCGCGCGCAACATCACCGACCGCGTACAGGTGGTCGGCGCGATCGATTTCGACAACCTGACCGGCATCCTGAACGAGCCGCGTACGCTGGGAGCGCAGTTCAAGGTGAACTTCTAGCCTAACGCCCGCGCAACAGACGTGTCCACCCCGCGCGCGCTCGGCGGCTCCTGGGGTGGTCGCCGCGCGCCAGCCGGGTGGCATTGCCACCCCGGGCGGTGGCATAATGGCGGCATGCTAGGAGAACCTTCGTGATTCGCTATATGGGCACCCGCACCAACAGTGACGGGGCGGCTGTCTACGTCTTCATCGTCAATGGCATGCAGAAAGAAGTGCGTGAGCATGCGCTCAAGCAGCACCCGGGCTGCTTCGACGCCCTGCCAGCCACGGTCAAGGCCAAGATCGCGGCCAACCGCGCCTGGCTGTCGAAACTCTGATTCCCATGCTGCTGCTGCCGCTGCGCTCGCCGCGTCTCGCCTCTCTCGTGCTGCCGCTTCTGTGCACGCTGGTGCCGGGCGGCGTGGTGCAGGCCATGCCTTCGACCTTGGGGCCGGTGATCGGCCATGCGCTGCTGTGCCGCAGCCAGCTCGACAACCGTTATTTCCACGATTACCTGAGCACCGCCTTCGGACCGGCCTACAAGCGCGAGGGCGGGGCCTGGTGGTTCAAGGCCGAAGGCGCCGCGCTGTGGGGCGTCGAGGTGAAGGAATTCATGGTCAGCGACGACAGCAACGAACTGGTATTCATCGCGGCCGTCATGGATGCGACCCCGCTAGAACTGGAGCAGGGCATCCGCACCGCCTACGGCATCCGCTTCAAGCCGGTCGACGCCACGGCGTTTTCCTTGCGCGTGTCGAACCCGGGCAGCACGATTGCTTATGTGAACGATAAAAGCAAAATATACTGCGCGAAGTTCAAACCGCAGCCGGTGCGCTAGCCCCTCCACGCATGTATAACCACTACTTCCAGCTCAAGGGCGCGCCGTTTTCGATCGCGCCCGATCCGCGCTACCTGTTCATGAGCGAGCGTCATCGGGAGGCGCTGGCGCATCTGTTGTACGGCATTGGCAGCGGCGGCGGCTTCGTGCTGCTCACCGGCGAGATCGGCGCCGGCAAGACCACCGTGTGCCGCTGCTTCATGGAGCAGCTGCCCGAGAACTGCCGCCTGGCCTATATCTTCAACCCGCGCCTGAGTGTCGAGGAGCTGTTGCTCAGCGTGTGCGACGAGCTGCGCATCGCGCTGCCGCCGGCCGCCACGCCACTCAGCCTCAAAGGCTACGTCGATGCGATCAACCGCTACCTGCTGGCATCGCACGCGCAGGGCCTGAACAACGTGCTCGTCATCGACGAGGCGCAGAACCTGTCGGCCGAGGTGCTCGAGCAGCTGCGGCTGCTGACCAACCTCGAGACCAGCGAGCGCAAGCTGTTGCAGATCATCCTGATCGGCCAGCCGGAATTGCGCACCATGCTGGCCCGTCCCGATCTGGAGCAGCTGGCGCAGCGCGTGATCGCGCGCTACCACCTGGGACCGCTGTCGGAGCCGGAAACCGGCGCCTACGTCGGGCATCGGCTGGCGGTGGCCGGTGCCAGCGGCATGCCGTTCCCACCTGCGCTGACGCCCACCATTCATGCCCTGAGCCATGGCGTGCCGCGCCGCATCAACCTGCTGTGCGACCGCGCGCTGCTGGGCGCCTATGTCGAGAACCGTCCGCAGGTAACCCGCCAGATCCTGGCCAAGGCCGCCACCGAAGTGTTTGCGGGCGAACCGCTGGCACGCCGCCTGCGCTTGCCGCGGCTAGCCGGCGGCGTGCTGGCCGCGCTGGCCGTGGCGTCGGTGGCTGCCGCGGCCTGGCAGATCTTGCCCGAGCGCGCGACCATCCCGGTGGTCGCGGCGCCGGCGGCCGCAAGGGTAGGCGCGGCGGTGCCGCCGTTCCCCCCGGTGCAGGCCGACGAGCAAGAAGCGCTGCGTGAACTGGCGCTGCTGTGGGGGCAACAGCTCGAAGGCGCTGCTTCTTGCGAAGCGGCCCAGCGCCTGGGGTTGCGCTGTCACCAGGGCCGCGGCGGCCTGTACGAGCTGCGCCAGCTGGACCGGCCCGCCGTCGTCACCCTGCACGACGGGCCGCGCACCGGCTATGCGGTGCTGGCGGCGCTGGATGCCCAGGGCGTGGTCCTGGGCGCCGGCGCCCGCCGCGAGCGCATCGACCTGGCCACTTTTGTTAGCCGTTTCGGCGGCGAATTCACGACCCTCTGGCGCATGCCGCGCGGTTTCCGCGAGCAGCTGTCCGAAGGCGACCGCGGCGCCGATGTCGACTGGCTCGCCGCGCAGCTGGCCAGGGATCAAGCTGCACCGGCGCCGGCGGCCGGGCGCGCCTTCGATGCCGACATGCGGCAATGGCTGCAGCGCTTCCAGGCCGCGCACAACCTCAAGGCGGACGGCGTGGCCGGCCCGCGCACCACCATGCGCCTGAACCAGGTCTCGGGCGTGCCCGAGCCACGCCTGCTGGGCGCCAGCCTGGCAGCAGCCGGCACCGGAAAATAACGATGTCGTACATCCTCGAAGCCCTCAAGAAGGCCCAGGCCGAACGCCAGCTCGGCAACGCCCCCACCATCCATGCGCCGGCGCCCTCGTATGCACCGCCGGCGTCGGGCGGCAACCGCAAGGCGCTGCTGATCGGCCTTGGGGCCGGTGCGCTGGCGGTGGCCGCGGCGGCGCCGTTCGTGCTGCGCCAGCCGGCAGTCGTGCCGGCCGTGCAGGTGGCAGCTAGCGCCGCGCCGGTGCCGGCCGCCGCGATCGCCGTGCCGGCGCCGGACGTTGCGCCGCCGAGGCAAGCCGCAGCCCGCGTCGAACCGCCACGGCAATCCAAGCCCGAACCCGAACCCGAACCTCGGCGCCGCGCCACAGCCGTCGCAGCCGTGCCGGAGCCGGCGCCTGCCGCCCGGCCTGCGGCCGCGCTCCCGGTCGATCCACCGGGTGCCGACGACAGCGTCGGCCCGGCGCAGTCGCTGCCCGAGGCGGTGCAGCGCGAGCTCCCGACGGTAGCCTTTGGCGGCTATATCTATTCGCCGAATCCGGCCGAGCGCCTGCTCCTGGTGGACAAGACGCTGCGCCGCGAAGGCGAAGAAGTCGCCCCCGGGCTGGTGCTGGAACGCCTGCTGCCGAAGGCGGCAATCCTGAACTTCCGTGGTTACCGCTACCGTGTCGCTTACTGAATCACATCCAAACTTACACCCGGACTCACACCCGGACCCTGGCGCGCGCCGCGGCCCGGTGCTGGGCGTGGTCGGCTGGTCCGGCAGCGGCAAGACAACGCTGCTCGAGCACCTGATCGGGCGGCTGGCGGGGCAGGGGCTGCGCGTGAATATCGTCAAACACAGCCATCACGACATCGAGCTCGAAGCGCCGCGCAAGGACAGCGCCCGCCTGCGCATGGCCGGCGCGGCCGAGGTCATGATCGCGTCGCCCTACCGCGTGGCGATCCTGCGCGAACTGCGCGGCGCGGCCGAACCTTCGCTGGCCGAGCACCTCGCACGGCTGGCCCCGGCCGACCTCACGCTGGTAGAAGGCTATAAATGGGAGCGCATCCCCAAGCTGGAAGTATTCCGGCCGGTGCTGGGCAAACCGGCCTTGTACCCGGACGATGCCGACATCATCGCCGTGGTCTCCGACCTGCCGTCTCCCGGCGCCCTTGCCGGGAGGGCCTGGCTCGACCTGAACGATCCGGACCGGGTGCTCGCCTGGCTGGCCGGCTGGATGCGCAGCAATCCTCAAGTTCCGTTCGCGGCTGCCGATAACGGTAGAGTCGCCTCAATCGGAGAATGATATGGATGTCTCGAACATTGCCAAGCTGTCCACCAGCCTGGCCGAAACGGGTACCCGCCAGGAAGTAAGCCTGGCTGTCTTCAAGAAGGCCCAGCAGATCGACGCCGCAACCGCCACCCAGCTACTCGACGCGCTGCCGGCGGTGCCATCGGCAAACTTGCCGGCGCACCTGGGAAACAAGATCAACACGACGGCTTGATTGCGGCGCCAGGCGACTCGGGCCGCGACGTTCTGGCGTGGCTCCCGCCCTTGCTTCTTTGCCCCACCTGATAAATACTGTCCCCTTCCATTCCAGAGCCGGAGTAGCAGCATGAATAACCGTCACGCCCTGATCGCCGCCGCCCTCGCCAGCGTCTGCGCCACCCAAGCCGCCGCGCAGGACATGGGGGCGCCGAAGGCCGACCAGGAAGCCTGCTACGGGGTCGCCAAGGCCGGCCAGAACGACTGCGGCACCGCCACCCATGGCTGCGCCGCCGCTGCCAAGACCGACAACGACCCGAACGAATGGAAGTTCGTTGCCAAGGGCACGTGCACCAGCATCGGCGGCGCGCTCGTTCCAGGCAAGGCGCAGCCGGCCAAGGCTGAACCGGCCGCGCCGGCGCCGCAGAAATAAACCGATGTCGGTCGCGCCCGCGGGCGCCAGCATGAAGGCCGGGGTCGGCTTGCGCGCGCCGCATTACCGCGCCTTTCTTGAAGCACGACCGGCGCTCGGCTTCATCGAAGTCCATAGCGAAAACTACCTGGCCCGCACCGGCTGGGACTGGCATGTACTGGCTACGCTGCGGCGCGACTACCCGGTCAGCCTGCATGGCGTGGGCCTGGGCCTGGGCTCGGCGCGCGGCTTTTCGCAAGAGCACCTGGCGCGCGTGTGCGCGCTGGCCGAGGCGGTCGATCCTTTCCTCGTCTCCGAACACCTGAGCTGGGGCGCACTGGCCGGCCGCCAGCTCCACGACCTGCTGCCCGTCACGCTCACACCTTCGACGCTGGCGCTGGTGTGCGAACGCGTCGAGCGGGTGCAGGATGCCCTTGGCCGCCGGCTGCTGCTCGAAAACGTCTCGACCTATGTCCGCTTTCGCGCGGATGCGATGAGCGAGGCGCAATTCTTGGTGGAGCTGGCGCGCCGCACCGGCTGCGGCATCTTGCTCGATGTGAATAATCTCTACGTCAACCAGCACAACCACGGCGCCGACGCCCTGGCCGCGCTCGATGCGCTCGCGGCGCTGCCGCCGGGCAGCGTCGGCGAAATCCACCTGGCCGGCCACCTGGCCACGCCGCTGGCGCTGCTGGACCACCACGGCGCGCCAGTGGCCGAGCCGGTGTGGCAGCTGTACCGCGCCGCACTCGAGCGCTTCGGCCGGGTACCGACCCTGGTCGAATGGGATGCCGAACTGCCCGCGCTCGATATTCTGCTGGCCGAGGCGGCGCGGGCCGACGCCGTCGCCCACGATGTCGCGCCGGCGCAGCCCGCGCCACCCGCGACCGCGCCGGCAGCGCCGGCAGCGCCGGCATGGGGGCGGCACACCGCAAGCGACGACGACCTGGCGGAACTCCAGCAGCAATTCGGCGACGCGTTGCTCGATCGCCGTCACGAAGCCAGCCTGGCGCCGCTGCTGGCAGCGGGTGGGGTAGAGCGCTTGACGTTTTACCGCGGCAACCTGGCCGCTGGCTGGGAGCGCGCGCTGGGCGAGGCTTTTCCGGTCGTTCGCCAACTCGTCGGCGAAGAATTCTTCCAGGGACTGGCGCGCGTCTATGGTAAGGCAACGCCCTTGCACGACCCCGACCTGGCCGGCTTCGGCGTGCACTTTGCGGGTTTCCTGGACGGTTTCGCCCCGGCCGCCAGCTTGCCCTATCTGCCCGACATGGCGCGCCTGGAATGGGCGGTTCACCGCGCCTGCCTGGCGCCGGACGCGGCACCGGCTTGCATCGAGGTGCTGGCGCAGCTGTCGCCGCAGGCGCTGGCCGCCGTCCGCTTCACCCTGCACCCGAGCCTGGCGCTGCTGCGTAGCCGCTGGGCAGTGGTGCCGTTATGGCAGGCGCACCAGGCCGGTGGGCCGGCGCTGCCGTCACAGGTGCAGGTGCCCTGCGTGGCGCTGGTGCTGCGGCCGCGCTGGGCGGTCCAGGTGGTGGAGCTCGATCGGCTGGAAGGTGTCGTGCTGGAGCAGTTACTGGCGGGCGCCAGTTTTGGCGAGGCGCTCGATGCCATGCTGGCCTGCGCGGCAGACGGGAAAGAAGAATCGGGCGGGGCTGCGCCGGACATTGGCGCCATGCTGCAAGGCTGGTTCAAGCTCGGCGTGGTGGTGTCGGTAGTGACGGGCCCGCAAGGCGCGGCGCCCGCCGGGGCCGGCCAGCCGGCTTAATGAAAGGCGCGCAGGATGCGCTGCTCGCCAGAGTAGATCTGGAAGCGTTCGTTGGCGGCGCGGGTGGCGGCCATCATGCGCTCGAGCTGGGCGTCTTCGAAGCGCGCCAGTTCTTCGTTGGCCGCTTCCAGGGCCAGCGCCAGCTTGGCACGGGCGTTCTGGTATAGCGCGCTGGTGTAGTGATCGGTGTTCTTGAGCAGTTCTTCGGCGTTTTCTATCACCATACGCAGATCGCCGATGAGCTGCTGTTGCGATTGCGCGCACTGGTTAGGGGTTTCCATTGCTTCACCTTTTGCCGTTGATATTTGTCGATGCCTGATGACTTAAAATATAAACAAGGAAGCCCCGTTCTGTTTGTTAGCGCGCAAACATAAGCCCGCCAATAAACCGTAATTCTGCAGCCGTCTATCGCCCTTTATTGCACGCGAATCTGTACATCGCCCAGCGTTACCAGCTGGCCGCGGCGGATCTTGGCTGTCTTGCGGAGCTCTTGCTTGCCGTCGACCGACACGTCGCCGCTGGCGACCATGTGCTTGCCGGCGCCGCCGCTGTCGGCCAGGCCTACCAGCTTGAGCAGCTGGTTGATCTCGACGAATTCTGATGTCAAATCGAAAACTATTTTTTGCATTCTATCCTCGGGCTGGGTAAGGGGGGCGTACGATTGATGAGCGCCTGGGGGGAATCGATCGTGCGCTTACTCGACCACATCGGGCCGGGTCATGTCGATTGGCACGATCCACTGATCAAATTGCTGCGCGTTGACGAAACCGGACTGCAACGCGGCCTGGCGCAGTGTCAGGCCCTCGTGCGACGCGGTCTTGGCGATCTGGGCGGCGCGATCATACCCGATGTGCGGGGCCAGTGCAGTCACCAGCATCAGCGATTTTTCCATCAGCTCGGCGATGCGATCGTGGTTGGGCTCGATACCCTGGGCGCAATGGGTGTCGAAGGAACGCATGCCGTCGGCCAGCAGGCGCGCGCTTTGCAGAAAATTATGCGCGATCATGGGCTTGAACACGTTCAGCTCGAAATTGCCCTGCGAGCCACCGACCGTGATGGCCACGTCGTTGCCGAACACCTGGCAGCACAGCATGGTCAGCGCTTCGCACTGGGTCGGATTCACCTTGCCAGGCATGATCGAGCTGCCCGGTTCGTTCTCGGGGATGCTGATCTCGCCCAGGCCCGAGCGCGGGCCCGATGCCATCCAGCGCACGTCGTTGGCGATCTTCATCAGCGCGGTGGCCAGGGTTTTCAGTGCGCCGTGGCTGGATACCAGGGCATCGTGCCCGGCCAGCGCCATGAACTTGTTCGGCGCGGTCTTGAACGCCAGTCCGGTGAGCGAGGCCAGTTCGGCGGCAATGCGCTGCGCAAAGTCGGGGTGGGCGTTCAGGCCGGTGCCCACGGCCGTGCCGCCGGCCGCCAGGGCCAGCAGGCCGGGCAAGCTGGAGCGGATCGCGCTTTCGGCAAATTCGAGCTGGGCGACATAGCCCGAGAATTCCTGGCCCAGGGTCAGCGGGGTGGCGTCCTGCAGGTGCGTGCGGCCGATCTTGACGATGTCGTCGAAGTCGCGCGATTTGCGCAGCAAGGTCGAGCGCAGCTGGCCCAGCGCCGGCAGCAGGTTTTTCGCGACGGCCACGGCCGCCGCCACGTGCATGGCAGTGGGGAAGATGTCGTTCGACGATTGCCCCATGTTGACATGGTCGTTCGGGTGCAGCAGGCGTTGCTCGCCGCGCTCGCCGCCCATGAGCTCCGAGCCGCGGTTGGCCAGCACCTCGTTCATGTTCATGTTGCTCTGGGTGCCGGACCCGGTTTGCCAGACCGCCAGCGGGAATTGGTCCGGGTGTTCGCCGGCCAATACTTCGTCGGCGGCGCGGATGATGGCGCCGGCCTTGTCGGAGGGCAGCTTGCCCAGCGAGCGGTTGACGGCGGCCGCAGCGCGCTTGACCTGGGCCAGCGCGGCGACCAGTTCCGGCGCCATGCGTTCGGTCGAAATATGGAAATGGTGTAGCGAACGCTGGGTCTGCGCGCCCCAAAGACAGTCTGCCGCTACCTCGATCGGGCCGAAACTGTCTTTTTCAATCCTGTTTTCCATGGGCATGTCCTGTCGAATGCGATACTGGGATTAAAGAGTTTATCGCAATGTCCGTTAATGACGCTTGGGCTTCATTTTTGGCGTTCGATATGGCTTGCCGCCTTTTACTGTTATTGCTGTGTACGCTGCTGGGCGCCGGGCCCGGACCGGCCCAGGCCGCCGAGCTCGGTGAGCCGCGCGTGAGCTCCTTCATCGGCCAGCCGCTGGTGGCCGATATCGAATTGATCATGCTCGAAGACGCCGCCGCGCCGGTCCGGGTGCGCCTGGCGCATCCGGACGTCTACCACGGCGCAAACGTCGGTATGCCACCCGTGTTGTCGACGCTGACATTTTCCGTGATGCGGCGCGAGGGGCGCCAGTTCCTGCACATTACCTCGCTCAAACCGGTCGAACCGGCGCACCTGCACCTGTACCTGGAGCTGGTCGACGGCGCGCAGCGCAGCGTGCGCCTGGCAACCCTGTGGCTGTCGCCCGATCCGCAGCCAGCGCCGGCGCCTTTGGTAGTGGCGGCCGTGCCGCCGGTCGTGGCCAGCGCAGCGGTACCCGAGCCGCGTCAGCTGCGGATGGAAGCGCCCGTGCCCGCGCCGGTCCGTCCACAGCCAGCCGTGGTTGCCGCGCCGCGCCTGGCCAGGGCAATCGCGCCGCCCCCAGCCAGGCCGGTGCCGGTGCCGGTGCCGGCAGCGTTGGTCGCGCTTGCACCGGCGCCCGCCGCCTGCGCGCCGCAAGCCAATCCCGAACAAAACACCTGCGCCGTGCTGGAGGCGAAGAATGCCGCGCTGCTCGGGCAGCTCGACGGGCTCGAAGACAAGGTCAAGCTGCTGCAGGTAGCGGTCGGCGCGGCACCGACCCCCGCGGCGGCGGCGGGGCCGGCCGCCGCACCGATCAAGCCGAAGAAGAACCAGCCCGCCGCGCCGCCGCAGGCCGCTACGCCATGGCTGCTGGTCGCCAGCGCCATCGCCGGCCTGCTGCTACTGATTGCCGGCGCAGTAATGCTATGGCGCCGCAGCAAGAAGGGCAAGGGTGGCGCTACGGCGCGCCATGTGGAGCCGACCGTGCCCCTGGGCGCGCGCCTGAAAGCGCGGCTGGGCGGCTTGGGCAAGACGGCAAAGGCGACGCCAGCCGCCGCCGCGCACAACTCGTCTACACAAGCTTGATTTTTACGTTATACTTAAATTGTGGTCGTTTAGATCACAAACGGCACAGAGGTCTGGCGCAGTCACCAACGATAGCGTGGCGCGGAAAGCAGACAACGTTGAAGAAACGCCTGTGTCCGGAAGCGGTTCGCATGCCAACTGCGGCAGCGAACGCCGGATGCAACCGGCAAGAGGCGACGCCAGGAGATACCTGGCGCTCGCTCTCCCTCATTCCATGTCCGAGCATCGCGCTCGGCAGTTCATGTCCGAGCATTGTGCTCGGCAGTTAGACCCAGGCGCCCGCGGGCGCCGTTGGCGTTTCCAGCCGGGTTTTCTTTGTGCTACCCCATCTGCATGACCGCCATCCTGCCCACTACCGAACGGCGCTACAATCCTGTCTATCGAAGCGGGCTAGCATGAAAAATTGGATCAATCGTTTATTGAGCAGCAGTGCAGACACCCAGGCGCAGGCGGTCGAGGCCGAGCCTGCGCATCTTGATGCCGCCAATCCGGCCGATGCCGGGCAGGTCGACGCGCTGTATTACCGTTGGCTGCTGGGTTCGGCCGGCGAGCTCGCACTGCCAGAAACCGAGCACCATATTCTCGATCAGGTGCGCAGCCTGGCGCACAGCCCTGGCCTTGCTGCCGAACTGGTGCCGCGGGTGCCGGAGCTGATCCCCAGGCTGCTGCGCAGCCTGCGCGATGACAGCGTCAGCACCGGAGAATTGGCGCAGCAGGTGGCGCAAGACGTCGTGCTGGTCGCCGATGTGCTGCGCGAAGCCAACAGCGCCTATTACCGGCCGCTGACCCCGATCAAGACCATGGATGCCGCCATCATGCTGCTGGGGCAGAATGGCTTGCGCATGCTGCTGGCCCGGGTCGCTTTTCGCCCGATCATCCGCATGCACGAGGCCGGTTTTGCGCGGCGGGTAGCGCCGCAGGTCTGGAACCATTCCGAAAAATGCGCGGTTGCCGCCAGCCTGATGGCGCCGGGACTGAGCGCCGACATTTTCTCTGCCTGCCTGGCCGGGCTGATGCAGGATGTCGGCCTGATCGTTGCCTTCCGCCTGGCCGACCGGGTTTGCCAGAATGGCAAGGTGCCGGCTTCCCCCGAATTCGGTATCGCGCTGCTGGCGTGCAGCCGGCAATTGTCGGCGGTGATCGCGGCGCACTGGGATTTTCCGGGCGAGGTCACGCAGGCTATTGCACAGGCGGGCGAACCGGACGCGTCGAACCTGGCACAGTCTCTGGCGCAGGGAGACCATATTGCCAAGCTGCGCATCCTGATCGATGCGGGAATGCTCGCGCAGGACGATGTCCTGGTCACTGAAGGATTGAACAGCTTCCAGCGGCGTTGCCTGGGAAAACTGAGCAAGCTGGAAGACTAGCGCACCAGCCGAGGCCCAACGCCATTCCGTCTTGCCCGCAATAACAAAGGCACCCGCAGGTGCCTTTGTCCGAATTGCTGGCGAATCAGTGCGCGCACAGGGCGCGGTCCAGCTGGCCCATCCACGGTTCGGTGACGTCGCGGATCGCGCGGTCGTTGGCCATCAGCTGCTTGATCAAGTCGATCTTGCGCTGGCGCTGGGCGCCTTCCAGCGCCGGCACGCCGCACAGGGCAGCAGCGGCAGTGACGCTTGCCTGCACGTTCAAGGTATCGAAAGCTGTCCAGTCGCCCGCCTGTGCCGCGCTCTTCATCTGGCCGCTTACGCCAGCGAGTTTGTCGTACATCGAGAGAACGTCGTTCGATTTCATATGAGCACCAAGGCAGGCTGCAGCGGCTGGATTGCCGGCTGTCTTCCCATTTACGGATGCGTATTCCGGAACTTTAGGGTTACGGACAAAATAATCGACATATTTTTTTCGGCGATAATACGGCATCACTCCCAGGCACGCCCATGACCCCCGACGACATCTCTCACCGCACGCTCGAGCATTACAACCTTAATGCCGAATCCTTTTTCGCCGGCACCATCGACCATGACGTGCGTCAGAACATCGATGCGCTGCTGGGCGCGATCGAGGCACCGGCGCCATTGACGCTCCTCGATCTCGGCTGCGGTCCTGGCCGCGACCTCAAGACCTTCACCATGCTTGGTCACAAAGCCATCGGCCTGGACGGCAGCGAACGCTTCGCCGAGATGGCGCGCGACTACAGCGGTTGCGAGGTCTGGTGCCAGGATTTCCTGCACCTTGACCTGCCCGCGGACACGTTCGACGGAATTTATGCCAATGCCTCGCTGTTCCATGTACCGAGCGCCGCACTACCGGCGGTGCTGGCACAGCTTCATGGCGCGCTGAAACCCGGTGGCGTCCTGTTCAGCTCGAATCCGCGCGGCGACAACCAGGAAGGCTGGAACGGTCCGCGCTATGGCAGTTATTACGACTATCCTGCCTGGGAGCGCTACCTGAGCGCTGCCGGCTTCGTTGCCCTGCATCATTACTATCGCCCGCCAGGCCTACCGCGCGAGCAGCAACCCTGGCTGGCCAGCGTATGGCGCAAGCCGAAGTGTTAAATGGCGAACGGAGCGATGCCGTGTTTGCGCCTAAGGTAGAACTTCATTCACAAGCACACGAGGTGATTGCAATGAACGAAGACCAGATCAAGGGCAAGGCCAAAGACGTCGGCGGCAAGATTCAGGAAAAAACCGGCGAAGTCACTGGCAACCGCCAGCAGCAGCGCGAAGGCATGTCCAACCAGGCCGAAGGCAAGGTGCAAGAGAAGGCCGGCGATGTGAAAGAAAGCATCAAGGGCAACCGCTGACACGCATTGATTGTTGCTACGAAAAAGCCGCGCACCGCGCGGCTTTTTCGTGGGCCGCCGCAATCAGCCCTGCGTGTGATCAAGCATGCTTCGGTCTCCCAGTACATCCTCGATGTAGAGCATCTTGACCAGCACCGCCAGGCCAGCGGCCAGCGGCGTTGCCAGGGCCACGCCCGCAAAGCCGAACAGGGTGCCGAATACCAATTGCATGACGATCACCAGTGCCGGCGGCAGGTCGACCGCCTTCGCTTCGATCAGCGGCTGCAGCACATAGCCTTCGATCATCTGGATGCCGACGAACAGCAGTAGCGTGTACAGCGCCAGGTCAGGGCTGATCGACAGCGCCAGCAGCACGGCCGGGATGCCAGCCATGATCGGGCCGAGGTAGGGAATAAAGTCGAGCAGGCCCGCGATGATGCCCAGCACCAGCGCCAGCGGTACTCCCAGCAGGCTCAGGCCGACTGAAGTCACGATGCCCACGATCAGCATGGACGCTGCCTTGCCCAGCAGCCAGCTGGACAAGGTTTGCCCCAGTTCGCGCTGCACTTCGCGTGCGCGCGGACGCTGGCTTTGCGGCACCAGCCGCACCAGCCCGTTGGTGTAGAGCTGCGGCGAGGTGGCGAAATAAATGCCGACGAACAGGATAATGATGATATTGCCCAGCGTCCCGATAACGCCGCCGAAGAACAGGCCGGCGTTGGGGACCAAAGCGCCCATCTGCTTGACGACCTGCTCGGGAGGCGGCAGCTCGGCCACGATGCGCCTCAAGATCGGGTGCTGCTGGACTTCGCTTTGCAGGCGCTCGACGGCGGCCGGGATTTCTTTCGCCAACTGGCCGGACTGTTCGGCAATCTGCGGCGCCATGGCCCAGCCGCCCACGCCAATGATCGTGCACAGCAGGGCGACCACCAGCGCCAGCGCGAGCTTGCGATTGATACGCAGCCTGCGCCCCACGATGTCGCTGAGCTTGTAGAACAGGATGGCGCACAGGATGCAGGCAAATACCAGCAGCAGCGCATCGGCTGCCAGCACCACCGCGGCCACGCCGGCGCCGAACAACACGGCAATGCCGCTGATCATGGTGGCGCGGCGTGCCACGCGGGCCTGGGACTGGGCCTGGGGCTGGGTCTGGGCCTGGGACTGGGGCAGGTCAGCGGCAAGATTGTCTTGTGGGTCGTTCATGGTTATCGGTCCGTGAGCGGGCGCGCCGCGTTGATAAAAGATTAGCATTTATCAAGCAATATCGCGCGCCGGGGCACACTCGCGCGCTATGTGCGAACGCGTACAGAAGGACACAGGCAACTAACTTATTCTGGACTCAACACATGGCCATCCGGACATGTTTTCTTAGGAGAAGACCATGAACAAAGACCAAGTTGAAGGCAAAATGAAAGACATCGGCGGCAAGATTCAGGAAGAATTCGGCGATGCAATCGATAGCCCTGAGCAAGAAGCCAAGGGCCTGGCGACCCAGGTCGAAGGCAAGACCCAGAAGAAGCTGGGCGATGTGAAAGAAGCGCTGGACGATGCGACCGATACCCGCACCACCACCACCACCACGACGACCCACCGTCCATAATCGCTGATCCAGCGATGTGCAACAGCCGCCCCAGGGCGGCTGTTGTTATTTACATGGCTGCGGCCAGCGCTTGGGGTAGCAGCCGGTCCTAGTTTGCCTGCACCCCACCCAGGTGTTTCTTGAAGAAGGCTTCGATCATCCCGTACACGTGGCGCTGGTTGACCTTGCCCGAGATGCCGTGCTTGGCGCCTGGATAGGTCATCAGGTCGAACTGCACGTTGCGCTTGACCAGTTCGTCGATCAGGCGGGTGGTGTTGGTAAACAGAACATTGTCGTCCGCCATGCCATGGACCAGCAGCAGCGGCGAAGTCATGCCATCAAGATGCGCGAATACGCCACTGCGCTGGTAGGCTTGCGGATCGGACTTCGGGGTGCCACCCACATAGCGCTCGGTATAGTGGGTGTCGTACAGTGCCCAGTCGGTCACCGGCGCAACCGACACGCCCATCGCGATCTTGCTTGATGCCGCCGCCAGCAGGCGCAGCGTCATGTAGCCGCCATAGCTCCAGCCAAACACGCCCACCCGCTTCGGATCGACAAAGCTCTGCTTCGCAAGCCAGTCGATGCCGGCCAGCTGGTCTTCGACTTCGACCTTGCCCAGGTTGTTGTAGAGGGCGTCGGTAAAGGCGCGTTCGCGGCGGCCCGAGCCGCGGTTGTCGAGGCGGAACACCACGAAGCCCTGTTGCGCCATGTACTGGTCAAAATAATTGCCCCAGGTGCGGGTGACGCGCTGCGAGTGCGGACCGCCATACGTGAACAGGAAGACCGGGTAGCGCTTGGTCGCGTCGAAATTCGACGGCTTGATGATCGAGTAGTGCAGCACCTGGCCATCCTTGGCCTTGAGCGTGCCGTATTCGGTCGGCAGGTGCTCGGCCATGTGCTTGCCATAAGGGTGGCTTGCGTTGAGTTCGTTCTTTTCGAGCCATTCCACCATGCTGCCGTCGGCGCGGCGAATCGACACCTGCGGCGGTGTCGTCGGGCTCGAATAGGTATCGACGAAAATCTTGCCGTTGCCCGAGAATGCCGCTTCGTGCCAGCCGTCGCCACTGGTAATGCGGGTCGGCGCGCCGGCATTGCTGCCGTCGAGCTTGAGTGCATAGGTCTGCTTGTCGATCATGGCGTCCTTGCCCGACGAGATGTAGAGCTTGCCGGCTGCTTCGTCGACCGCCAGGATGTTGTCCACGCCCCATTCGCCCTTCGACAACGGATACTGCAGCTTGCCGTCCAGGCCGATCAGGTAGAGATGCTTGCGGCCGCTGCGCTCGGAGGCCCAGATGAAGGCCTTCTTCTGCTTCAGGAAGCGCAGGTCGTTGTGGATCTCGACCCAGGTAGGCGAAGTTTCGCTCAGCAGCGGACGCTGGGCCAGGGTATCGACGTCCACGGCAACCAGGTCGAGGCGCTTCTGGTCGCGACTCTGGCGCTGGTACACCAGGGTCTTGGCGTCGGCGCTGAAATCGGCGCGGACCAGGTAGATGTCCTTGTCGGGACCCAGGTCGACCTTGCGCTGCTGGCCGGTAGCCGGGTCGACGATCATCAGTTCGATCAACACGTTCGGGTCGCCGGCGGCGGGGTAGTGCTGGTCGATCACTTCGGTGCGGTCGGCAAAGATCTCGAAGCGGCGCACCACCGGCACCGGGGCTTCGTCGTAGCGCCGATAGGCAATGGCGGAATCGTCCGGCGCCCAGTAGTAACCGGTGTGCTGGTCCATTTCTTCTTGTGCGACGAACTCGGCCTCGCCGTTGTGGATCGTGCCTTTGCCGTCGTGGGTCAGCTGGCGCTCGGCGCCGGTCTGCAAATCGATCACGACCAGGTTCTGGTTGCGCACGAAGGAGACGTAGCGGCCCTTCGGCGAAATCTTGGGATCGATTACATTGCCCGACGCCACCTTGCGCGGCGCGTCCGGCCGGGCGGCATCGACCAGGTAGAGGTCACCGGCGATCGGCACCAGCAGCTTCTTGCCGTCGGGCGACCAGTGATAGGTCAGGATGCCCGACAGGCCGGCGGTACGCGCGCGCTCGCGCCTTGCCTTTTCTTCCAGCGACAGTTCTTCGTTCGGCACCAGGCGCTTGGAATCGACCAGACGCTGGGTGGTCTTGGTCTTCATGTTGTATTCCCACAGGTCCTGCTGGTGCTGGTTGTCGGCACGGCCGCGCAGGAAAGTAACGCGTTCGCCGTCCGGCGACACGCGCAGGTTCTTCACGCCGGGACCGGCCAGGGCGGTGTCGCCGTAGATGCGGTCCAGCGTCAGGCGTTCGGCCGAGGCCGGAACGGCCGCGAAGGTGGCCGCGCAAGCGGTCAGGAGGAGCAGGAGAGGGCGCATGAAATGTCTCTGGTAGAAGTTAATCAGCAACAACGGCGGAACGATACCAGAGTCCCTCTTGAAAAGCTGTAATTACGTCGGCACTTTCCCGGTTGCCGCTACTGGCGCGAGCGGCGCGGCGCGGATGCGCTGGCGCGCCAGTTTCTCGAACGACCAGGTCAGGAGCACGGCCGCCACCGTCAAGGCCACGACCAGGCCGATCCAAAAACCAGTGGCTTCCATTGGCGCGCTCGGGGCCCACGCAAACCATGCCGGCGCCAGACCCAGGATATAGCCGAGCGGCAGCGATATGCCCCAGAAGGCGACCAGCTGGATGAGCATCGGCGGGCGTGTCACCTGGTAGCCGCGAATGGCCGAGGCGGTTGCGACCTGGACCGCATCGGAGAGCTGGAACAGCGCCGCGAACAGCAGCAGGTGGGCACAGGCGGCCTGCACCGCCGGGTCGGAGGTATAGGCGGCCGCAATCTCCCAGCGGAACACGGCGATGCACAGCGCCGACAGCGCGCCGAACGCGACCGACATCCCGATCCCGACCCAACCGGCAAAGCGCGCGCGCTCGGGCTGGCCTTCGCCCATCGCCTGGCCGACGCGCGTCATCATGCCGATCGATAGGCTCAGCGGCACCATGAACATCAGCGAGGCGAAGTTCAGCGCAATCTGGTGGGACGACACTGCCACCACGCCGAAACGCGCCACCAGCAGGCTGATGAGTCCAAAAGCGCTGACTTCGGCGAAATAGGTAACGCCGATCGGCAGGCCGATGCGCAGCATCTGGCCGATCGCGCGCCAGTCCGGGCCTTCCCAGCCGGTGAAAGGCGTGGTCATGCGGTAGACCGGCGACGCGCGAATCCAGAACACCATCGCGGCGAGCATCAGCCACATGCCCACCGCCGTCGATACCGCGCAGCCGACCGCGCCCAGCGCCGGGAAGCCCCAATTGCCGTACACCAGCAGCCAGTTCGAGCCCACGTTGAACAGCAGGCCGAAGATCGCGATCCACATGATGGGGATGGTCTGGTTGATGCTGGTGGTATAGCCATACAGGGCCCGGAAGCAGGCAAAGGCCGGCATGCCGAGGCTGATCACGTGCAGGAACAGCGCCGCCCGGTCGGCAACCGGCTGGTCCAGCCCGACATGGTCGAACAGCAAGGTACACACATTCGCGAACAGGCAGGCCACCAGGCCCACGAGCACGCCCTTCCACAGGGACTGGCGCACCGAATGCGGAATCTGGTCGAAGCGTGCCGCGCCGATCTCGTGCGCCACGACGGTGTTAATCGCCATCATCGTGCCCATCACGGTGACCAGCACGATGGTCCATACCGAGGTGCCGAGCGACACCGCGGCCAGCTCTTCGGCGCTGACATGCCCGGTCATGGCCACATCGGCCACCCCCATGCCCACGGTGGCCAGCTGACCCACCAGCATGGGCCAGGTCAGGCGCCAGAGCGTGGCAATTTCGGTGCGGACTGGCGAGGTGGCCGTGGCGGCGGAGGTGGCGGTGGACATGGGCAGGCGACAGATAGGAACAGCCCGCCATTTTACTGACTAAGAGCGCCTAACAAAACCCTCTAGTTGCTCAGCAGGCAACAGCCGAGTACACTGAGCCGTGCCAACCGTCCGCTTTCGGCCAGAAGCGGTCATAGCCAGAAATTTAAACGACGTTCTCAACTCGTCCCCATGAAATTGATCGATGCGATTTTCCTGTCGGCTCAGATGCCAGAAGACTCTGTCATATGCGCACGGGCGCCATTTCACCAGAGCAGTGAAGCAATGATCGTTCAGTTCGCGGACGACTTTTCGATTCCGCCGCACGTAACGCAGGAAGGCTATGCCTATTTCCTTGAGACGGACGGCGTGACAGAACTGCTTGAAATGATCAGCCAAAAGCGCAGCTCTAGAGAAACAAAGGCTGAATTTGTCTGCTACTACGCTTCATGGGATGCGTACCCGGCGTTTTACAACGATCTAGAAGACGCAGCCACGCCGACTGAATAACCGCTTCGGGTCGATTCCGGTCGGTCGTGACCGTCCGTTACTTTTCCAGCCTGACATAGTGCTATGCTGAACCGAACGGCCGGGTTCGGCCACAAGCGGACGTTTAAAGTTAACACCAGCGGGTAGATAGCAACTACCTTGACGCTGCTGCATACCTCGTAGCAAGCATGGTGATAAGATTGCAAATTATCCGCAGCAGCCTGCTTCGGTTCCAACTGAGACTGCCTCGTGGATGCACAGCTCCTCCTAATCTGTTTTCTTACGTTTGTGATCCACCTCATAGGTACCCTTGCATATTCGGTCCGGATTGCAGGGGTGCGTACGAGACGGATCGCTGTCTCTTTTGCCCTGTTCAGCATCCTGGTTCTTGTCTCACGAACCTCAAATTCTTTCCTTGGTCCTTTTTTGGCAAAGCGAGTGGAGACCAATCTCGATAGCGTGACGCACGGTGTGCTTCTCGACGATTTCCGTTGGCTCCTTGTTTCCGCCAGCCTTGCAACCATTGCAGGCGCATTTCTGATCCCAACATTTCAGCGAGTGTTTTGCCGCGCGGTGCTGCATTTTCAGGTCCACCGTTCTGTCCCCAAGCTGATCCTGCACGGGTTCTTTAAAGGCGGGCTGTCATACGTGAAGGATGTCGCCAGCGTCCCAGCTGCAAAGAACATGACCGACATTCGTTCAGGCCACGGCGTATCGATCAGGATCACCATACTCAACGTTGTGGCGACCGGGCTCTGGACTGTCGGCGTTTTCGCCTCGCTCTATGCAGGCGTCCTCGATCCTTCGGTGAGGGTAACGTCGAGTACCCTGTCTTCAATCATTAATGGCGGCGCAACGATTATGATGGCCATATTTATCGATCCCCATATGTCCGGGATGACTGACGACGTACTTGAAGGCAAAGTTACAGAGTCCCAGTTCAGGAAAGCGATCGTCTGGCTGGTTGGAAGTCGCCTGGCGGGGACAGTCCTCGCGCAAGCCTTGTTGGTGCCTGGCGCTCTGCTAATCGCTTGGGTAGCACGTGTCATTTGAACGAAGGTCTGCAATCGGCCAGAAGCAGACTATCTTTTGTGTAAAAATTTTACCTGGAGCGTAGATGGCTGATTCTTGGGACCCTGATATCGCAGCGTTAAATCTCACTCACGTCGAGAAAAATGGCTTGCAAGTTTTCCGCAACTACACCTTGGCTTTCGAAAAGAGCGCAGCCGAGCGATTCGTCAGTAAATCTAATAGAACTTACTACGACACGTCAAAGCTCAACGGGATACTTAGCCTGATTGTCGTTGAGGACGTTAGGTTTCTCCCTGTAATTGCATGCTCATTCTCCGACGAACAGCTTGAAGAAATGTTCAAAAGAGAAATCCCTTGCGGAGTCCCCGGCGGTCGATCTTCCATGCTTTCTGGATACGGTAGTTTGTCGCGGTTTTCTCAGCGGATACAGGTCGCATATGCGTTCAACTGGATCAGTGCTGACATTCTTGAAGAACTCGACAGACTTCGAAAAATTCGCAATGACACGTCTCACTCTTGGGACATAAATTCTGTCCGCGGCAAATTGGACTTGCTTATTGATGGCCGCATGACGAAAATAGAAGAGCAATTGGGCGATGGCATCAAACTGCCCGAACGGTTCTGGAATCATCTGCCGAAAGAAGCTATTTTTAGGGTCCGTCTAATTTGGCTACTCGGTCGGTGCTTTTATGAGTCGCACCTATATGCTGCGGCAATAAAACTCCGCCTGAATCCGAAATTGGCACTGTATGGAGAAGAAAAGACCAATTTACTGGCTGGTGTCGCTGCTAAGTGTTTAGAAGCGACTAAGGAAGTTATTTCAGCAACGCAGACGAACATTGCGCTCAACCCGGCCGCGCCGGCCCGTAGCACACCGGTTTAGCGGGAAGATTGAGTCGACTGCCCAGCAATTCCCACAGTCCGCTTTGGGTCGTTAGCGGACGCTACAATAGGTCCGCATTCGGCCAGAAGCGGTCATAGCCAGAAATTTAAACGACGTTCTCAACTCGTCCCCATGAAATTGATCGATGCGATTTTCCTGTCGGCTCAGATGCCAGAAGACTCTGTCATATGCGCACGGGCGCCATTTCACCAGAGCAGTGAAGCAATGATCGTTCAGTTCGCGGACGACTTTTCGATTCCGCCGCACGTAACGCAGGAAGGCTATGCCTATTTCCTTGAGACGGACGGCGTGACAGAACTGCTTGAAATGATCAGCCAAAAGCGCAGCTCTAGAGAAACAAAGGCTGAATTTGTCTGCTACTACGCTTCATGGGATGCGTACCCGGCGTTTTACAACGATCTAGAAGACGCAGCCACGCCGACTGAATAACCGCTTCGGGTCGATTCCGGTCGGTCGTGACCGTCCGTTACTTTTCCAGCCTGACATAGTGCTATGCTGAACCGAACGGCCGGGTTCGGCCATGAGCGGACGGTCAGGGCAACGGTCGATTCCGAATTGCGTTGCTAACTTAAGCATGCCGTCATCGGTTATATTCGACGCAACTACTATCTGGAGTTCATCGTGTCTACATACATACCAGCTTTGATTTGGGTGCTCTCTGGAGTGGCTTGCCACCTGATCGCTAAACGACGCCTTCTGAAAAGAACTGTTTTAAGGGACATCACGGTCGCTCTGACAGGTCCGTTTGCTATTCCATGGGTTCTCATCGCAAAGCCCGAAAAAGTCTAGCAGGCGCCAGCTCTAGGCTTGAGCTGGACGTCTGCAATGGGTCGATAGCGGACGTACGCTGGTCCAGTCAGGGGACTAATATGGCGTCCGTATTCGTAGACGAACTGATGCCATGGCCCGTGCACTTCTTCCCGAAGACCTATGGTCCCTTATAGCAGCTCATCTTCCAACCGATCGCCCATCGCCGAAAGGCGGCCGCCCGCGCATCGATGATCGCGCGGCCCTGACCGGAATCCTGTTTGTTCTCAAGACTGGAATACCGTGGGAGTACCTGCCGCGCGAACTCGGCTGCGGCAGTGGCAAGAAATACTGGCGTCGACTTCACGAATAGATGCGAGCCGGCGTTTGGCAGCGCGTCCACGAGGCGATTCTTCGACGGCTGCGAGAGCACGACCAGATCATGTGGGAGCGAGCTTGCGTTGACGCTGCAAGCTTACCGGCACCTGCTGGAGGCGAGGACACGGGCCGAAACCCAACCGATCGCGGCAAACTCGGCTGCAAACACCATTTGCTGGTGGATGAGCGTGGGCTTCCCCTAGTGGCCCAGATCTCGGGCGCGCAGGTGCACGACTCTCGATTCCTCATCCGGTTGGTAGAGTCGATCCCAGCAGTGAAAGGGTGGTCTGGCCGTGCCCGCAAACGTCCAGGCAAGTTGCATGCTGACCGAGCGTACGCTTCGAGAGCCCATCGGGCTTGGCTGCGCAGTCGGGGCATCGGCGCTCGTATTGCGCGCTACGGTGTAGAGTCGCGCGAAAGGCTTGGACGATGGCGTTGGGTCGTCGAGCGAACGTTGGGTTGGCTACACCGCTTCCGCAGATTGCGCATCCGGTACGAGCGGCGAGCAGACATCCATCAGGCATTCCTGTCGCTTGCTTGCTCGCTCATCTGTTGGCGGTTTGTCGAGAGGTTTTGTTAGGCGCTCTAAATCACAAGACGCGCGGTTGGGTCCTGCCCACTGTGCAGAATTGTTTGCTTAGGTGTTTTTGCGCGTACGCAAGATCCTGGGCGCAAACTTGCACGACCTTAACCCTGTCTCGACAGGAGGGCGCCATGGAAGAACTGCTGCCGTATTACGAGCGTGAACTGGTCTACCTGAACACGGTAGGCCGTGAGCTGGCGAGCCAGTACCCGCGCCTGGCAGGCGAGCTGGGCATGGGTGCGGAAGGCAGCGAAGACCCGCACATCCGCCGCCTGATCCAGGCCTGCGCGTTGCTCAATGCACGCACGTCGAAAAAGCTCGACGACGACTATCCCGAGTTCACCGAAGCCCTGCTTGGCAGCCTGTATCCCTTTTTCTTGCAAGGCATACCCTCTTGCGCGATCGCGCGGATCGGCGCGGCGCCCGGACTGCAAGCATCGTCCAGGGCAGAAGGCATACAGGTCGTGCCACGTGGCACCGAGATGAGCGCCCTGCACGGCAAGGGCACGGCCTGCCGCTTCCGCACCGCCAGCCCGGTCACGCTGGCGCCGCTGAGCGTGGCCAGTGCGCGCTACCAGCCGGTGGTGCATGCGCCGGCCAATGTCCGGCTGCCGGCGCGGGCCACCGGCGAGGTGGCGCTGACGATCGAAAGCGCGGCGCCAATCCGGCTGCTGCACCAGCTTGGCGTGCCGCGCGTGCGCCTGTATCTCGATGCCGACCCGCTGCTGGCCGCCGCGCTGCTCGACACCCTGTTCATGCGGGTCGGCGCCAGCTATCTTGAAGCGCAAGACAGCGGCGCCTGGCGCCAGCTAGAACGCATGCCACTGGCCCTGGGCGGCTTTGGCGACGACGACGCGCTGGTGCTGCTACGCCAGGGCGAGCATGGCGCCTACCGGCTGTTGAGCGAGTACTTCGCGTTTCCCGAAAAATTTCATTTCATCGATATCGACCTGGCCAAGGTGGCGCCGCTGCTGCCGCCAGCGGCGCACCGGTTCACCCTGCACCTGGTCGCGAACGGGCTGCACACCGGCCCCCACGCCGACAGCAGCGCCGCGCGACTGCTGGGCACGCTCTCGGCAGCGCACCTGCTGCCCGGCTGCACGCCGGTGGTCAACTTGTTCCAGCTGGCGGCCATGCCGGTGCGCATTACGCACCGGACCAGCATGTATGACGTCGTTCCGGGGCGCCACGAAGAAGACGTGGAGGTCTACAGCATCGATGCGGTCAACGTACTGCGCCTGACACCGGCCGCCGGGCAGGGCATGGGGCAGGCGGTGGCGCAGTCGATTCCGTACCGGCCGTACTACGGCTTGCGCCATGGCGAAGGCGGCGAATTGCGCCAGCGCTACTGGTTCGCCCGCCGCGACGACCGCGGCCTGCACCGCCACCGCATGAAAATCGGCTTTACCGATGCCGGCTTTTCGCTGGCGGCGGACGAGCAATGCATCGCCTCGATCGAGCTTACCTGCAGCAACGGACTGCATGCGATCACCACCGGGGTGGGCGCACCCGGCGGCGACCTGATGAGCGAGACGGCGACCAGCGGGCTGCCGATCCACCTGCTGCGCAAGCCGACACCGCCGTACCGGTTTCCCGCGGCCGGTGGCGCCCACTGGCGCCTGGTGGCGCAGCTCGCGCTCAACCACCGTTCGCTGGGCGAGCTCGACGCCTTGCGCGAGGTGCTGACCCTGTACGACGTGGCGCGCTCGGCGGCGACCCAGCGCCAGATCGCCGGCATCACCGCCGTGCAGGCGCTGCCGTCCACGGCCTGGATCCGCAACAAGATCGGCGCCACGCTGGTGCACGGCACGGAAGTGCGCATCACGATCGATGAAGACGCCTTTGCCGGCTCCAGCCTGATGGTGTTCGCCGAAGTGTTGAGCCGCTTCTTCGGCCTGTATGTACACATCAACAGCTTCACGCGCCTGAGCGTACGCTCGTCCCAATCCGGCAGGGAGCTTCTGCGATGCGAACCACGCAGCGGCAGCCTGGCGCTGGTGTGATCGACCGCCTGCTCGACGAACCCTGGCACTTCGAGCTGTTCCAGGCGATCGACTTGCTGGTGCGCTGGCTGCGGCGCCACGGCGCGACGCTGGACGCGGGTATCCGTTTCGAGAACAGCCTGTCGCTGGTCTTTCCTGCGAGCGAGATCGAAGCGCTCGCCTGCGAGCGCGGCGCGGACGGCGCACCGCGGCTGCGCTTGCGCACCGCCGTCATGAGCCTGCTGGGTGCGCATGGCGCGCTGCCGCTGCACTACACCGAGCGCATCGGCGAGTGGGAACATGCGACCCACGATCAGGGCCCGCGCGCCTTCCATGACGCGTTCTCGAGCCGGCAGGTCAGCTTGTTCTACCGGGCCTGGTGCAAATACCGGGTGCGCGGCGGGCCCGACGAGCACGGGCGCGACCGCTTCCTGGCCCAGCTCGCCGCGCTCGGCGGCGCGGGCAGGCAAGCTCCGTTCGATGGCGAACTGCCGCTCGAGACCCTGGCCTATTTCGCCGCCCAGTTGCGCAGCCGGGTAGTGTCGGCGAGCCTGATCGCCGGCGTGCTTGGCGAATATCTGCAGGTGCCGGTCGCGGTGGAGCAGTTCGCCGGCCGCTGGGATGTGCTCGGCCCGGGCGAGCGCAGCAGGCTGGGCGCGAACAATTGCGACATCGGCCTGGGCGCGACACTGGGCGACCGGCTGCCGCGGCCCGAACTCGGCATCCGGATCCGGGTCGGCCCGGTGCCGGGCGCGGTGTACCAGCGCTTTCTGCCCGGCGCCAGTGGTGCGCGCGCCATTGCCGCCGTGCTCGACCGCTTCGCGGTGGACATTCCTTATCGTGAATTGCAGGTCGTCCTGCACCGCGACGACGTGCTCGGTGCCCGCCTCGACGGTAACGTCCGGCTTGGCCTGGATGGCTTCCTGGACACGGGCGCCGCCCGCCGCGACCGTGACGACGTGTGCTATCTGCTTTAAGGGCACCGCGAAAAACCTGCTGTGCGTCGCATTCGCAGCCTGCGATGCTCACCGTACGCCAGTACGGCTGCGCTTCTCGGCCACGACTGCTTCCGCTCGCGACGGTTTTTCGAGGTGCCCTTAGGACGCCCTGCGCCGCTGGCACGGGGTGATCCGCGCGACGCCTGCCGCTTGGGCGACCTACAATCGTCCCATGGTGACGTTCAACAAAACAGGAGGACATATGGGTGAAGAAGTCGATCTGGTAAGCGAGCAGGACCTGAAGGGAAGGCGCGTGGCGATCCTGATGACCGACGGCGTCGAGCAGGTGGAATACACCGAACCGCGCAGTTTCCTGGAAAGAAAGGGCGTCAAGGTCACCCTGGTGGCGCCGAAGCAGGCAGGCGAGAGCGTGCAGGGCATGAATCACGACCAGCCGGGCGAGCAGTTCAAAGTAGAGCTGAGCCTGTCGCAGGCGGACCCGGCCGACTTCGATGCGCTGGTACTACCGGGCGGCGAGGAAAATCCCAAGCGGCTGCGCCAGATTCCCGAGGCGATTGCCTTCATCAAGGCATTCGACGATGCCGACAAGACCATCGCGGCGATTTGCCACGGCCCCTGGCCGCTGATCGACGCCGGCATTGCCGAGTCGAAGCATCTGACCAGCAACGCGGCGATCAAGGATGACCTGGTCAATGCGGGCGTGGAATGGACCGATGACGAAGTCGTGGTGGACGGCAAGCTCATTACCAGCCGCAAACCGGAAGATATTCCGGCGTTCAATGATGCGCTGATGAAGGAATTGATGGTGATGCAGCAGGCCGGGTCTGATCCGGGGCCGACGTCCTAAGCTGCGACTCTAATCATTCCGAGAATGGCGCCTTGTATGCACGGGCGCCATTTTTTTGATCTCGAAATGTTCTATGCAACTGTGCTGGCAAGGAGTAACCAATCTGAAACGCTTAAACGAAATTGCCGGGAAACGCGAACATGCAGGTCAGGATAAACAAGTGGGATCCGAAATAGCATGCATGCACCCGCCTCATGCGGAGCGTGATATTTCCGTAGTAGATGAGGGTGAGTGCGGTGAAATAAGTCGGTACAGAAAATACCAGACTCGAGCTATATCCGAGGGCAGTGACAAGTCCGGTGTGATGCAGGATGAGCAATTCTGAAAAAAGCATGAATAGAATATATATCTGAATTCCTAAGCTGATAAACAACAGGAATACTGAGACTGTTTTCAGGGCAAGATTCATATTTATCTAAGCCCCTGGTCAAAGATGGTTTTGGCCAGGCTTCTGCGTCTGCGTCCGCCCTCGGCGCTTGTTCCGGCATAATAGAAGTGTCCAACACCCACCTCGGTCGCGTGTGTTTTTTTCATTTGCGCCCTGAGCTCCATAAGTGATAGAAAAATGCGCAATTGAGGCATGCCGGCAAAGATCGGGTCGCCATGTTCGCCCAGATCTTTTACGATGACTCGCTTGATGTTCTTTTGTTCGCGCAGGTTTGCCAGGAAATGAAAGTCGATAGGGCTGCCAATTAACACAAGATGGTCGACAATATGGCCGTTGTGCGCGTAGAAATTCGCGGTCTGTGCTGCCAACAAGCTACCGTAGGAGTAACCAATCATGTTGAACTGTGAAGACGCGCCATTCTCCATGCCATTGATATGCCAATCGTCGTCCACCGGACTATCTCTGTAACGAACCGTCAAGCCGGCTCTGAGGGTGTCTACCGGCATGCCGTAGCTGCGTTTTCCAACATAGACGTGTTGGATGCCAACCTCTTGTAATGCAATGACCTGATCGGCAATATAGTCCCCGTCTAATCCTGCACCTCCCCAATAGATCGTTCCGCGTGGTTTATTCACCTTGACCGTAACGGGCGTGGTGTCCGTTTTGAGCGTCATCGCGGCTTTCGCCGTGACGTAGGCGGCCGGGGCCGGAATCATGATGTGATTCCAACATAGCCCTCTGGCATGATTTCGATGACGACGTCCGAAGGATCATCGGCTGCCAGCTTTGTCGTCTTGCCTTCGGCATCGGTCTTTCCTTCGATCGTCTGGCCACGACAGCTGAGCCGATAATGACGATTCGAAAGCGGGGCGCTTGTGTGCTCGTCAAGCACGAGGAAATGCTGGTCATAGCCTTCATTGGGCTTGCCGGCCCATTCGCCCGCGTCGTCCCGGACGAAGCGCACTGGCGGCGCCGCACCGGATGCGGCGCTGACACCGTCCAGTCCGTTGAGGGTGGACAGTAGCGGGCAACCCCCACTGGTTTTCATGCCGTGCAGGACCCGACAGCGGGAACTGCCGAGTGTCGAGCCTGCAAACCCTTCGGCAATCATGCAGTTCTTTTGGCAGGACATCGTCGCGCCCTGAAAGGCAAACGCTCGCCCCTGGTGAGCAAATGCCGGCTCGCCCTCGGCCACGGTGCCGCCGCAGGCTGCCCCGTCGCCCTGGCGGATCCATCCAATGATGTGCATGGCGCACCTCCTGTGGGTTGAGATGCTTAATGTAGGGGAGGGACGGGTGGGCGCGTTTGCGCGTGTCGTGGGTTGTCGAGTGACACCCGGAGGCGTCAAAAGTCAGTTTGAAAGGGGGGCTGCTGCCGGGTGCCGGTGAGTGCGGTTGGCAGCACGGCACAATCGCTGCGCGATTGCCTGAATGGGCGAATCGGGGAGGCCTTGCGCTTGCAAGCGTAAGGCCGCTACGCCGGCTCGCCGCAGTGCGGCGAGAAACCCCGGCTGCGCCCCTCGTCCGTACCGGACGAGGATACGGTTCCCGGAGCCGAAACGCAGGATTCAAAGAGTGCGGTTGGCAGCACGGCACAATCGCTGCGCGATTGCCTGAATGGGCGAATCGGAGAGGCCTTGCGCTTGCAAGCGCAAGGCCGCTACGCCGGCTCGCCGCAGTGCGGCGAGAAACCCCGGCTGCGCCCCTCGTCCGTACCGGACGAGGATACGGTTCCCGGAGCCGAAACGCAGGATTCAAAGAGTGCGGTTGGCAGCACGGCACAATCGCTGCGCGATTGCCTGAATGGGCGAATCGGAGAGGCCTTGCGCTTGCAAGCGCAAGGCCGCTACGCCGGCTCGCCGCAGTGCGGCGAGAAACCCCGGCTGCGCCCCTCGTCCGTACCGGACGAGGATACGGTTCCCGGAGCCGAAACGCAGGATTCAAAGAGTGCGGTTGGCAGCACGGCACAATCGCTGCGCGATTGCCTGAATGGGCGAATCGGAGAGGCCTTGCGCTTGCAAGCGCAAGGCCGCTACGCCGGCTCGCCGCAGTGCGGCGAGAAACCCCGGCTGCGCCCCTCGTCCGTACCGGACGAGGATACGGTTCCCGGAGCCGAAACGCAGGATTCAAAGAGTGCGGTTGGCAGCACGGCACAATCGCTGCGCGATTGCCTGAATGGGCGAATCGGAGAGGCCTTGCGCTTGCAAGCGCAAGGCCGCTACGCCGGCTCGCCGCAGTGCGGCGAGAAACCCCGGCTACGCCCCTCGTCCGTACCGGACGAGGATACGGTTCCCGGAGCCGAAACGCAGGATTCAAACACAAAGCCCGCCAGGCTTGCGCCTGGCGGGCTTTGTGTTTGAATCCTGGTGGAGGCGGAGGGAATCGAACAGAACAGCTAAACTTAGAAAAATCAGACACTTACGAATAACTTCCTCGTTCGCTCAACAATAATACCCCCAGTCGTACCCCCTTCGCCAATGCTCAAACGCACTATGTCGCTTAGCTATCAAGTTGTCAAAAAATCGCAAAGAACAAAGCGAAATTCGGTCCAACCGTTGTCTTCGCCCAACATGCCAACGTGACCTCGACCGTCATCGCCTTAGGGTTTGACCTCCGCATCGTAAGAAAGACGCTGAGCTATTCAGCGAATGAGATGTCGAAGAATACCGCACCTACTGCTCACCTGAACAATTCGTCGCACGCGTTGTAGGTGAGGGTGCAACGTAAAATCCGATGACTTAAGTTTCACAAACCCCTTCTTGTCGTGCGCACAACAAAATCGTACACTGACTCATTGAAAATGTATGCAATCGCTAAGCTACCTGATAAGAAGGCCTAATGCTGTAGGGCAGAGCGACTAACTAAGGCACCGCATGGATAGATTTTTACACCTAGAAGCTCTTGAGCTTCCACAAGATTTTAGTCCTACCCATTTTGAATTACCGGTTTCTGTGATCGATCTAACCCATCCAGCTCTACCGCATCAGGTCCGCAGCCAGTTACTTTCGATGCAATACTACGGCCAATACCTTCAAGATGGGCTCAATACTGGGCACTTAAACCTAAACCAACATGGTATGGCGACGTTTTACAGCAAAGTTAATCTTTCCACCTACCTCGGCTACGCGTTTGAAGCCTATGTCGTTCGCAAGTTGAACGAGGGCGGCGCTAATAATAAATTAAAGCGAAACGCCATTATGTGGTGTTCTCATAGGTCGCAACCTGACCAAAAGTGGATCGATGAATGGACTGCTATCGGAACGGGGCTGAAGGAGACACAACTTGTTCATCCAATGTTCTACATTACCACCGACACAAGCGACGTGCGCTTCGTTCGTACAGTTAAAAGCAAGAAATCCGGTATAAGAAATGTGGAGCCCCTGACTCTACTCGAAAACAAGATGCCAGCGGGCATTCAGATCAAAGCTATTACAGGCAACGAACAAACGGAAATCATAAACCCGTTGAGGTCTAAAAAATATTCCTGTGTACTGACAATGCTTAGGCGGCAAAACGGGCATTGGTTTCACAGCCATGACGCCTGTATGCAATTGTTGAAGAACATGCACTATCAAGGACTTATAGGACAGGAAGAACGGGAACAACTGGAGCGCAAAATTTACCGACCGTCTCAGCTTGGATTCGATGAGAAGGACGTGAATGAGTATGCAGAGTATATTCGCTTTCACTTCCCGAATTTCCACATTCCCGACGCATCCCTCGTCGCGACAGCAAACATCGAAATTGGCAGATCATGGATAGGTCGGCAGACGTTCGTAAGCACGGATGCTTTGACAAAGAACATCATCATCGAAGAGTAAGACTTGACCGGGCAGCCCGCACGCTACAGCAAGACCTTACAGCATGACCGCCACCGCCTCTTTGCCTTTGAGCTCTTTCGGCAACTCGCACTTGGACCCAAGGCAGACCTGAGCAATTTTATCAGTGATCCTTTGTCTGGGATATAAACGTCGCAACATGTCGATCTCTAATGAAGAATGTAATAATGATCAAAAAACTTTCGATGCCAGAAATATTGATGGTCGCCAAGGTTGTTGAAGAAAAGATATATTCGCCATCTAAAACGAGAAAGGTCGCTATATTTTTATGCGGGGCTGATATAAATGATAAGTCAAAGGCTCGCTCAAAGCTTGCGGACATTCTTGCCGAAAAAAAAAGATACGAAGTTTTTTATCCCGAAGATATTTTCGACGACTTATTGGTAGGGCCAGGACACAGTCTACTAACCCTAGAGTCAATTTTGGCGGATTCTGTTGACGCAATCGTGATTTTTCCGGAAAGCCCAGGCTCATTGGCCGAAATGGGAGCGTTTTCGAACGATGAGAGACTGCGCGATAAGTTGATTTGTTTCGCCAATAAGAAGTACCAGAAAAATAAGAGTTTTATAAATTATGGGCCGCTTAGGTTGATAAAATCGTCGCGGTCAGGAACTCTTGCGCATGTGAATTATGATGATCTGGATGACTCGATAGAGGCAGCCAAGATTTACGACACCTTTGTTGACGGTATAGCTAAAATTAAAAAATTCAATCCTACGCGGCGCCACATAGGCAATATCTTAGAGGCGGAGAACTTCTTACTTCCATGTATTTATTTGGTCAACAATATAGATAATGTAAGTATGTACAAGATACTTGAAGAGACTACCAAGTTGGATGCGAAATTTTGTGAAATCGCGACGAGATCGGCATTGGGTAGGCTGATGGCAAAGCGGTTTATTACGAGGAACCTGACCGGCTACTCTATAACCATGCTTGGGACAGACCACGTGCGCGGTAGCTTTGGCCATCGTCAGTTAGATGCTGCTCGAGTTGAAATTCTAAATTTCGAACAACGTAGCAACTCGGCAATAAAGTGTGATAGAATGCGTCTGCGCACCTTTAGCAAGTGAGGAGCTTTACCCCTCGCTGGATAGTGATTCGCTGTCCTGTATTTAATCTGATGCAATGTCAAATTTAAATCCAGACTCGCACTGCCGCCCGGCAGCACTCGCTGGATCTAAATCTGGTTCTTTTGGCGTAAAGGTGCGCATTTCAATGTCCACGTCTAGCAAGATCTTTCAGCTCAAGAATTTTGGGTTGCCCCTCATCAGAACTGTCGATGATCTGGCGGAGCATACCCACCTTTCGCCCCAACTCATTCGATATTTGAGTTACCGCGCTAATTACCTTTATAAGCGTTACGAAATTCCTAAAAAGGATGGAACAGTAAGGGTAATTGCGCAACCATCACGAGAGCTGAAAGCAGTCCAAGCTTGGATTTTGCGTAATATACTTAATAAATTAAGCTCATCAGATAACTGCAAAGGCTTCGAGATCGGCTGCTCGATCTTGGATAATGCTGCCCCTCATGTCGGAGCAAATTTCATCTTAAATGTAGATCTGAAAGATTTCTTTCCGAGCATAAAAGCAAATAAAGTTTACAATATTTTTTCGTCAATAGGTTATTCGAAACCTGTCGCTGCGATACTGACCAATTTGACTGTCGTCGATGGGCGACTACCCCAAGGAGCGCCAACTTCACCAAAATTGGCTAATTTGATCTGTCTGAAATTAGATGCGCGTATTCAAGGTTACGCAGGCCCAAGGGGGCTGATTTACACGCGCTACGCGGATGATATTTCTATATCTGCCCAAACGATCAAAAAAACAATGAACGCGCGATCTATTCTTGGGCAAATTATAGCGTCAGAGGGGCTTCAGATAAACCGCAAGAAAACTGCTATTCAAGGCACAATGCGGAGGAAAGAGATCACCGGACTAGTATTGTCGAGTAATAGGGTCGGCATTGGGCGAGGAAAGTTCAGAGAAATTAGGGCGCAAATATTTTCCTTATTTACGCATGAATCATCTGATTTTAGCAAGGTTAACGGAATGTTATCGTATATATATAGCGTTGATAAGGCTTCTTGCCGCAAACTTTGGCATTATATTGACAAGCTCGAAGCCCGGTTTTTTTATTCCTCAGCGGTGGGACAACTAAAGCGTCCGCTTGCATCCTTGCCCCTAGCGATGCACCCAGCGGTTTAGTGGCTTCCTGGATTCAGACTCCTACGTTGAAAAAACGTGAGCAGGAGTCGAGCTGTAGAAGGAAAATAGATGAGCAAAGATTATCAATATTTGTATGTGCAGCTAGGTCGACTTCTAGAGACAGCGCCAGATGTGAATGATCGAAGTCAGTTTAGAACCCCGGTGGGACAACAATGGCTTGCTAGAGGCCATGCTTTAGTTACCGAGGTGGGAGTAGCAACAGGAATGGATGCGATTGAGTACACCCAGGCGGTGAAAAATATCCCTTCTGGAGTGTACAGTAACGGATTGGACCAAGTGTTTACGATCATACACAGAGCATTAGCACACTGCGAACTCAAAGTTCCTCGTGCTTCAGCAGGTTCTTTTATACCAGTTGGCAGCAGTTTTGATGCTTATGCTGCTCTGGCGAAAATATTCCAGACTGCAAGTAACGATGTGTTTATCGTAGATCCGTATATGGACGAGACAGCATTGACGGAATTTGGACTTGCTGTACCTGTCGGCGTGACACTTAGGCTTCTCGCAGATGAGAAGGCATTCAAGGATAGTTTGCGCCCAGCAGCAGGCAAATGGGTGGCCCAATACAGAGCTGAAAGACCGCTTGATGTCCGTCTCTCACCTGCACGCACACTACACGACCGGGCGATTTTCGTTGACGGTGCATCCGCTTGGACGTTAACACAGTCACTGAAGGACTTCGCCAAGCGCTCACCAGCTGAAATCGTGAAAGCTGACGAGACCGCCAAACTTAAGATCGGGGCATACGAAGCACTATGGGTCACGGCGCGTCTAATCGTTGAATAACGACTGCGGAAAGGTATGGGATTTATTCTCGGTTCGGTTTGGATATCAATCTTTTCCTTCATGATCGCCGTGGTAGTGGTTCGTCCTATGTTTGCCCTGCTGTTTCCTCGGCGTAAAGTACCCAGCCTGCTCGAAACATTCAAGGTAACCGCTGGGTGGGTGTCAGTAGGTTTGCTTCCAGCCATGGCTTACACGGTACTTGTTCAATGGCTATTGGGCGACGCGCTACGAAACGTAATGGCAGTTCGATTTCCAAACGCACCCGCAGACGTGGAACCAATCGCGGTCTTCGGCTTCATTTACATTATGGTTGCAACCGTGTTGGCATTGTTAATTCTGTCGCACGATCACATCCAGGGCAGTCTCTAAAACCAAGTGCAACACTCTTTCCTGTAGAGTGCCGCCATGCCCCGAATCTATACCCATCTGACGACGCAGGAGCGTGCCGTCGTGATGACCATGCGCGACGACCAGTGCAGCATCCGGTCTATTGCTGAACGCCTTGGCCGTTCTCCGAGTTCGATCAGCCGTGAGCTGCGCCGGGCGCCCGGCTCGGGCGCTTACGACGCCAACCTGGCTCACTTGCAAAGTTACGAACGACGTATGGCGCCGCGACGCATACCCAAACTTCACGCCGACGGTGCGCTATTTCAGGTAGTGCGGCACTATCTGAAGGAACTCTGGTCGCCGCAGCAAATTGCGAACATACTGCGCACCATGTGGCCCGATGACTGCGATAAAACGGTCTCTCACGAGACGATCTACAACGCGATCTACCTGCACCCGCGTGGCGAGCTCAAGCGCGAACTGATCGCCTGCCTGCGCCACCATAACCAGGTACGCAAACCGCGCAGCCGCGGTGTCGATCGCCGCGGCCAGATTAAGGACATGCAAAGCATTCACATCCGTCCACCCGAGATCGAGGACCGTCTCATTCCCGGTCATTGGGAAGGCGACCTGATCAAAGGCGAAGGCAACCGTTCCTCGGTCGGTACGCTGGTCGAACGTACGACACGTTTCGTGGTGCTGGCCAAGATGGACAATGCCGGCACGCGCTCCGTTGTCGACAGCTTCTCAGCCGTCCTGAATCGACAGCCGGCGGCGCTGCGAAAATCGATGACCTACGACCAAGGCCGCGAAATGCACGGCCACAAAATCCTCACCGAGCGCACTGGCGTGCAGATCTACTTTGCCGACCCGCACAGCCCCTGGCAGCGCGGCTCCAACGAGAACACCAACGGCTTGCTGCGCCAGTACATGCCCAAGGGTTCGGACTTGTCGATCTACTCCCAGGATGAGCTCGATGCCATTGCGCTCTCGCTCAACACCCGGCCACGCGAAACGCTTAGCTGGAAAACGCCGCTCGCTGTCTACACCGAGCATATGGCGCGGCTACAATTACAGCCCGACGCGATCCATTAAACCCAGTGTTGCAATTGGTTCTTGAGACCGCCCTTCTTTATCCGATGCCGTTGTTGAATGCCATAGTACCTCTTTCCTCAAAGTAAAATCTAGTTGTTCCTCGAGGGTGAAGTCTTGGGCTACATGCGCATGGTTCGCGCTCCCGAAGTAATTAATGTCATACGCAAGGTCTTTCCCGACGTAAATATTTCCATTCGGGTAGGTGATTTTATAAACGATCTTCATATCGATTTTTTAAGCAATACGTATCGATTAGGGATTTCTTTTTTCGGATCAGCATGAGCTCTGCATTCCAATCATATGGCAAAAATGTCTAGCAGGGTAGAGAAGGCCATTCCAAATCATGTGCTAGGCTTGCCTGCGCGACGTCCGCGCCTCGGCGTTCATGTTGCAAGCCTCGCGAAAAACTGGCGATCGAAGAGTAATGAATAACGAAATTGTCAAATGAAGGGTAGGGATTTTGGGCGCTGGAGAAGCGAGCGCGGCCAAATCGCAGCACGGCACAATCGCTGCGCGATTGCTTGAATGGGCGAATCGGAGAGGCCTTGCGCTTGCAAGCGCAAGGCCGCTACGCCGGCTCGCCGCAGTGCGGCGAGAAACCCCGGCTGCGCCCCTCGTCCGTACCGGACGAGGATACGGTTCCCGGAGCCAAAACGCAGGATTCAAACACAAAGCCCGCCAGGCGCAAGCCTGGCGGGCTTTGTGTTTGAATCCTGGTGGAGGCGGAGGGAATCGAACCCTCGTCCGCAAGCACTCTACAGACAGTTCTACATACTTAGCACTATCAATTAATTTAACCTGGACAACGGGGATGTGCACCCTTTGTACAAGCGAGTTACCTATTATTTAACAGTTGACTAAGTAACCCAGCCTACTGCGAGCCCCTGTAAATGACTCTACTGCCTTGCGGCCACCCCAGGGGCGAGGTGTTGTAGAGCTAGCAGCAATTAAGCTGCGAGTGCGTACGAGTTATCGTTTGCAGTTATTGATTTTCTGGATGTATTTACGAGGTAACCAGTCCTCGGTATGCCCTGCGCTGCTTTGCAACCCACGTCGAAGCCAGGTCGCCCCCAACGAGCTTTGATTGTACTCCAATTTGTAGGCGCGTGCAGCTGACGTGTCAAGCTGCTCGCGGTGCGCGCGAAGCGCACCGCCAGAGGGCGCTTAGCGGTTGCGGTTGGCGATCTCGTTGCCGAGCAGGCCGCCGCCGATCACACCCGCCACGGTGGCGAGCTTCTTGCCGTTGCCGCCGCCGATCTGGTTGCCGATCAGGCCGCCAATGACGGCGCCGGTACCGATGCCAACGTAGTTTGGCTGGGCCTGCACTGGTGCCGGGGCTGGCTGCGGATAGTAGCGCGGCTCGCTGGCACGGCTAGCCTTGGGAGTGTGGTGATGGTGCACCACGCGGGTCTTCTCGACCACGCGCACCACCGGCTTTTCCTTGATCACTTCTTTGATCACCACCGGCGCCGGCTGGGCTGCTGGCTGCAGGTAAGCGCTCGGCGCGGCGGCCAGCGGCATCGCCATTTGCTGCGGGCCAGCGGCCAGCTGCATCGCCAGCTGCGGCGTGACCTGGGTCGCGGCCAGAGGGGTAGTGGCGTACTGCCCTTGCAAGGCCGCGGCCGGCACCATCACGAGCTGGCCCTGGGCATTGGTCATCGGCACCATGCCTGGCTGCTGCATGGCATAGGGCGATGCGGCGGCGAGGGCGGCGTGGGCGTCGGGTGCGCTGTTCGAGCTTGGCATCAGGCCGGTAATCGCTGCGGCGCCGGTCAGGCTGACGATCACGACCGAAACGGCGGCTGCAGCCATCAGGGGGTGGATGCGGTTGAGGCGTGCGGTGGTTTCCATGTTCTTCTCCTAGATGACAAACTGTTGTCGTATGGGAGTAGATTACTGGCAGACCCGTGCGGCAGATAGACGCGTACCTGTATCAAACGTAAAGATGTGTAAGCGGGCCAGGCATATTGCCGACCCGCCGGGGGGCTCAGGCCGCGGCTGCGGCCACGCGCGCCGATTGCGCCACGCTGAGCAGGGTCTGCAGCAGGTCGGCCGGGGTGTCGAGCTGGTAGTCGGCGCCCCAGGTCGATGGCTCGATGGCACCGCAATAGCCCCAGTTGCAGGCAACCGTGACCATGCCGGCTGCCTGGCCGGCTTCGATGTCGCGCTTGTCGTCGCCGACATACCAGCAATGCGCGGGGTCGATGCCCAGGCGGCGGGCGCCCTCGAGCAGCGGATCCGGATGCGGCTTGGCGTGCGCGGTGGTATCGCCCGAGACGATGCAGCCCGCATGCGACAGGCCGATCTGCGGAATCAGCGGATCGGTGAAACGCGATGGCTTGTTGGTCACGATGCCCCATGCCATGCCGGCTTGCTCGATGCCCAGCAGCAGCTCGGCGACTCCACCGAATAGCGAACTGTGCACTGCCATATGGTCCTGATAGCGGTCGAACCACTGCAGGCGCAATGCCTCGTAGCCGGCGTCGCCCGGAGCCAGGCCGAAGGCGGCGCCGATCATGCCGCGCGCGCCGGCCGAGGCGGTGGGCCGCAGTACCGCGTACGGGGTTGGCGCCAGGCCGCGCTCGGTGCGCAGCCAATTGACGGCAGCGGCGAGATCTGGCGCAGTGTCGGCCAGGGTGCCGTCGAGGTCGAACAAGATGGCGCGCGGTGCGGGCAGGGCGGTCGGGAGAGTCATAGGGCGTCGAGAAGCGGTATCAAAGAGGTTTGCTGCACGCCACCATGTAGTTCACGCTGGTGTCGTTGTTGAGTGAATAGATCTTGGTGAGCGGATTGTAAGTCAGGCCCTTGAGCCCATCGACCTGGAGGCCGGCCAGGCGCGCATAGTGCGCCAGTTCGGCCGGTGTGATGAACTTGCCGTAGTCGTGGGTGCCGCGCGGCAGCATGCGCAGGATGTATTCCGCGCCGATCACGGCGAACAGGTAGGACTTCGGATTGCGGTTCAGGGTCGAGAAGAACACGTGGCCGCCCGGTTTCACCAGGGTGGCGGCGGCCTGCACGATCGAGGCCGGATCCGGCACGTGCTCGAGCATTTCCATGCAGGTGACGACATCGAACTGACCGGCTTCTTCCAGGGCCATTTCTTCGGCCGCGATGTGCTTGTAGCGCACCTCGACACCGGACTCGAGGCTATGCAGATCGGCAACCTTCAGCGCCTTCTTGGACAGGTCGATGCCGGTCACCTTTGCGCCCTTGCGCGCCATGGCTTCGGACAGCACCCCGCCGCCGCAGCCGATGTCGATCACGTTCTTGCCCAGCAGCGGGGCGCGCGCGTTGATCCACTCCAGACGCAGCGGATTGATTTCGTGTAACGGACGAAATTCCGAGGTCGGGTCCCACCAGCGGTGGGCCAGCTCGCTGAATTTCTGGATTTCTAAGGGGTCGGCGTTCGTGGTCATAAGCGGATGATACTGGAAATGGATAAATTTGCGGCGCGCAGGGTAGGCGTGGGCTCTGCCGTGACAGACCCGGCCTGCCCGCACTTGCCAGCCACGAAAAAAAACCCCGCCGAAGCGGGGCTCGTTGGCACTGGCCAGGATTACTTGTTGACGGTGCGGGTACCGACGACTTCGATTTCCACGCGGCGGTTCTGGGCGCGGCCGGCGGCCGTCTTGTTGTCGGCCTTCGGTTGCGTCTCGCCCTTGCCTTCGGTGTAGATGCGGTTTTCTTCCACGCCTTTTTCTTTCAGGTAGGTCTTGACGGCTTCGGCGCGGCGCATCGACAGCTTCTGGTTATAGGCGTCGGTGCCGATCGAGTCGGTATGGCCGACGGCGATGATCACTTCCAGGTTCATGTCGCCCAGCTTCGCGCTCAGGTCGTCCAGCGCTGCCTTGCCTGCCGGCTTGAGCACCGACTTGTCGAAGTCGAAGAAGGCGTCAGCCGAGTACGACACTTTTTCCGAGGTCGGCACCGGTGCCGGCGCCGGGGCTGGTGCCGGCGGCGTTGGGGCCACGATGACCGGCGGTGCCGGCGGCGCGACGCACTTGCCATTTTCGAGCTTCTCCGGCGCGACGCAGATCGGGGCGTCGCAGCCTGGCACGGCGTCTGCCGGGGTCCAGTAACCGGTGCGCCAGCACAGGCCGAAAGGATTACGGGCGATCACGCCACGGCTGTCCTGGACATAGGCGCTGTGCGGCGTGCGCGCCTTGATGTCGGTAGTCAGCGGTGCGTACGGCGGCGCGGTTTGCGCCAACGCGTTGCCTGCCAGGACCGTCGTGGCGAGCAGGAGGGATGCCAGTTTATTCATATTCTTATTCCTTTCGGTGAATTCCGTGCTGCTTGTAGGACCTGTGGCAATGCGTCATGCAGCGGAGCGTTGTGGTCAAGATACTAACATATTGCAGCGCGGTGGTTTCGCATTGCAAAACAAACAATTATTACCCTGTCATTTTGCCACATGCACTAAAAACGTACGACTGCTCTTAAATCAAACCCTGTGCATATTTTGCCAAGGCGTTGTTTTGCTGCAACATTGCCCTAAGCGCATGATGACGACATCGATAACGACCGAACTCCCGCGCCCTGGCCGCTGGCTGGCAGAGGAATTGTGCTATCCATAAGTGGCCCATGGTAGAATCGCCAGTTGCATCTCACAACCATTAGCCTGAAAGCAGTCGACCCGCCCAATGGATCAATTCGCAAAAGAAACAGTCCCCATTTCCCTAGAAGAAGAAATGCGCAAGAGCTACCTCGATTACGCGATGAGCGTGATCGTGGGGCGTGCTCTGCCGGACGTGCGCGACGGCCTCAAGCCGGTGCACCGCCGCGTGCTGTTCTCCATGCACGAGAGCAGTTACACCCATACGCGTCCCTATGTAAAGTGCGCCCGCGTAGTGGGCGACACCATGGGTAAGTACCACCCGCACGGCGATGCGTCGATCTACGACACGCTGGTGCGCATGGCGCAGGATTTCTCGCTGCGCTATACCCTGGTGGACGGGCAGGGCAACTTCGGCTCGATCGACGGCGATTCGGCCGCGGCGATGCGCTACACCGAGTGCCGTCTCGACAAGATCGCCAGCGAACTGCTGGCCGACATCGACAAGGACACGGTCGACTTCCAGCCGAACTACGACGGCAAGGAAAAAGAACCGACCGTCCTGCCGACCAAGATCCCCAACTTGCTGATCAATGGCTCGTCGGGCATCGCGGTGGGCATGGCCACCAATATCCCACCGCACAACCTGGCGGAAATCATCAACGGCGCCCAGCACTTGCTGCGCAACCCGGACTGCACGATCGACGAGCTGATCGAGATCATCCCGGCGCCGGACTTCCCGACCGCCGGCATCATCTACGGCGTCTCGGGCGTGCGCGACGGTTACCGCACCGGGCGCGGGCGCGTGGTGATGCGCGCCAAGACCCACTTCGAAGAGTATGGCAAGGATGGCGGCCGCATTGCGATCATCATCGACGAACTGCCCTACCAGGTGAACAAGAAATCGCTGCTCGAGCGCATCGCCGAGAACGTGCGCGACAAGAAGCTCGAAGGCATTAGCGACATCCGCGACGAGTCCGACAAGTCGGGCATGCGCGTGGTCATCGAGCTCAAGCGTGGTGAAGTGCCGGAAGTGGTGCTGAACAACCTGTATAAGCAGACCCAGCTGCAAGACACCTTCGGCATGAACATGGTGGCGCTGGTCAATGGCCAGCCCAAGCTGCTGAACCTCAAGCAAATGCTCGAGTGCTTCCTGTCGCACCGCCGCGAAGTGGTTACCCGCCGCACCGTGTTCGAGCTGCGCAAGGCGCGCGAGCGCGGCCACATGCTCGAGGGCCTGGCTGTTGCGCTGGCCAACATCGACGACTTCATCGCGATCATCAAGGCCGCGCCGACCCCGCCGATCGCCAAGGTCGAGCTGATGCAGAAGGCCTGGGACTCGTCGCTGGTGCGCGAAATGCTGCTGCGCACCGCCGAGGGCAGCACCATCGGCGGCGTCGAAGCCTTCCGTCCCGAGCACCTGCCGAAGCACTATGGCATGCAGCTCGACGGCCTGTACAAGCTGTCCGACGAGCAGGCCCAGGAAATCCTGCAAATGCGCCTGCAGCGCCTTACCGGCCTGGAGCAGGACAAGATCGTCAACGAGTACAAAGAAGTGATGTCGCACATCGCCGACCTGCTCGACATCCTGTCGCGCCCGGAACGCGTCACCACCATCATCAGCGACGAGATGGTGCAGATCAAGGCCGACTACGCCGAGAACGGCAAGGACACCCGCCGCTCGGTGATCGAGCACAATGCCAGCGACCTCGATACCGAAGACCTGATCACCCCGCAGGACATGGTGGTCACGCTGTCGCACACCGGCTACATGAAGGCGCAGCCGATCGCCGAATACCGCGCCCAGAAGCGCGGCGGGCGCGGCAAGCAGGCGATGGCGACCAAGGACGAAGACTGGATCGACCAGCTGTTCATCGCCAACACCCACGACTACATGCTGTGCTTCTCGAACCGCGGCCGCATGTACTGGCTGAAGGTATGGGAAGTGCCGCAAGGCTCGCGCAACTCGCGCGGCAAGCCGATCGTCAACATGTTCCCGCTGCATGACGACGAGAAGATCACGGTCATCCTGCCGCTGTCGGGCGTGAACCGCACCTTCCCGGAAGACCACTACGTATTCATGTCGACCTCGCTCGGCACCGTGAAGAAGACCCCGCTGAAAGACTTCAGCAACCCGCGCAAGGCCGGCATCATCGCGGTCGACCTCGATGACGGCGATTTCCTGATCGGCGCCGCGCTCACCGACGGCCAGCACGACGTGATGCTGTTCTCGGACGGCGGCAAGGCAGTGCGCTTCGACGAGAACGACGTGCGTCCGATGGGCCGTACCGCGCGCGGCGTGCGCGGCATGAACCTCGAAGAAGGCCAGCAGGTCATCGCGCTGCTGGTGGCCGAGAACGAGCAGCAGTCGGTGCTCACGGCCACCGAGAACGGCTATGGCAAGCGCACCCCGATCCTCGAGTACACCCGCCACGGCCGCGGCACCAAGGGCATGATCGCGATCCAGACCAGCGAGCGTAACGGCAAGGTGGTGGCGGCGACCCTGGTCGACGTGACGGACGAGATCATGCTGATCACGACCGGCGGCGTGCTGATCCGCACCCGCGTGTCCGAGATCCGCGAGATGGGCCGCGCGACCCAGGGCGTGACCCTGATCGCGGTGGAAGACGGCACCAAGCTGTCGGGCCTGCAGCGCATCGTCGAGACCGACCTCGAAGAAGTCGAGCTCGAACAGGCGCCGGAATGAAGCAGCAGGACGGGCCGCCTTCATGCGGCCCGTTTTTTGTCGCCAGGGCCTGGTAAGCCTGCCGCGTGAACACTGTCAAAGGGCGTACCGGCCCGCATAACAACCAATGAAGAAGTTTGTCGCCGCCTTGACCGCCGCTGCCGCTTTCGCAGTCCTCCCATCCGTCGCCTTCGCAGCGCCAGCTGCCGACCCGCAGGCTACCGCCGCCGTCAAGGGCATGCTCGAAGCGATGGAGATGCGCAAGAACATGAATGCGATGGCCGTGGAAATGCAGAAGGCCATGCCCGCCATCATGCGCCAGCAGGCGATCGGCTTGATCCAGGCCGACCCGAAGATGAATGCGGAGCAGAAAAAGGAAGCAGCAGCCAAGATCGAGAAGATGCTGCCGTCCTTGTCTCAAGCGCTGAGCAAGATCTTCAGCGACCCGGCCCTGATCGAAGAAATGATCGCCGAAATGGTGCCGCTATACACGAACAACTACACGATCGCCGAAATCAAGCAGCTGACCGCGTTCTATCAGAGCCCGGTCGGCCGCAAGATGATGACGCTGGCCCCGAAGCTGTCGACCGAAGGCATGCTCATCGGCCAGCGCGTGGTGACGCCGCGCCTGGGCAAGCTGATGCAGGAAGTGATGCAGGACGTGCAGAAACCGTAAGGCCAGAGAAAAGGACCGCCGCATGGCCCAACCCACGCAGATCTACAACTTTTCGGCCGGCCCGGCCGTGCTTCCGAAAGCGGTGCTGCAGCAGGCCGCAGCCGAGATGCTCGACTGGCACGGCAGCGGCATGTCGGTGATGGAGATGAGCCACCGCGGTCCGGAATTCGTCTCGATCTACCGGCAGGCCGAAGCCGACCTGCGCGAACTGTTGGGCGTTCCGTCCAACTACAAGGTCTTGTTCATGCAGGGCGGGGGCCTGGCGCAGAACGCCATCATCCCGATGAACCTGGCAGGCCGCGGCGGGCAGCATGCCACCATCGATTTCGTCCATACCGGCACCTGGTCGGGCAAGTCGATCAAGGAAGCCAGGCGCTATGCCAGCGTGAACATCGCCGCCTCCGGCGAGGCTGGCGGCTTTACCTCGGTGCCGCCGCAGGACAGCTGGCGCCTGACGCCGGGCGCGGCCTACCTGCATATCTGCACCAACGAAACCATCGATGGCGTCGAGTACAACTTCGTGCCCATGGTCGATGCGCGGCTGCCGATCGTGGCCGACATGTCCTCGCACATCCTGTCGCGCGCCGTCGACGTGTCGCAGTACGGCTTGATCTTTGCCGGCGCCCAGAAGAACATCGGCCCGGCCGGTCTGACGCTGGTGATCGTGCGCGACGACCTGCTCGACGCTGCGCTGCCAGAGTGTCCGTCGGCCTTTCACTACAAGACGGTGGCCGGGCACGACTCGATGTTCAATACCCCGCCGACCTATGCGATCTATATCGCCGGGCTGGTGTTCGCGCACCTGAAGCAGCAGGGCGGGGTGGCGGCGATGGAACGGGCGAATATCGAAAAGGCGCGCCTGCTGTACGCGGCGCTCGACGCCGACGATTTCTACCAGAATCGCGTGGCTCCAAGCTGCCGCTCGCGCATGAATATTCCGTTCTTCTTGCGCGACGAATCACTGAACGCATCATTCCTGGCCGGCGCGCAGGCGCGCGGGCTGCTGCAACTGAAGGGCCACAAGTCCGTCGGCGGCATGCGCGCATCGATCTACAATGCGATGCCGCTCGAAGGGGTGCAAGCCCTGGTCGATTATTTGAACGAGTTTGCGGGACGGTAACCCACATTGCCTTGGCCCGACCAGGACGTGGTCAGGCCGCCCCCCGAGTTTGCCAACGCCCGATTTCTGGTTACCCTATGTCCGAAAAACTCACCCCCTTGCGCGACCAGATCGATGCGATCGACGCGCAGATCCTCGAACTGCTGAGCCAGCGCGGACGCGTGGCCCAGGAAGTCGGCCACGTCAAGGCCGAGACCAACGCCCCGGTGTTCCGGCCCGAACGCGAGGCGCAGGTACTGCGCGGCGTGGCCGAGCGCAATCCCGGCCCCCTGAAAGACCAGGACGTCCAGACCGTCTTCCGCGAGATCATGTCGGCTTGCCGCGCACTCGAAAAGCGCGTCACGGTGGCTTACCTGGGCCCTTCGGGTACCTTCAGCGAGCAGGCCGTCTTCCAGCAGTTCGGCACTGCCATCGAAACGCTGCCCTGCGTGTCGATCGACGAAGTGTTCCGCGCGACCGAAGCCGGTACCGCCGACTTTGGCGTGGTCCCGGTCGAGAATTCGTCCGAAGGCGCGATCAACCGCACCCTCGACCTGATGCTGGCCACCACCACCGTGATCAGCGGCGAGATCTCGATTCCCGTGCATCACAGCCTGATGACCAAAACCGGCGCGATGGACGGCGTGACGGTCGTGTGCGCGCATTCGCAGGCGCTGGCCCAGTGCCAGGTCTGGCTCAACCTGCACCATCCCGGCATCGAGCGCCGCGCCGTGGCGTCCAACGCCGAGGCGGCGGTGCTGGCAAGCAGGGATCCGACGGTTGCCGCGATCGCCAGCGAAATGGCGGGCCAGCAGTACCAGTTAGGGGTGGTGCAGGCCCATATCCAGGACGACCCGCACAACCGTACCCGCTTCGCCGTGATCGGCAGCTTGCAGGCCGGCCCGTCCGGGCGCGACCATACCTCGGTGGTATTGGCGGTGCCGAACAAGGCCGGCGCCGTCTACAACCTGCTGGCGCCGCTGGCCAGGCACGGCGTGTCGATGACCCGGTTCGAGTCGCGCCCGGCGCGCATCGGCACCTGGGAATACTATTTTTATGTCGATATCGAAGGCCATGCGAGCGACGCGCCGGTCGCGCGCGCCCTGGCCGAATTACAAGACAACGCCGCGTTCTTCAAGGTGCTGGGTTCCTATCCGCACAGTCTTTGAGCGCTCCCTTATATTCACTTTATTCGAGAATTCCATGCCTCAATTCGGTCCAGACTACGTTCGTGCCATCGCCCCTTACCAGGCCGGTAAACCCATCGCTGAAGTGGCCCGTGAATTCGGCCTCGACGAAGCCAGCATCGTCAAGCTTGCCTCGAACGAAAATCCGTTTGGCGTGCCGGAGTCGAGCCGCGCCGCGATGGCGCAGGCGGCAAGCGATCTGGGCCGCTATCCGGACGCCAACGGTTTCGCGCTCAAGGCCGCGCTGTCCGCCCGCTACGATGTTCCGAGCGAATGGATCACGCTGGGCAACGGCAGCAACGACATCCTCGAAATCGCCGCCCACGCCTTTGTGCAACAGGGCGAGTCGGTCGTCTATGCGCAGTACTCGTTCGCCGTGTATGCGCTGGCAACCCAGGGCGTGGGTGGTCGCGCGATCGTGGTCGCGGCCAAGGATTACGGCCATGACCTGGACGCAATGGCAGACGCCATCGCACCCGACACCCGCCTGGTCTTTGTCGCCAACCCGAACAACCCCACTGGCACCTTTATCGCGGCCGAGCAGATCGAAGCCTTCCTGGACAAGGTCCCGGCCAATGTGATCGTGGTACTGGACGAAGCCTATAACGAATACCTGGCCCCTGAGCACCAGTTTGAATCCAGTGCCTGGGTGCGCAAGTATCCGAACCTGGTGGTCTCGCGCACCTTCTCCAAGGCCTATGGCCTGGCGGGCCTGCGCGTGGGCTTCGCGATTGCGCAGCCGGCGGTCACCGACCTGATGAACCGCATCCGCCAGCCCTTCAACGTCAACTCGCTGGCGCAAGCCGCCGCAATCGCGGCCCTGAACGACAAGGCGTTTCTCGAGCAGGGTGCGCGCAACAACCTCGAAGGCTACCGGCAAATGACCTCCGCTTTTGACGCGCTGGGCCTGGAATACGTGCCGTCCTTCGGCAATTTCGTGCTGGTGAAAGTCGGTAGCGACGATGCGGCCGGCGCGCGCGTGAACCTGGCGCTGCTCAAGCAGGGCGTGATCGTGCGCCCGGTCGGCAACTACGGCTTGCCGCAATGGCTGCGCATCTCGATCGGCCTGCCGCACGAGAATGCGACCTTGATCACCGCACTGGGCAAGGCCCTGGCTGAATGATCGACCGGCTCGTCATTGTCGGGGCCGGCCTGATCGGCGGCTCGTTCGCGCTGGCGCTGAAAGAGGCCGGCGCGGTACGCTGCGTGGCCGGGCTCGGGCGTTCGCCGGCGGCGCTGGCGCGCGCGCTGGAACTGGGCATCGTCGACCAGGTCTGCAGCACGGCGCAAGAGGCCATGCGCGGCGCCGACCTGGTATTGCTGGCCGCGCCGGTAGGGCAGACCGAGCCGATCCTGGCCTCGCTGTTGCCCTACCTGGAGCCGGCGACTCTCATCACCGATGCCGGCAGCACCAAGTGCGACGTGGTTGCTGCCGCGCGCCGCGCGCTGGGCGCGCGCGTGGGCCAGTTCGTGCCCGGCCACCCGATTGCCGGCAGCGAGTCGAACGGCCCGGAGGCGGCAAGGGCCGGCCTGTACCGCGGCAAGAAGACGGTGCTCACGCCGCTGCCCGAGAACGCCGCCGCCGATGTGGAGCGCGTGGCCGCCGCCTGGCGCCTGTGTGGCTCGCTCATCCATATCCTGGGACCGGAAGACCATGACCGCGTGTTCGCCGCCGTCAGCCACCTGCCGCACCTGCTGGCCTATGCGCTGGTGGACGACATCGCCGGCAAGCCGCACGCCGGCATGCTGTTCCAGTACGCCGCCAGCGGCTTTCGCGATTTCACCCGTATTGCCGGCGCCTCGCCGGAGATGTGGCGCGACATCAGCCTGGCCAACCGCGACGCCTTGCTCCACGAGCTCGATGCTTATCTGGCACAATTAACGACAATGCGGGCCCACCTTGCCGCCGCCGACGGACCCGGCCTCGAAGCTGTCTACGCCAACGCGCAGCGCGCGCGGCGCGAATGGATCGAGGCAATCGAGGCCGGTTCGCCCCCGAAGCAACCCCAGGATTCTGAATGACGCAGTCGAAACACTACCCCGAACACATCGATCTCGAACCGGTCATCCACGTCGAAGGCACGGTGCGCCTGCCGGGCTCGAAGAGCATCTCGAACCGCACGCTGCTGCTGGCGGCGCTGTCCGAAGGTAGCACCCTGATCCACGACCTGCTGGCCTCGGACGACACCATGGTGATGCTCGGCGCGCTGCGCGCGCTCGGCGTCAAATGGGATGAAGTCGATGAACGCACCGTCGTCGTGCACGGCAACGGCGGCGTGCTGCCAGTCCACCAGGCCGACCTGTTCATGGGCAATGCCGGCACCGCGATCCGCCCGCTCACCGCGGCCCTGGCCGTGATCGGCGGCGACTATACGCTGCACGGCGTCTCGCGTATGCACGAGCGGCCGATCGGCGACCTGGTCGACGCACTCAACGCAGTCGGTGCCCAGATCGAGTACACGGGCGAGACGGGCTTTCCACCGCTGCGTATCCGGCGCGGGCGCATTGCCGCGAGCCGCATCGCGGTGCGCGGCAATGTGTCGAGCCAGTTCCTGACGGCGCTCCTGATGGCCGCGCCATTGATGGCGACCAGCCACGCGGTGTCGATCGACGTGGTCGGTGAGCTCATTTCCAAGCCGTATATCGAGATCACCCTGAACCTGATGCGCCGCTTCGGCGTGACGGTGGAGCAGAACGGCTGGGCGTCGTTTACCGTGCATCCGGGCCAGCGCTACCAGTCGCCGGGGAGCATCCACGTCGAGGGCGATGCCTCGTCGGCGTCTTACTTTTTGGCGGCCGGCGCGATTGCCGGCGGCCCGGTGCGGGTCGAGGGCGTGGGCGAGCACAGCATCCAGGGCGACGTGCGCTTTGCCGACGCGCTCGAGCGCATGGGGGCGATCGTCACACGCGGCGACAACTGGATCGAGGCGCGCTCGAACGGCGTGCTCAAAGCCATCGACGCCGACTTCAACCACATTCCAGATGCCGCCATGACCATCGCCATCGCCGCGCTGTATGCGGACGGTCCTAGCACGCTGCGCAATATCGCCAGCTGGCGCGTGAAGGAAACCGACCGCCTGGCGGCGATGGCGCTCGAGCTGCGCAAGCTTGGCGCCGAGGTCGAGGAGGGGCCGGACTATCTGCGCATCACCCCGCCCGAGCAGCTCAAGCCCGCCACCATCGACACCTACGACGACCACCGCATGGCGATGTGCTTTTCGCTCGCTTCGCTCGACGGCAAGGCGCGCCGCGGCAATGCCATGCGCATCAATGACCCGAAGTGCGTGGCCAAGACTTTCCCGGAATATTTCGAAGCCTTTGCCGGCATCGCCAAGAACGAGCTGTTTTAACAAGAAGGGTTCCATGCCGAACAATCCTGTTCCAGTCATCGCCATCGACGGACCGACCGCGTCCGGCAAGGGCACGGTCGCGTCGAAAGTTGCCGAGCGCCTGAGCTTTCATCTGCTCGATTCGGGCGCGCTATACCGCCTGACGGCGCTGCAGACGCTGCGTCGCGGCCTCGAGTTGCGCGACGAGCACGGCATCGCCAAGCTGGCCGAGCACCTGCCGGCGCGCTTTAGTGGCGACGACGTGTTCTTGAATAACGAGAACGTGACGGCAGCGATCCGCGTCGAAGAAGTTGGCAACATGGCATCGAAGATCGCTGCCTTGCCGACCGTGCGCCAGGCGCTGTTTTCCCTGCAGCTGGGTTTTCGCGAAGCCCCCGGTCTGGTGGCCGATGGCCGCGACATGGGCACGGTGATCTTTCCCGGCGCAAAGTTAAAAGTGTTCCTGACCGCCAGCGTCAATGCGCGTGCCGAGCGCAGGTATAAGCAATTGATTGACAAAGGAATTTCTGCTAATATGCACGATCTGCTGGTGGATTTGCAGGCGCGAGACGAGCGCGACACAAAGCGCGCGATCGCTCCGCTGGTCCCCGCGGCAGATGCGCATCTGCTCGATACCTCGAACATGACGGCTGCGGAAGCGGTCGAACAGGTTCTGGCGTGGTATGCGCATGCCTAGTTTTTAGTTTTAGAAATGGCGGTTTGGCCGGCGTAGTCAGCCTGAAAACCGCCATTCCGGCACAGGCCGGAATCCAGGTGCAGTGCGCTGCTGTCGGCTTGAGTCATCGCCACGGTAGTGACGCTGTCAAACCTGGGTCCCGACCTTGGCCGGGACGAGGTGCTGAACGACGTGGTGAGCGAAGCCGGGCGACAGTCCGGCGTCAAGCACCCCCAGCACAGCACATCGTCCATGCAGGGTGCCTGCAGCGGCAATTCCGTCGCCGCAGGTGTGTATCAACCTAACCCCAGTTCAGTCCGCATTAACGCCGGCCTGCTGGGCTAACTCGAGTAATAACCTTTATGTCTACTGCAACCACCGAAGCAACCGGTATGGAAAGCTTTGCCGCCCTGTTTGAAGAATCGCTGTCACGTCAAGACATGCGTTCGGGCGAAGTCATTTCCGCTGAAGTCGTGCGTCTGGATCACAACTTCGTGATCGTCAACGCTGGCCTGAAGTCGGAAGCGTTCATCCCTATCGAAGAATTCAAGAATGACCAGGGCGAACTGGAAGTCGCTGTCGGCGACTTCGTTTCCGTGGCCATCGAGTCGCTGGAAAATGGTTTCGGCGATACCATCCTGTCGCGCGACAAGGCCAAGCGCCTGGCATCGTGGCTGGCCCTGGAAAAAGCCATGGAATCGGGCGAGATCGTCACCGGTACCGTCAATGGCAAAGTCAAGGGCGGCCTGACCGTTCTGACCAACGGCATCCGTGCCTTCCTGCCGGGTTCGCTGGTTGACACCCGTCCAGTCAAGGACACCACCCCATTCGAAGGCAAGACCCTCGAATTCAAGGTCATCAAGCTCGACCGCAAGCGTAACAACGTCGTGCTGTCGCGCCGCGCTGTCATCGAAGCATCGATGGGCGAAGAGCGCCAGAAGCTGATGGAAACCCTGAAAGAAGGCACCGTGGTTACCGGCGTCGTCAAGAACATCACCGACTACGGCGCGTTCGTGGACCTCGGTGGCATCGACGGCCTGCTGCACATCACCGACCTGGCATGGCGTCGCGTGCGTCACCCGTCGGAAGTGCTGTCGGTTGGCCAGGAAATCACCGCCAAGGTCCTCAAGTACGATCAGGAAAAGAACCGCGTCTCGCTGGGTGTCAAGCAGCTGGGCGACGATCCTTGGACTGGCCTGTCGCGTCGTTACCCACAGAGCACCCGCCTGTTCGGTAAAGTCACCAACCTGACCGACTACGGCGCGTTCGTCGAAGTCGAGCAGGGCATCGAAGGCCTGGTGCACGTGTCGGAGATGGACTGGACCAACAAGAACGTGGCGCCGAACAAAGTTGTCCAGCTGGGCGACGAAGTCGAAGTCATGGTCCTGGAAATCGACGAAGAGCGTCGTCGTATCTCGCTGGGCATGAAGCAGTGCAAGGCCAACCCTTGGGACGACTTCGGTGTCACCCACAAGAAGGGCGACAAGGTCAAGGGTTCGATCAAGTCGATCACCGACTTCGGCGTCTTCATCGGCCTGCCAGGCAACATCGATGGCCTGGTCCACCTGTCGGACCTGTCGTGGACCGAAGCCGGCGAAGAAGCCGTGCGTCGCTTCAAGAAGGGCGATGAGCTCGAAGCCGTCGTCCTGGCTATCGACGTCGAGCGCGAGCGTGTTTCGCTGGGCGTGAAGCAGATGGAAGGCGACCCGTTCAACACCTTCTCGTCGATGAACGACAAGGGCTCGCTGGTCACCGGTACCGTCAAGTCGGTTGAGCCAAAAGGCGCCGTGATCTCGCTGAGCGAAGAAGTCGAAGGCTACCTGCGCGCTTCGGAAATCTCGCGTGACCGCGTGGAAGACGCTGGCACCCACCTGAAAGTGGGCGACAAGGTCGAAGCACTGGTCATCAACATCGATCGCAAGGCTCGCAGCATCCAGCTGTCGATCAAGGCGAAAGACAATGTCGAGACCCAGGAAGCAATGAGCAAGCTGTCTTCGGACAACAGCGCGGCATCGGGCACCACCAGCCTCGGCGCACTGCTCAAGGCCAAGTTCGATAACAAGAACTGATAGTCCTCGAGGCGACCAGATGACCAAGTCCGAGCTGATCAACCGCCTGGCTGAGCGCTATTCGCAGCTGGTGGCAAAGGACGCGGAATTTGCCGTCAAGACCATCCTCGATGCGATGACCAACGCCCTGGCGACCGGGCAACGCATCGAGATCCGTGGTTTCGGCAGCTTCGCGCTCAACAGCCGGCCCCCGCGCATCGGCCGCAACCCGAAGTCCGGCGACAAGGTGATGGTGCCCGAAAAACGGGTGCCGCACTTCAAGCCAGGCAAGCAGTTGCGCGAGCGGGTGGACGCGATGGTCGGGCAACCGATCATCGAAGACTGAAGTCGTCTGCAAATTGGCAGGCAAGAACGGCGTCCCCCTGGGGATGCCGTTTTTTTTTAGAACCAGAGCGAAAAGCACGGCGTCCGCTCTTTTGAAATATCATGTTGAATATGCGACACTTCGCCTTCGTGCACTCAACCAGCGGGCCTAGCTGATGAAATTTGTTTCGACCATTGCCGGTTTTATCCTGTTCATCCTGTTCTTTGGCTTTGCGCTGAAGAACACCCAGGAAGTCGACCTGCATTTCTTCCTGAACTACGAGCTGCGCGGTCCGCTGGTGCTGATGCTGCTGGCCTTCTTCATTGCCGGCGCGGCGCTGGGTATCCTGGCGCTGACGCCGACCGTGTTCCGCCAGCGCCGCCAGAGCTCGCAGCACAAGAACACCATCCAGGCCCTGCAAAGCGCCGCCGGTACCGGCACCGCTCCCCAGCAGCCGGACACCGTGAGCCCGGCGCCGTAAGCGCTTCGCAGTTGCCCTCATTTGCGCCGCAAAGAATAAAAACACATGGAATTCGAAATCTGGATGCTGCTTGGCATCCCCTTTTTCTTCGGCCTGGGCTGGATTGCCGCCCGCGTCGATATCAATGAACTGGTCTCCGAGTCGCGCTCGCTGCCGCGCGGCTATTTCAAGGGACTGAACCACCTGCTCAACGACCAGCCGGACAAGGCCATCGATTCGTTTATCGAGATCGTCAAGCTCGATCCCGAATCGGCCGATATGCACTTTGCCCTCGGTAACCTGTTCCGCCGCCGCGGCGAGACCGAGCGCGCGATCCGGGTACACCAGAACCTGCTGGCACGCCCCGACCTGCCTGGCGAACAAAAAGCCCAGGCCCAGTACGAGCTGGGCATGGACTACCTCAAGGCCGGTTTGCTCGACCGCGCCGAGGAAACCTTCAACCTGCTGGTCGACACCACCTATGCGGTGCCGGCACGGCGCGCGCTGCTCGAAATCTACCAGCGCGAAAAGGAATGGCGCCGCGCGATCGACGTCGCCGTCGGCCTGCAGGAATCCGGCGCCGGTGCGCGCCAGAAAGAAATCGCCCAGTTCTATTGCGAGCTGGCGCAAGACGCCATCGTGCATCTGCAACCGAGCCAGGCCGTGGAGCTGCTCGACCGCGCGCTGCAGGCCGACCGCTCCAGCGTACGCACCACCATCCTGTTCGGCGACGCCCAGCTGGCCCAGGGCGACACCGAGGGCGCCCTCAAGACCTGGCGCCGCGTCGAGCACCAGAGCGTGCCGCACGTGGCGCTGGTAGCCGCACGCCTGATGGACGGCTACCGCAAGGTGGGCCGGCCGCAGGAAGGCGTCAGCCTGCTGCGCTCCTACCTGCTCGAGGCGTCGTCGATCGACCTGGTAGAGGTGGTGTTCAAGGCCGTGATCGAGCTCGATGGCGTCGAGGCGGCCAAGCAGCTGGTGGTCGAGGAGCTGCGCCGCAATCCCACCTTGCTGGGCCTGGACAAGCTGCTCGAGGCGCGCCTGATGGACGCCCCGGCCCACGTCTTCGAAGAGCTGTCGATGGTCAAGACCCTGGTGCAGCGCTACACCCAGAAACTGGCGCGCTACCAGTGCAGCCACTGCGGCTTCAAGGCGCGCCAGTTCTACTGGCAATGTCCGGGCTGCAGCCGCTGGGAAACCTATCCGCCACGCCGTACCGAAGAACTCAATGTGATGAACTGAAGCGGCAGCCGCCGCTTTAAGAAAACGCATCCTGACCGACGCATCTCGACCCCCTATGACAGACCTGATCCCGAGCCGCCTGCTGGCGGCTGACAGCGCCCTCCAGCAGGCGGCGCCACAACTTTCCAATGTCCGCCTGCTGGTGGTGGGCGACGTGATGCTCGACCGTTACTGGTTCGGCGAGGTCTCGCGCATTTCGCCGGAAGCTCCGGTGCCGGTGGTGCGCATCGAGCGCCGCGAAGAGCGCCTGGGAGGCGCGGCCAACGTGGCGCGCAATGCAGCCGCACTGGGCGCCCACACGGGCCTGCTGGGCGTGACCGGCAACGACGAGGCCGGCGACGAAGTCGAGAAGCTGTTGAAGGGCGCCGCGATCCACAGCTATCTCAAACGCGACGACGCGATTTCCACCATCATCAAGCTGCGCGTAATCGGCCGCCAGCAACAAATGGTGCGCATCGACTTCGAGGACGCGCCGACCGAGACCGTGCTGCGCGACAAGCTTGACCAGTTCAAGGCGCTGCTCCCTGGCTATGACGTGATCATCATGTCCGACTACAACAAGGGCGCCCTGGTGAACGTGGCCGAGATGATCAAGGCCGCGCGCGCGGCCGGCAAGATCGTGCTGGTCGACCCGAAGGGCGACGATTTCTCGCCTTACCAGGGGGCCACCATCCTGACCCCGAACCGCTCGGAACTGCAGCGCGTGGTCGGCGCCTGGAAAACCGAGCAGCAGCTGACCGAAAAAGCGCAGCGGCTGCGCGCCGAGCTGGGGCTGGACGCCTTGCTGTTGACGCGCTCGGAAGAGGGCATGAGCCTGTACAGCGCCGACGAAGTGCTGCACGTGCATGCGCAGGCGCGCGAAGTATTCGACGTATCCGGTGCCGGCGACACGGTCATCGCGACGCTGGCCGCGATGCTGGGCGCCGGCGCGCCGCTGGCCGAAGCGCTGGCCACGGCCAACCGCGCCGGCGGCATCGTGGTGGGCAAGCTGGGCACGGCAACGGTGACCCGCGAAGAACTGTTCCCGCACTGATTGCGCGCTTGATCGGGCTCATGCCAGGGGCGTCAACGGCGGCCGGGCTGCTCCGTTAATTCAGGGATGGGCGGCGTCGCCGTCCAGCTTGCGCAAACCAACGGAGAACCATTCACATGATCAAGAAACTGATGCTTGCTGTCGCCGCCCTGGCCGCCTCGACCAGCTTTGCTTTTGCCCAGGTAGATGTCAACAAGGCCGACGCGGCCGCTCTGGACGGTATCAAGGGCGTGGGCCCGAGCATGTCGAAATTGATCCTCGACGAACGCGCCAAAGGCGAATTCAAGGACTGGGCCGACTTCCAGCAGCGCGTCAAGGGCGTGGGCGACAAGAAGGCCATGAAGCTGTCCGAGGCTGGCCTGCAGGTCAACGGCAAGGCCCTGGACGGCGCCGCCGCCAAGGCCGAAAAGACGTCGGCCAAGGCCGACGCCAAGGCCAGGCCGGCCGAGCGCAAAGAGGCAATGTAAGCACGTGCCAGCTCTGGCAAACCCGCGGCACCGCGGGTTTTTTTACGTCTGTTGCTTGCATCGGCGCAGAAAGCACTCACTCAAATTCATCGAATTCGCCATTCGGGCTTCACCGGCATGACGAATAATGTGTTGGATCTAAACAACTATTTGCCAAATTTGCCAATTACGCTTGAAACAATGCTGTATTCTCTCGATTGCCATAGGGCAACTAAAAGCATGCATCCCGTATGCCTGACCAGCCCTTCACTCTTACGAAACCGCCATGACACAGAAGTCCCTGACCATTGGTGCCCGCCTTGCAATCGGCTACGGCGCTGTTTTCTTCCTGATGATCATTCTCACCGGCCTGGCAATCAGCCGGGTTGGACAGATCGATGAAACCCTCAACCGCATCAACGAAGTCCACAGCGTCAAGCAGCGCTATGCGATTAACTTCCGCGGCAGCGTGCATGACCGCGCGATCGCGCTGCGCGACGTGGTGCTGGCGGCCGATCCTGCTGCCGCTGCGGTGCCGACGCAGCTGATCAAGACGCTGGACGACAACTACGCGCGTTCGGCCGGTCCGATGGACAAGCTGTTCCAGGAACTCGATGGCATCTCGGCGGCCGAGAAGGACGCGCTGGCGGCGATCAAGGAGCAGGAGCGCCGCACCAAGCCCCTGATCGAACAGGTTGGCGCCTTGCACGCCGCCGGCCAGGCACAAGAAGCCAACGCGCTGCTGGCGCAGCAGGCTTCGCCGGCCTTCGTCGACTGGCTGGCCAGCATCAACCGCTTCATCGACCTGCAGGAAAAACTGAACAACGAAGACGCCGCCGGTGCGCGCGCCGTGGCCTCCGGCTTCTTCGGCTGGATGGTGCTGCTGTGCGTCGGCGCCATTGCTGCCGGCGCGATCGGCGCCTGGTTTATCGCGCGCGGCCTGCTGCGCCAGCTCGGCGGCCAGCCGGCGTATGCCGCCTCGATCGTCGGCGCCATTGCCAACGGCGACCTGGGCGTGAAGATCGAAACCGCCCCGAACGACCAGGCCAGCCTGCTGTTCGCCATGAAGGGCATGCGCGACAACCTGGTCGGTATCGTCGAGCAGGTGCGCAACGGCACCCTGAGCATTGCCAGCGTCTCGACCGAGATTGCCAACGGCAACCGCGATCTGTCAGGACGCACCGAACGCCAGGCCGGCACGCTTGAGGCGACCGCCGCCTCGGTCGAGCAGCTCACCGTGACCGTGCGCCAGAACGCGGACAATGCACGCCAGGCCAATGCGCTGGCCGAATCGGCGTCGGAAGTGGCGCTGCGCGGCGGCGCCGTGGTGTCGCAGGTGGTGGAAACCATGGCTTCGATCAATGCCTCGTCCAAGAAGATTGTCGACATCATCGGCGTGATCGATGGAATCGCGTTCCAGACCAATATCCTGGCCCTGAATGCGGCAGTCGAGGCCGCCAGGGCAGGCGAGCAGGGCCGTGGTTTTGCCGTAGTGGCAACCGAAGTGCGCAACCTGGCCCAGCGTTCGGCGGCCGCGGCCAAGGAAATCAAGGAACTGATCGGCAGCTCGGTCGAACGTGTCGATGCCGGTGCGCGCCTGGTCGATGAAGCCGGCACTACGATGGACGATATCGTCACGTCGGTACGCCGTGTTACCGACATCATGGCCGACATCACCCATGCCAGCGCCGAACAGAGCAACGGTATCGGCCAGGTCAACCATGCGATCGGGCAGATGGATGACGTCACGCGCCAGAACGCCGCGCTGGTGCAGCAGGCAACGGCATCGGCCGCCGCGCTCGAGGCTGAAGCCGAGCGCCTGGCCGAGGTGGTCAGTGTGTTCCGGCTCGACGTGGGGCAGCCGCGCGTTGCGGCGCCGACCCGGCTGGCGCTCGCCGCCTGATGACCCGAAGGGCTGCCGCGGCAGCCCTTTTTTACGGGCCGGGCAGTCGATGCACGCGCCGCGGTGTATTGACTGACACCGAACAATCGGCATGAGAAGATGTGCATATCGACCTGCACACGACACCAGAAAGGTAAGCATGCCTCACACCCGCATTTCCTCGACCCTGCTCGCCGCGCTGCTCGCCGCCGGATCGGCTGCCGCCAGCGCCGCCACCGTGGGCGCGCCCGCTCCCAACATGGAGCGCCAGCAAGCACAGATCAACAAGATCCTGGCCGAGATCTCGCCCAAGCGCATCGAAGGCTATGTCGCCAAGCTGGTAGGCTTCGGCACCCGCCACACGATGTCGGAGACCGAATCGGATACGCGCGGCATCGGCGCTGCGCGGCGCTGGATCAAGGCCGAGCTCGAGCGCTGCGGCGCCGGCACCCCGCTGCAGGTGGCCTTCGACAGCCATATCGCCCCGGTCTCGGCGCGCATCTCGCGCCCGACCGAAATCGTCAACGTGGTGGCCACGCTGCCCGGCACCCAGCAAGCATCGAAAGACCGCCTGTATGTAACCAGCGGCCACTACGACTCGCGCGTGACCGACGTCATGAACCATACCGCCGACGCGCCGGGCGCGAATGACGATGCCTCGGGCACGGCGGCCGTGATGGAACTGGCCTGCGTGATGTCCAAGTACAAGTTCGACGCCACCATCGTGTTCATGGCGGTGGCCGCCGAAGAGCAGGGCCTGCTGGGCGCGCGCCACTGGGCCGAGCAGGCGCGCAAGAACAACCTGAACGTCGCCGGCATGTACACCAACGACATCATCGGCAGTTCGCGCGCCGACAACGGCAAGGTGGATAACAAGCAGGTGCGCCTGTTCTCGCAGAGTATTCCGGCGACCAAGGAGATGAGCGAAGCCGTGCGCCAGTTGGTGGCCACCGGCGGCGACAGCGATTCGCTCTCGCGCCAGCTGGCGCGCCATACCAAGGAGCAGGGCGAGCGCTACGTAAAGGATTTCAAGGTGTCGGTGATTCATCGCGCCGACCGCTACCTGCGCGGTGGCGACCACATGCCTTTCCTGGAGCAGGGCTATGCGGCGCTGCGCTTTACCGAGCCGGCCGAGGACTTCGCGCACCAGCACCAGGACCTGCGTACCGAGAACGGCAAGGTCTACGGCGACCTGGCCGAGTTCAACGACTACGACTATATCGCCAAGGTCACTCGGGTGAACGCCGCGTCGCTGGCCTCGCTGGCACTGGCGCCGGCTGCGCCGCAAGGCGTCAAGCTACGCACCGACAAGCTGACCAACGATTCGACCCTGGTCTGGGCAGCCAATGCCGAACCTGACCTGGCGGGGTATCGCATCGTGTGGCGCGAGACCACTGCCGCTAACTGGCAGGGAGCGAAATGGGTGGGCAACGTGGTGGAGGCGACCGTGGAGCTGTCGAAAGACAACGTCTTCTTCGGCGTGCAGGCGGTCGACAAGGACGGCAACGTCAGCGTCGCCACCTATCCGCTGCCACAACGTTAATTAAGGCGTGCCAGGACCGGCCTGCGCGGCCAGGTCCTGGAGCGCGCCAATACGCCAGCTTGCTGTCCGGATTAGAATAGCGTTTTAGGAAATCGCGAGAGAGCAAAGAATGGCTTACAAGACCATCGAAGACACGATCGGCAATACCCCGCTGGTGCGCCTGGTGCGCCTGCCCGGCGCGCAAGCCGCCGAGCGCAACAACATCATCCTCGGCAAGCTCGAGGGCAACAACCCGGCCGGCTCGGTAAAAGACCGTGCTGCGATGTCGATGCTGCGCGGCGCCGAAGAGCGCGGCCAGATCAAGCAGGGCGACACCCTGATCGAAGCGACCAGTGGCAATACCGGCATCGCGCTGGCAATGGCGGCGGCGATCCGTGGCTACAAGATGGTGCTGCTGATGCCCGACAACCTGTCGATCGAACGGCGCCAGAGCATGGCCGCCTATGGCGCGCAAATCATCCTCACGCCCAAGTCGGGCGGCATGGAACACGCGCGCGACATGGCCGAACAGATGCAGAAGAACGGCGAGGGCATCATCCTCGACCAGTTCGGCAACCAGGACAACCCGCGTGCCCACTACGAGAGCACCGGTCCCGAAATCTGGCGCGATACCGAAGGCCGCGTCACGCATTTCGTCTCCGCCATGGGCACCACCGGCACCATCATGGGCGTGTCGCGCTACCTCAAGGAACAGAACGACGCGGTGCGCATCGTCGGCGCCCAGCCTGAAGAAGGTGCGTCGATCCCGGGTATTCGCAAATGGCCCGAAGCCTATCTGCCGAAAATCTACGAGCGCGCACGCGTGGACCAGGTGGAATCGGTCGGCCAGGCCGCCGCCGAGCAGATGGCGCGCCGGCTGGCGATCGAAGAAGGCATCTTCTGCGGCATCTCGGCGGCCGGCGCCTGCGAGGTCGCGCTGCGCATTTCCAATACCGTCGAAAACGCTACCATCGTGTTTGTGGTGTGCGACCGCGGCGACCGTTATCTGTCGACGGGCGTATTCCCGGCTTGAAGCCAGGCCCGCAGCCAAACAAAAAGCCATCCGACGGATGGCTTTTTTACTATGCGCGCCCACACAGCCGAGACGCGCTTGCAGCTTGCACAAGCGCAGACCACTGCCGCGGCTAGCGCTGCTGGCAGGCAGCAGGGCCGTGGCCCCGCAGCGTGCCGCCAGACATTACGCTTCTTTCGATGGCGCGACGCCTTCTTTTGGCTTGAACTGCTTGTCGCTGATGCGGAACTTCGCGCGACGGTCACCCATCAGGTAACGCAGGTCGCGGATCGACAGGTCGCTTACCTCGTGCATGCGGATCAGCAGCGAAGCGCCGACCGGCAGGCGGTGGTGGCGGATTTTCGAGATCACCGGCGGCGCCACTTCCAGGGCGCGCGACAGTGCGGCGTCGTTCTTCAGACGCAGGTTCTCGATCAGGGTGTCGAGCAGGCGGTTCGGGTTGTATTGCAGGAGTTCATCGGACTCCGAATCGCTGTTCATGTCGATGCCGACTTGGTTTGTCATGATTCAATATCCTATTTTGGGTTGGGCGGAGTCCCATGCGGCGTTCGACTCCGAATCTGGTATTTCGTAATTATCTATTCAATTGTACAACTAATTTTTATTCTGATACTTACTAGCAATAAAAATCAGATGCTGCCCTCGGCATTGTTGTCTACTCGCAACAATAGCCGCATTGCAATTCTCTCACAAACTCACGGAAACATTCATTGTTTTTTGGTTAAGCGTGAGTGTAGAACCATCCCGGCATTGATGCCGCACAGTATGAAAAGCGCTGACAGGAAGATAACGAAATGGGGAGTATTCCGTTCGCGTAGATGTTTCTATAGAGTATCCACGCCGAACGAACGCATACCCCTGGGGAGTATGCGGGGAAAACCACGGCCAGGGCTGCCGCGGGGTACGGCCAGGCAGTTACAACTTGATACAAAGTTTCCCGTCAGGCAAGCCTAACGTGCCCGCGCGCGGCTCACTGCCTTGCCGAGGTCGATCACCGACATGGCATAGAAATAACTGCGGTTGTATTTGGTAATAGCGAAGAAATTATCATTCGCAACCCAGTATTCGGTCGGCCGGGTACCGTTTTGCAGATCGATCAGCCCATACAGGCGCTCGGCCGGCACCCCCCCGTTGACCTGCACGCCGGCCGCGCGCAGCTCTTCGAGGCGCAGGGTGGCGGCCAGGCCGCGCTCGAGCAGGGGTTCCCAGGCACGGTGTGGCGCCACCTCGGCCGGCCAGGCAGGGGCGTCGCGGTAAGCCGGATTCCATCCGTGCTGGACCAGGAAATTGGCCACGCTGCCGATGGCATCGTCGGTCGAGTTGCGCAGGTCGATCTGGCCATCGCCATTGAAGTCGACCGCGAATTTCAAAATACTGCCGGGCATGAACTGCGGCATGCCGATCGCGCCGGCGAACGAGCCCAACAGTGAGAACGGCTCGATATGGTGCTCGCGTGCCAGCAACAGGGTATTGGCCAGCTCGTCGCGGAAGAACGCCATGCGCTTGGCGCGGTTCGGTGTTTCCGGATAGCCGAAGGCGAGCGTCGCCAGGGTGTCGATCACGCGGAACTTGCCGGTATCGCGGCCATAGATGGTCTCGACGCCGATGATGCCGACGATGATCTCGGCCGGCACGCCATAGGCAGCTTCGGCGCGCGCCAAGGTAGCGGCGTTGTCTTCCCAGAAGCGCACACCGGCCTTGATGCGGATTGGCTCGATGAAGCGGCTGCTGTACACCTGCCAATTCTTTGGCTTTCCCCGTGGCATTGGTTTGACCAGCTGCACCGCCGAATCGATAAAGCGGGCTTGCCCGAACAGCGATTCCAGCTCGGCGCGCTCGAAATGGTGCTTGCTTACCATCTCCTCGATGAATTCGCGCATGGCCTGCCATTCCAGGAAATTGCTGTGCTCGCCGTCATAATCGATCGCGGCGGCAGCCGGCGCGGTCTTGACAACGCGCCGCGACTTGGCCGCGACGCGCTCGCGCGAACTGGCTTTGCCCGGCTTGGCCTTGGCCTTGACTTTGGCTTTGGCTTTGCCGGAGGCGCTGCGGGACTGGGGATCTTGCGCTGCGGCGCCGGCGGTTCCGATCGGAGAAGCGGCCAGCGCCAGCGCGGTAAACAGGGTAACGATTGATTTCATCTAACTTGCGACAATAGGTTCTTCAAGGTGGCGGCCAGCCGCGTCGTGGCCTGGGGCTGGGGCGGCGCATAGCGCCATGCGCTGTAGCGGCGCAAGAACTCGGCGGCGGCTTCGCGTGATGACGGCGCTAGCTGCTGCGTGGCCGCGATCCGGGCCGCATAGCTGGTGGGCCCTTCGTCCGCTGCACGGGCCAGGCCCAGGTGGGCCAGGCGCTTGCACAGCGAAGAGTATACCGCTTCGACAGGATCGATTTCCCTGCGCCGAAGGAAAAGTCTGCCTACCAGCAACAATCCGATGACAAGTGCTAACAAGGCAATCAAGCGCCAGCCGCCCAGCGTCGATTGCATGCTGCGCAGCACGCCACGCTGGCGTTCCGGCGTGTAGTTCAGTACCCACTGGTTCCAGCCATTGCTGACCGCGCCGATCGCATCGCGCATGCTGCGCAACAGCGAGTCCTGCCCGGCATCGAACATCGCCAGGCCGCGCAGCGCGTCGATGCCGAACGGAGACGGCGCATCTATCGCCGAGGCCAGGTTGCGGCGCACCCGTTCCGGCGCCACCGCGGCGGTCGGGTCCACCCGCACCCAGCCGCGCCCCTGCAACCAGACTTCGGCCCAGGCGTGGGCGTCGGACTGGCGCACCGTCATGTAGCCGTCGAGCGCATTGAACTCGCCGCCCTGGTAGCCGGTGACGACGCGCGCAGGAATGCCGGCCGCGCGCATCAGGAACACAAAAGCGCCGGAGTAATGCTCGCAAAAGCCGCTGCGGGTCCCGTACAGGAATTCGTCGACCGAATGGCGGCCCAGCAGTGGCGGCTCGAGCGTATAGCTAAAGGGCTGTTCGCGGAACTGGCGCAGCACCGCATTGACGCGGCGCGCCGGCATCGGCTCCCGGCGCAATGCCAGGCCGGCGGCGAGGGCGCGCGGGTTGTACCCATACGGCAGCAGCAGCCACTGGCCCTGATCCTCGAGCGCATCGCGACGCTCGAGCGCGTAATCGGGATACGACACCACCCCGTAGCGCACCCGCCGTGTCAGCGGGCCGCTGCTGGTCATTTCGAGCTGGTGCGACACCTTGACTGTTTGTCCGGCGATGGCCGGCGGGCGACGCGGCATCTCGAGGGCAAACAGCCAGCGCGCGTCGGAGGGCTCGAGCGTGATCTCATACGACAATGGCGCGCCGCGCACGCTTAGCAGCACGTTGGGGCTGCTGGCAACCGAGCCGCCGCGGGTCCAGGCCACCCCGTCGAAGGCGTCCAGCACGGGGCCGCGCCAGTAGAGCTGGTCCTTGTCCGGCACGCGACCCTGGAAACGCACCCGGAAAGCCGGTTCGTCCGACATCGCCAGGTTCGACATCTGCCCCGGTGCCATGCGCTCGGACAGCCCGGTACGTCCGCTGCTGCCAGCGCCGCCGGCGCCCGGCATGCTCCACAGCGGCCCGCCCAGGCGCGGAAACACCACGAACAGCACGATGGCAATCGGCGTGGCAAACAGCAGCATCTTCAGCCCCAGGCCCAGGCGCGCGCGCAGCGGCGGCACCTTGCCGGTGAACTGGAACGACAGCTGGGTGGTGAGCAGGGCCAGCACCGCCGCCAGCATCAGGAGCGCGCTGCCGATGCCCTGCGCGTAGAAGAAGTTGGTCAGCAGCAGAAAGAAGCACAGGAAGATCACCACGTACAAATCGCGTCGCGCATGCATCTCCAGCATCTTGAACGCCACCAGCAGCACCAGCATGGCGACGCCGGCGTCGCGTCCGAGCAGGGTTCCGAAGCTGAGCTGCACGCCGGCCATCGCCGCCGCCGCCACCGGCAACAGCACCAGCGTGGACGGCATGCGCTTGCCGCGCAGCGTGACGGCCGCGCGCCAGGCCAGCGTGGCGCCGCACAGCAGCGATACCCACAGCGGCAGGTGCGCCGTGTGCGGGGCCAGCACCAGCACCACGCTGGCCAGCAGCAGCAAGGTGTCGGCCTTGTCGCGCGGGAGGGTGCCGAGCGCTCCGAACCAGGCGGCCTTCATGCGGGGTCCTTCGAGCCCGGCGCTTCATGCCCGAACAGCGCCAGCGCGCGCAGGCAGGCCGCCTGGTGGGCCGCGCCGACGGCGGCCGCATAGTGCGTGGCGCCCAGCCTGAAGGCGTAGGGCAGGGCGCGCTGCTCGGCATCGAGCACCCAGCGCGTCATGCGCGAGAGCCGCAGCTCCAGGTCGAGATGGGGCGGCAGGGCGGCGAAATCGAGCAGCAGCTCGTCGCTGACGCCGCTCTCGAAATGCTTGGTCACCAGCTGGCCCCCCAGTGCCGGGTCGAGCCGGGCGATCTGGCGCCATGCCAGCTGGCGCGGCGAGTCGCCCGGCTGGTAGTTGCGCACGCCCGAAAAGTCGTCGCTGCCCCCCGCAGTGCCGCCGCCGGCGCCGTCGCCGCCTGAAGGCAGGGGCGGCGCGCCTTCTTCGGGATGCGGATAGACCAGGGCGCGTGCGGCCGGGCGCCAGGTGCTCCAGGCGCGAAACAGACCGAGCGGGAAGCGGGTGGACAGCACCACGCGCGCCGGCTGCAGCCAGCCGCGCGCCGTGGTCGGCACGCCCAGCAGCACTGCCGCGCTGCCGTGGGCGCCGATATCGGTCACGTGGCGCGCTCCGGCCGCGTCGAGGTCGGCGAAATCGATCCAGACGCCGTAGCGTGCCAGCGCCGTGCGGTTGGACAGATGCAGTTCGAACTGGGCTTCCTGGCCGGCGAAGACCGCGGGCACGCGGCCCTGCTGCAGCGACAGGTGCGCCAGGTTACGGTAGGTGAAGACCATATCCACCAGCGCGCAGGACAGCGCCAGGAAGGTCAGGGCAAAACCCAGGCCGAGCGTGTAATTGATCGAGCCGATCAGCAGCACCAGCAGCAGCACCGCGAAGCCGATCCCGGCGCGCGATGGCAAGATGAAGATGCGGTGCTGGCGCAGCACCACTTCGGCGCTGTCGAGGGCACCTTCACGCGGCAGCCATTTGCCGGTATTGCGGCGCAGCCAGGCGCGCACGCCTGCGGACGATCGTCGCGGCCGTGCTGCCATCTACAGCGCGACCGATTTCTGCAGCTGCAGCACCAAATCGCGGCTGGCCAGCGCCATGCCGTGCGCCGCCTTCAGCGGGCGCAGGCGGTGCGCGCAGACCGGCACCAGCACGGCCTGGATGTCTTCGGGGATCACATGGTCGCGTCCCTCCAGCGCGGCCCAGGCGCGGCCGGCCTGCAGCAGGGCGATGGCGGCGCGCGGCGACAGGCCTTCGGCGAACAGGCCATTCTGGCGCGAGGCCTGGGCCAGCGCCTGTACATAGGCGATCAAAGAGGGCGAAGCATGGATATTTTTCAGTGCGCGTTGGGCCTGGGCCAGTTCATGCGGCTGCATCGCCGGCTGCAAGGTGCGCAGCATGGCGCGCCGGTCTTCGCCGTTCAGGAGCGCGCGTTCGGCCTCGGCGTCCGGGTAGCCAAGCGTGAGGCACATCAGGAAACGGTCCAGCTGCGATTCGGGCAGCGGGAAAGTGCCGACCTGGCTGGCCGGGTTCTGGGTCGCGATCACGAAGAACGGTTCGGGCAGCGCGCGGGTGACGCCATCGGCGCTCACCTGGCGTTCTTCCATCGCCTCGAGCAGTCCCGACTGGGTCTTGGGCGTGGCGCGGTTGATTTCGTCGGCCAGCAGCACCTGGGTAAAGATCGGGCCGGGGTGGAATACGAACTCGTTCTTCTCGCGCTCGTAGATCGAGATGCCGGCCACGTCGGCCGGCAGCAGGTCGCTGGTGAACTGGACGCGGTTGAACTTCAGGCCCAGCGAAATCGCCAGTGCATGCGCCAGCGTGGTCTTGCCGACGCCGGGCAGGTCTTCGAGCAGCAGATGGCCACCAGCGAGCAGGCAGGTGATGGCCAGCCTGACCTGCTGGTCTTTGCCGACCACGACCTGGCTGACCTGGCGCGCGCTGGCATGCAGTTGATTGAACATGATTGGGTTCCGGTGATCCATTCGGTACGGGCTGCTACGTTCGCCCGTGCGGACGCAGGCGCCGGCATGGTAGATTAGCGCCATTGGCAACTTTTTTACTGCGTCGGCAACAAGCCTTCGCCCTGATTCTATGCGAGAACGGCCGCGCGGGTGAACATCCGCGCTCGTGCATGAAGAGCGGCCACGCATCGGCAAGCCCACCAGACCAGACCATGAGCACAGCAATCTACAGCCACCCCGACTGCCTGCGGCACGAGATGGGCGACTGGCACCCCGAATCGCCAGCACGCCTGCAGGCCATCGACGACCAGCTGATCCTGGCGCGCCTGGACGGCCTGCTCGAGCAGCGCAGCGCGCCGCTGGCCGCCATCGCGGACATCTTGCGCAACCATACCCCGTCCGCGGTGGCGCTGGTGCGCGACCACGTACCGCCCGAAGGCGATTACTACCCGCTCGACGGCGACACCATCTTGTGTCACCACAGCTACCAGGCGGCGCTGCGCGCGGCCGGCGCGGCGGTGGCTGCGACCGATGCCGTGATCGCCGGCGACATCGATAACGCCTTCTGCTCGGTGCGCCCGCCAGGTCATCATGCCACCCCCTCCACGCCGATGGGCTTTTGCCTGTTCAATAACGTCGCCATCGCGGCGCGCCATGCGATGGATGTGCATGGCCTGGCGCGCGTTGCCATCGTCGATTTCGACGTCCATCACGGCAATGGCACCGCGGAGGCCTTCCGCAACGATCCGCGGGTGCTGATGGCAAGCCTGTTCCAGCATCCGTTCTATCCATACTGTGATCCCGAGCCGATCACGGCCACCAGCGTCAACGTGCCGGTGCCGGCACTGTGCGATGGCGACGCCGTGCGCACGCTGGTGCAGGATCACTGGCTGCCGGCGCTGCACGCGCACCGGCCGCAGATGATCTTCGTGTCGGCCGGCTTCGACGGCCACCGCGAGGACGACATGGGCGGGATCGGGCTGGTCGAAGCCGATTATGCGTGGATCACGCGCCAGATCATGGACGTGGCAAGGCAGCACGCGCAGGGCCGCATTGTCAGCTGCCTCGAAGGCGGCTACGCGCTGTCGGCGCTGGGGCGCAGCGTGGTGGCGCATGTCAAGGCGCTGGCCGAGCTGGAATAGCCCGCCGCGCACGGCACGGGTGGCCGGCATGCCTGCGCGGTGCGCACCGCGATTGCACATTTTCGCCACACTCACACTTTTTTCCAATTGTGCAAATTGACACGGGTAAATGTCAGGCATAGAGTCGATCTCAGCCGTAAATACGGCCGACAACGACGACAAAAGGAGAAAGACAGTGAGACAAAACCGCATCATCTGCGCGCTGTGCCTGTTACTCGCGTCAAGCCTGGCATCCGCCGCCAACTACACCCTGTGGATCAATGGCCGCACTGGCGGCGGGGCCATCGGCAACTACAACGATTTCGCCTATTGGGGTCCGTCCTCGACCGCGGCGGGCGTCAACAAGAAGGCCGTCAACTGGGATGGCCGCAGCAGCATCGCCTCGCAAAGCGGCAAGGTACGCGACGCGCTCGACTGTTTCTGCACCGGCACCAACTGGTGCTATGTCGTCACCCACAGCGCCGGCGACCTGATGATGGGCTATACGCTGGCCAACTACGGCGGCTCGTCGCGCCTGAAGAAAAATGCCAGCGCCAATTCGGCCGGGGTGTGCGGCAACAGCGACGGCAGTTCGCAGACCGGCTGGAACATCAAGTGGGTGCGCGCGGCCTCGGGCGCTGCCGGCGGCTCCGAGCTGTCCGACGCCGGCTCCTGGACCACCTCCGAACCGCTGGTGCAAGACCTGAAGACGACCACCGCGCGCGCCATGTACAACCACAACACCACGCGCAATGTCTGGTTCTACATGTATGCCGCCGCCAAGGGCACCGTGTACTCGGGCATCCTGCCGGGCCAGGACGACGAAGCCGTGGCCTACCACAGCACCGGCGGCGTAGCCGGCAGCGCGGGCGCTTCCTACTGCAATCCGCGCGACTGGTTCTGCAACGATCTGGCGCTCGGCACCGCGGCCAACGAGGGCGGCAGCGCCAAATGGAGTTATCACTCGGTGAGCTTCCGCGACGACAGCGAAGCCTATAACCATTACGCCAACGGCAACTGGGGCGGCATCGTGGGAGTCGTGCGTAGCGCCGTGGTCAACAGTGCCTACTAGGCACACGCCAGCCAGGTCGCGCGGCTGGCGGCGCCGCATCTTGCCCGTCGGGCTAGGTGCTGCGGCGCTGGCCGCGCTGGGCTTCTGGCTCGCGGCCGGCGCGCAGACGAGCGTGCCGGCCGCGGCGTCGGCGCCCCCGCCAAGCGGCCCCGGGTTCTTCGGCCAGGTGGGCGGCGCCGACGGCCTGCCGGTGCCGGACGAGCGTGCCGAGCGCCGCCGCCAGCTGGTCGAGCATGTCCAGCTCACCGACCATACCTATTGCAGCTACCGCGAAGGCAGCAAGTACCCGATGGAGTCGCGTCCGGTCGCGCATCACCCCGACCAGGTGTATCCGAACCAGCCGATCACCGAGATCAATCCGATGCGCGTGGAGGGCGGCGGCAGTGCCGGTGCGGTGCTGCTGCAGACCTCGCAGTCGCAGGTCTACCTGGCTGCCGGCGAAGCCGTCGCGTTCTCGCTGCGCGCGGTCAATGCGCAGGGCGAGACCGTGCCGCTGGTGGTCACGCGTGCGGTGGCCCAGGGCATGACCTACGGCGCCAGCCGTCCGACCTCGCGGGTGGCGCTGGCCGTTGCCGACGACGGCGCCGGCGCCGATCCGGTCGCCGGCGATGGCGCATTTGGCGCCGTGCTGGCGCCCGCGCAGACCGCCCTGGCGGGCTTTCACGGCACCATTCGCACCGAGGTAGGCTATACGGCGGCAGGCCGCAAGGGCTTCGTGCTGTTCGATGTCGTCTACACGCCGATCCTGCCGGCCAGCTGGAGCGGACAGGTACGCGAGGCGGTCGAGAACGGATCGCTGCATTTCTACCTGCGCGCCGAGGTGCGCCAGCCGGGACGCTATGTTGTCAGCGGGCGGGTGGACGATGCGCGCGGCCGGCCGTTTGCCGTGGCGAGCTTCAACGACGTGCTCGAAACCGGGTCGCGCGAGATCAAGCTGAGCGTGTTCGGCAAGCTCATGACCGACGAAGCGCCGGCGCTGCCGCTGGTGCTGCGCGATGTCGACGGCTACCTGCTGCGCGAGAACGTCGATCCCGACCGCCTGTTGATGCCGCGCCTGGAAGGCCGGGTCCATGCCAGCCGCACCAGGACCATGAACGGGATCTCGGACGCCCAATGGCAAAGCGAGGAAAGGACCCGCTACCTGACCGAGTATGCCCGGGACCGCCATGCCGCGCGTGAACGCCTGGCGGCCTTCGAGCCGGGCCGGCCGCTGCCGCCGAGCGCCTGCGGCCCGGCGCCCGAACTGGGGCGGCCTTGACGGCGCCTAGCCCGGCAGCAGCGGGAGACGCTCGGCCAGGCAGGCGGCGCCGATGACGGCGCACAGCATGCCGAATGCGCACCAGCGCGCCAGGGTGCGCCGTGGCGCAAGGCCGGCGATGCGGGCTAGGGGGACGAAGCGGACGAAGCGGACGTTCCGAACGATGTGGCCGGGCTTGGCGAACTTGTTATCAACATGCATGGGCTTCTCCGGATGGCAGGCAACAGCAGGACCACGAGTGTGGCCCGTGCAAGGTCAAATGCGTTGCTATGCATCAACAGACCAGCTGGAACCGCTGGTCTGTTGCTTCGCTGCCGCGGCAGCAGCGTAAAATAGCGCCCTGATTGAAGATTGAGAGAGCACAGCATGTCGATACAATGGTTCCCGGGGCATATGAATGCGGCCAAGAAAGAAGCCGCCGAGCAGATGGAGAACATCGATCTGGTGATCGAAGTACTCGACGCCCGCCTGCCGGAGGCGAGCTGCAACCCGCTGGTGGACCAGCTGCGCAATTTCCGCCAGCGTCCCTGCCTGAAAATCCTGAACAAGACCGACCTGGCCGACCCGGTCGCCACTGCCGCCTGGAAGGCCTTCTACGAGGCGCGCAAGGGGGTCACGGCTTACCCGATGACGACCAAGAAGCCACTTGACGTGGCGCGCATTCCCGACCTGGCCCTGTCGCTGGCGCCGCACCGCGGCGTGCCGACCAAGCCGCTGCGCATCATGATCATGGGGATCCCGAACGTGGGCAAGTCCACCCTGATGAACGCGCTGCTCAAGAAGCGCGTAGCGAAGGTGGGCGACGAGCCGGCCGTGACCAAGGTGCAGCAGAAGCTCTACCTTGGCAAGCACACCGTGCTGGTCGACACCCCCGGCATGCTGTGGCCGAAGATCGCCATGGCCAGCGACGGCCTGATGCTGGCCGCCAGCCATGCGATCGGCACCAACGCGCTGATCGAAGAAGAAGTGGCAGAATTCCTGGGCAATCTGCTGCTGGAGCGCTATCCGCAACTGCTGACGGCGCGCTACGGCATGAAGACCGATGGCCTGGACGGCATCTCGCTGATCGAGCACGTGGCCGCGCGCCGGGGCTTCCGGGTGCGCGGCGGCGAATTCGATTACGAAAAAGGCGCGCACACGCTGCTGCAGGACTACCGCACCGGCGCGCTGGGCCGCATCAGCCTCGAGACCCCGGCAAGCCGCGCCGCCGCGCTGGCGCAGCATGCCGCCGAAGTCGCGGAAAAAACCCGCCTCGCCGAAGAGAAGGCGGCCGCCAAGGCCGAAGAGGCAGCGCGCGGCAAGCGCGGTTCGTAATTTGCGCGTAGGGCGCCAGCCAGCCCGCAAGCGCTGGGCATTGTCAGGTTATAATCACGGCGTTTTGGTGCCCGCGCCCGCGATCAGCGAGCGCAGTTAAACGGGAAACACGAGGCGACAGCGCTGCGCGCTGCCGCCAGGATGTGCTGCCCCCGCAACGGTCAACAAGCGTCGTCCTGCAGCGTCATGCCCAGGACGACAGGCCGCCTCGAATACCACTGTGCAGCAACGCATAGGAAGGTGAGGCGGTCGGACTTGCAAGCCCGGATACCGGCCAGGACAGGTGGAAGCGCCATGGGCTCGCATGCCCGTTGCGTCTTCCGTTGACTCTGGTGTGCGGGGACGCAGGCCAGTGCTTTTACCGAGAACCATCACATGAAATCTGCTGCCGTACCACGCAGCGCACCGGCCTTTACGCCGCGCGCGCTGGCTTGCGCCTTGTCGTATTGCTTTATCGTTGCCCCAGCTGCATCCCAAAACCAGCCGCACCAGGGCGCTGAACTGCCGGCGGTCGTCATCACCGGCGCGCGTTTCCCGGCGCCAGCGGCCGAGTCGCCGATCGGCGCCACCGTCATCAGCGCCGAGCAGATCCGCCGCGCCGGCGTGCTCGACGTCAACAGCGCGATCCGCAAGATCGGCGGCGTCTACGGCCGCCAGAGCCTGGACGGCTCGCCCGACTTCGGCCTGGACTTGCGCGGCTTCGGCGCCAACAGCGGCCAGAACCTGGTGATCCTGGTCGACGGCGTGCGCATGAACGAAAACGAGCTCTCCGGCGCTATCCTGGCCTCGATTCCGGTCGATACCGTCGAGCGCATCGAGATCACGCGCGGCGGCAGCAGCGTGCTCTATGGCGAAGGCGCCACCGGCGGCGTCATCAACGTGATCACCAAACGCGGCGCAGGCGCAGGTGCAGGTGCAGGCCAGGCCAGCGGCTACCACGGCTCGCTGAGCCTGGAAAGAGGCCGTTTCGACCAGCACGACGCGCGCGCCAGGGTGGCCTACGGCCAGGGGCCGCTCTCGTTTGACCTGGCCGCGGCCCACCAGGGCACCGACAACTACCGCGCCAATAATGCGTTTCGCCAGAAGAGCATCAGTGGCGGCTTCCAGTGGGCGGCCGAAGGCACCCGGCTCGGCATGCGGCTCGACAGCGCGCGTCAGGACATGCGACTGCCCGGTTCGCTCACCGAGCAGCAGTTCATCGACAACCCGCGCCAGAGCCTGACCCCGAACGATCATGGTTCTACCGACATCGATCGCGTCACGGCGTTTGCCGAGCATCGGATCGGCAGCCTGGAGCTGGCCGCCGAGCTGGCTCATCGCGAGCGCGAGGTGCGCGCGGCGTATGGCTTGCTGTTCGAATCGGCTTACCGCTCGCGCCAGACCCAGTTCTCGCCGCGCCTGCGCCATAGCGCGCGCGTAGATGGCCTGCACAACGAATTCGTCGCCGGCGTCGACCTGGTGCGCTGGCAACGCGATACCAGCTTCGGCTCGAGCGCGAGCCAGGACTCGAAAGCGCTCTACCTGCGCGACGAGCTGCGCTTTGCGCAGCTGAGCAATGCGCGCCTGGCAGTGGGCGCGCGCCACGAGCGCTTCGAGAAAGACGAAGCCAACGCCATGCTCGGCGTACCCGCCGGCGCGCAGTCGCAGAACGGCTGGAGCCTGGAAGGCAGCATCGATGTCGCGCCCAGCCTGACCCTGCACGCCAAGGCCGGCCGCAGCTACCGCATTCCCAACGCCGACGAAAACGGCTATCGCTCGAGTGGCGCGCTGCTCGATGTGCAGACGTCGCGCGACCTCGAGCTGGGCGTGCGCGCCGGCAGCGACGCGCGCAGCGTCACGGCGCGAGTATTTCGCCACCGCCTGCACAACGAGATCTTCTTCGACCCGACCCTGTCCGGCGGCTGGGGCGCCAACACCAACCTCGACCCGACCCGCCGCCAGGGCGTCGAGCTCGAAGGCCAGCTGAGCCTGGGCCAGGCCTGGCGCTTGAGCGGGCAGTGGCAGCACGTCGAGGCGCAATTTACCGCTGGCCCGAATGCCGGGCGCGAGATGGTGCTGGTGCCGAAGAACGTGGTGAGCACCCGGCTGGCATGGACGCCGGCTGCCCCCCATAGTGCCGAGCTCGGCGCGCAGTGGGTCGGCAGCCAGCGCTATGGCAACGACTTCACCAACACCTGCGGCGCCCGCATCCCGTCCTATGCCACCGTGGACGCGCGCTACGCCTACCGCGTGGGTGCCTGGGAAGCGGCCGTCAGCGGCCTGAACCTGGGTGACCGCCAGTACTACAGCAATGCTTTCGGCTGCCGCTCGGGCATCTACCCGAGCGATGGCCGCCAGCTCAAGCTGTCGCTGCGCTACCAGTTCTGATGGGCACGCCGACACGCTGGCTGCGGGCCTGCCTGGTGGCGCTGCTGGCAGCCGGTGCGCCGGCCGGCGCCATGGCGGCGCTCAGCGTGGTGGACGACGCCGGCCGCCGCGTCACGCTGCCGGCACCGGCGCGGCGCATCATTTCGATGGCGCCGCACGCCACCGAACTGCTGTTCGCGGCCGGCGGCGGCGCGCGCGTGGTCGGCGCCATGAACTACAGCGACTACCCGGAAGCGGCCAGGGCGATCCCGCTGGTGGGCAGCAACAGCCAGATCGACATGGAGCGCGTGCTCAGCCTCAAGCCCGATCTGATCGTGGTCTGGCATACCGGAAACACGGCGCGCCAGATCGCCCAGCTCGAAACGCTAGGGGTGCCGATCTTTCATAGCGAGCCGCGCAAGCTGGCGCAGGTAGCCAGCAATATCGAACGGCTCGGGCAGTTACTTGGCACCACTGCGAGCGCGCAGGCCGCTGCTGGCGCCCTGCGCAAGAAGCTGGCCGGACTCGAGGCGCACTACGGCCAGCGTTCGCCCGTGACGGTGTTCTACCAGATCTGGGACCAGCCGCTGTTTACCCTCAACGACGCCCAGATCGCCAGCGACGCGATCCGCATTTGCGGGGGGCGCAACGTGTTCGGGGCGCTTGCCACCGTGGCGCCGCAAGTCGGCATCGAGGCGGTATTGGCAGCCGACCCGGAAGCGATCCTGGCCGGCCAGCGCCACGACCCGGCCAATCCCGGGCTCAAGGTGTGGGCGCCGTACCCGGGCATGACGGCGCGCAAGCGCGGCAACCTGCTCACCGTCGATAGCGAACTGCTGACGCGGCCCGGGCCCAGGACGGTGGAGGGGGCCGCGGCCTTGTGCGAGTTGCTCGAAGGGGTCAGGCAGCGCAGGCCATAGTAAGGCCAACAACCGGGGCGCGCCTGTGCGCGAACCCGGTTTTGCTCGCCCGCGGCCAATGCAACACAAGACGTTACAACGGTAAGCAAATGCAAAAATGCCCCTCCCGCTGCAGGGAAAACGCAAAAAGATGGTAATCTCGCGGCGTTTGCTCAATCACTTGTGGAAGGAAATCTATGCGTTCCCTGCGTTTTGCCCTCATCGCCGCCACCATGGTCGCCAGCACTGCCTTTGCCTCGCCGGCAGATCCGAAAAACGGCGTGGACTACCAGACCCTGAGCGCGCCACAGCCGGTCCAGGCCAAGGGCAAGAAGGTCGAAGTCATCGAGTTCTTCGCTTACCACTGCCCGGCTTGCAACATGGTCGAGCCCATGCTCAACGGCTGGGTCAAGAAGCAGGGCGATAACATCGTCTTGCGCCGTATCCACTTGCCATTCCAGGGCCCCAACGATCCGGAAGCGCACCTGTTCCTGACGCTCGAAGCGATGGGCAAGCTCGAAGAGTTCCACCCGAAGGTGTTCCGTGCGATTCACATCGAGCGCAAGCGCCTGATGACCGATGACGCGATCATCGACTGGGCCGTTAAGAGTGGTCTGGACAAAGCCAAGTTCATGGAAGCCTGGAATTCGTTTGGCGTGACCACCAAGCTGCGCCGTCTGGGCCAGCAGCAGGCCGCCTACAAGGTCAGCGGTACCCCGACCATCGTCATCGACGGCAAGTACGTGGTGTCGCCGGGCCAGGTTGCCGAAGCCAACAAGATCCAGGGCGTGGAAGCGACGATGCAGGCGACCGCCCAGGTGATGGACGCACTCGTGGCCAGGGCAGCCAAGACCAAATGAGCAACGACGTCGAACGCGAAGTCCTCAGGATGTACCATGGGTCCCGGCCCAACGAGGACGACCTGTTTGAGACCAGCCAGGTGAACCACCTGGCGTGGTCGCTGGCCGCTTTCTTTGCGGGACTGGCGATCTGGCTCGCCATCGCCCTGGTGAACGCCGAGAACCAGCGCTACGCCCTGATGACCAACAAATGCCCCGATCCGCTGTTCAAGGGCGGCATCGACAAGGCCTGCCTGGTGACCGTGCGCGCGCGCGACCACTGGTGGGAACACCTGTGGTACGGCATCACCCACGTGCGCACCGTCCCCGAGACCAGCCAGCGCTAGCGCTAGGGCTGGCACGATTCTGTCGCTCAGCGTTTCAGGGGAAGGGTAATGACCATGCGCGCGCCGCCCAGTGGCGACGCGTGCGCGCTGACAGTGCCGCCGTGCAGCGCGATCGCCTTGCGCGCGATCGACAGGCCAAGACCGAAGCCGCCAGTGCTGCGGTCGCGGCTGCGGTCGAGCCGGTAGAACGGTTCGAACACCCGCTCTCGCTCGTCGGCGGGTATGCCCGGACCATCGTCGTCCACCATGATCTCGAGCGCCGTCGCGCTGCGCCTGGCCCTGAGCTCGACGCAGCTGGCGGCATACTTCTGCGCGTTGCGCAGCAGGTTGCAGACCGCACGCGAGAGCAGGCGGCGGTCCATCTCGAGCTGGCCCAGGTCTTCGGCCAGTAGGCAGTGCAGCCGATGGGACGCAGGCGGCAGCATGCCGGTGCAGTCGTGCAGCATCTGCGCCACTGGGGCCGGCGCGGCCTGCAGGGTGCGCGCGCTGTCGAGTTTGCTCATGTCGAGCAGTTCGTTGACCAGGGAATCGAGCTCGCGCAGGTCGCCTTCCATGGCGCCGATACGCCGGCTCAGCTCCGGATCGCGCGTGCGCGCATCGAGCAGTTCCAGCGCAAATTCGAGCCGTGCGATCGGGGTGCGCAGCTCGTGCGAGACCGAATGCAACAGACTTTTCTGCGCTTCGAGCAAAACTTCGATGCGGTCGGCCATGTGGTCGATGCGCTCGGCCAGCGGATAGACGGCTGCGGACGGTTTCATGCGCGCCCGTGCGCCGAGCTTGCCGCTGCCGAATTCGTCGGCCACGCGCGACAGCGCCTGCAGCCCCTGCCAATGCGAGCGCGACCATAGTGCGATCGGAACCAGCAGCGCGATCGCGACGATGATGTAACGTAGCGCCTCACGCTTGAGCGCCTGCCCGATGTCCACTGGCAGGTTACGCGCGCGCAGCACTTCTTCCTGGCTGCCGATATAGCGCTCGCCCAGCAGGTCCACCCGGCGAAACAGCGTGCGGCCGGCCGGATCGAGCACGATCTCGCCGCGTTCGAGCGCGCTGCGGCGGCTGCCGCCCATGCTAGAGCTCGCCTCGGCCAGGCTGACCAGGTCGTAGCGCACGTCGGACACCACCCGCACATTGTTCAGGCGCGTGAGCCATTGGTCGGCCGGCGCCTTGTCGATGTATTGTTCGAGCAAGAAGATCTGCGCCGCGGCCTGGCGCCGTGCGATGTCTTCGAGCGGGTCGCCGAACAGGCGGCTGAATGCGAAATAGATCACGAAGGTGGCCGCCGTGATCGACAGCATCACCAGTACGAAGAAGCGAAAGAAAATCCGGTTCACCTACCCACCCTGCACCACTTGCGGTTACCAGATACTGCGTAATACATAGTTTCTCCTTCCGCGCATTGTATAGCAGCAAGCTACCTGGCGATACTTACAAATTGATGACAATTGGCCGACAGTCGGAGGGAGAATCGGCGGCGCCCGGTCTTTATGATAGGCAGCATCAGGTATCAGGATGTATCTGGTTTTCCGTTTGCCCGCCTGATATGCAAGTGTCGGCGGGTTTTTTTCATTTCCAGGCAATGAAGCGCGACAAGAATTGGCTCGACGCATTTAGCATCGTGCGCTCGATTGCGGCACCATCGCGCCGGCGCCAGCGCCAGGCGCTGGCCTTTCCAAGGGGATTGGACGTCTGATGCAACAATTCGTGAGAATTTGTCTTGCTCGACGTAAAATATGAGCACGCGAACTCCCGGTTGTCACGACATGAACAAGCTATGCGCCCTGGCCCTGGCCCTGGCCGTCTCGAGCAGCGCTGCCTGCGCGCAGACGCCGGCCACCAACCCGATGCCTGACGGCAGCCGCGACATGTACGCGGGGCTGGGCCTGGCGTCGGCGCCCCGCTACGATGGGGCGGCCAGCAACAAGACGGGCGCGCTGCCGGTGCTGCAGGTCCAGTGGAGCAATGGCGCCTTTATTTCCGGCATGGGGGCCGGCATCCATTGGTCGGACAACCCGGCCATCGAATACGGCCCGCTGGCCGCGCTCCATCCAGGCCGTTCGCCGTCCGGCACGGGCGCGAGCATTGGCGGGGCGCAGGACAGCCTGGCAAGCCAGGTGAGCGCCCGGGCCAGCCTGGCCAATCCCAACCGCCTGCACGGCATGGACGAGATCAAGCCGCGTCTCGAGGCGGGGGGCTTTCTCAACTATTATCTGGCGCCGGCCTGGCGCCTGACCGGCAGCATCCTGGCCGGGGCCGGCAACGACAGCGACGGTATGCGTGCCCAGTTGGGCATCCAGCGCCTGGCGCTGCAGGTCGCGCCGCATCATACGGTCGCGTTGTCGGCCGGCGCCAGCTTGGTCAATAGCGCCTACAACCGGGCCTATTTCGGCGTTGGCGCGCAAGAGTCTTTCGCCAGCGGCCACCCCGACTACCGTCCCCGCGGCGGCCTGAAAGACGTCTACCTGGGCGCGCGCTGGAACTGGGCACTGTCGCCCGCCTGGATCGTGACTTCTACCGTGCAGGCGACCCAGCTGCTGGGCGACGCACGCCGCAGCCCGCTCGTCGGGCAGCCTGTTGGCGCGACGCTAACGGCCGCGCTGGCTTACCGGTTCTGAGCATGCGCCTGACCCACGCCACCGCCTGCGTTTGTCTGCTGTCCACGGCCGGCCTGGCCGCGGCGCAGGTGCAACCGTACGCGCCGGAGTGGGCCAGCTACCGCGATGCCTACCGCGCCATGGTGGTGTTCGAAAAATACGGCGGCGCCAAGAATCTGCTGCAGAACCACCTGCAGCTGGTGCCGCGCGCCAAGGGCGTGCTGGCCGATGGCATCCAGCTGGCGCTAACCGGCAAGACCGTGCGTACCAGCCTGACGCTCGATGCGCTGGGGCGCACCGTGCTGCCGCTGGTGAAGGCGGCCTATGACGAGAACGCCGTGCTGGCGCCGAACCGCAGGCTGGGCGGCTTTACCCTACGCGCGCGGGTATCGATCGCTACGCAGCCGGACAATACCTATGAAACGGCAGACCTGCGCAGCGCCTGCGAGCAGGCGCTGGCCTATGCGCGCCATGTCGATGCGAGCGCGCGTTCGCAGCGTTGCGAGGGGGTGCGCATGGTGTTCGCCAAGCACAGTGGCGACATTTCGGTCAGGCTGCGCGGCGCAGACGGCGAACAGCCCTTGCAACTGGTGGCCGGCCCGGCTTTTGCGGGCGACGCCGTTGCCGATCTGCCGGGCGCCACCTACCGTTTCAGCGGCGAGAGCGCCCAGCTCGTGACATATGGCGCGCCGCTGGCGATCGTGCCCCTGTTCGAATAGGGGGGGGGCTCAAGCGGCGCCGCAGATCGCAGGCAGCACAGGCTAGTTCCACGCCGACGGCGAGAACAGATACCCTTCGCCCCATACTGTCTTGATCTTTTCTGAATCGGCATCGTCGAACTTGCGGCGCAGTTTCGAGATGCAGTTGTCGATGCTGCGGTCCAGTCCATCGAATTCGATCCCGCGCATCTTCTTGAGCAGTTCGTCGCGCGAGAGCACGCGGCCGGCCGCCTCGGCCAGCACCAGCAGCAGCTTGTATTCGGTATTGGAGAGCACGCAGACCTCGTCGCGCCAGAGCACGCTGCGGTCGGTCGTGACGATGCGCAGCGCGCCGAACTGCAGCACGCTCGCGTCCGCGCTCCTGGCCTGGGTGCGCCGCATCAGCGCGCGCAGGCGTGCCAGCAGCACCCGCGGCTGCACCGGCTTGTTGACGAAATCGTCGGCACCCTGTTCCAGGCCGGATACCTCGTCGTAGGAATCCTCGCGCGCGGTCAGGATCAGGATCGGCACTTCCGAGACCTCGCGAATCTGGCGGCACACCACCATGCCGTCCAGGCCCGGCAGCATCAGGTCGAGCACCACCACGTCTGGCGCCAGCGCCTTGAAGCGCTCCAGCGCGGTATCGCCGCGCGTGACCAGGTCGACTGCGAATTCGTAGCCGGACAGGTATTCCATGACGAGCTCGGCCAGCCGCGCGTCGTCTTCCACCAGCATCACTCGGTACATGCGTATGTTCTCCTTGGCCCAGGATTGTATAAGACCGTGTGGCTAAAAACACAGTCCCTACAAAGCGCAGACATTTGCATACAACTTGCTGACACCAGCCGGCAGGCTAGCGCGCGGCCGCAAGATGGGTGCTGATCGCGATACCGACTTCGGTGGTGCTGGCCGCGCCGCCCATGTCTGGTGTGCGCGGGCCGCTCACCAGGCAGTGCTCCACCGCCGCCATCACGGCGTCGTGCGCGTCGGTATGGCCGAGAAATTCCAGCATCATCGCCCCCGACCAGATCATTGCGATCGGGTTGGCAATGTTCTTGCCATAGATGTCGGGCGCCGAGCCGTGCACCGGTTCGAACAGCGATGGAAAGTTACGCTCGGGATTGAGGTTGGCCGACGGCGCGATCCCGATCGTGCCAGCACAGGCCGGGCCCAGGTCGGACAAGATATCGCCGAACAGGTTCGAGGCCACCACTACGTCGAAGCGCTCGGGCGAGAGTACGAAACGCGCCGCCAGGATATCGACGTGGTATTTGTCCCAGTGCACCTCGGGGTAGGCCGTGCCGACAGCGGCCACGCGCTCGTCCCAGTAGGGCATCGAGATCGCGATGCCGTTCGATTTGGTGGCCGCCGTCAGGTGCTTCTTGGGGCGGCGCTGGGCCAGCTCGAATGCATATTTCAAGATGCGGTCGGTGCCGTGGCGGGTGAAGATCGCTTCTTGCAGCACCAGTTCACGCTCGGTGCCTTCGAACATGCGTCCGCCCACCGCCGAGTATTCGCCCTCGGTGTTCTCGCGCACCACATAGAAGTCGATGTCGCCCGGTTTTTTCCCGGCGAGCGGGCAGGGCACGCCCGGCATCAGGCGCACCGGGCGCAGGTTGACGTATTGGTCGAACTCGCGCCGGAATTTCAGCAGCGAGCCCCACAGCGAGATGTGGTCGGGTACGGTGTCGGGCCAGCCGACGGCGCCGAAAAAGATGGCTTCGCAATCGGCCAGTTGCGCCTTCCAGTCGTCCGGCATCATTGTGCCGTGGCGGGCGTAATAGTCGCAGCTGGCCCATTCGAATCGGCGCCATTCGAACTCGATGCCGAAGCGTTCGGCTACCGCCTCGAGCGCGCGCAGGCCTTCGGGCATGACTTCCTTGCCGATGCCGTCGCCGGCGATCACCGCAATCTTGTGCTTTTTCATACATGGCTCCTGGTGCTGTGGATGGGGTCGGAATCAGCATAACAAGAATACGACGCGTTTATAATCGCTTGCAATGTAATCGGATAAGACACGAATCGTGAATAATCAAATCGAACAGGGCGACTTGCGGGTGTTTGTATGCGTGGTGCGCCAGGGCAGCTTCAGCGCTGCGGCCGAAACGCTCGGCATGTCTGCGGCATTCGTGAGCAAGCGCATCGGCATTCTCGAGCGCCAGCTGGCGGTGCGGCTGTTCGAGCGCAGCACCCGGCGCATCTTGATTACTGACGCGGGCGAGCAGGCTTATGGGCGCGCGCAACTGATTCTCGAGCAGCTCGACGACATGCTCGAAGTGCTTGGCGAGCGGCAGCGCGAGCCGGCCGGCCGCCTGCGCATCTGCAGCAGCTTCGGCTTCGGGCGCAAGGTGGTGGCGCCGGTGATCGCCCAGCTTGCGGCCGCCTATCCGCGCCTGCAGATCCGCTTCGAGGTGTTCGACCGGCTGGTCGATACGCTGGCCGAGGGCTTCGACCTGGACGTGCGCATCGGCGACGCCATCGCGCCGCAACTGGTGGCGCGCAAGCTCATGGCCAACCACCGCATCTTGTGCGCCGCGCCCGGCTATATCGCCCGGCATGGCATGCCCAGGACGCTGGCCGAGCTTGCCGGCCACCAGTGCCTGACGATCAAGGAGCGCGACCATCCACTGGGCAGCTGGCGCCTGACGGGCAAGCACGGCGAAGAAACCGTGCGCGTTTCCGGCGCGCTTTCGACCAACCATGGCGAGATCGCCTTGCGCTGGGCGGTAGAGGGGGCCGGCATCGTGTTGCGCTCGCAATGGGACGCGCGCGCCTATCTGGCCGACGGGACCCTGGTGCCGGTGCTGCCCGAGTACACCCAGCCGGCCAGCGTATGGGCCGTGTATCCGCAGCGCCTGGCCGGGTCGGGCAGGGTGCGGGTCTGCGTGGAATACCTGCGCCGGCACTTGGAGCAGGCTTGAGCAGGCTTGACCAGGCGGGCCGGCCGGATCGGCTCAGGCAGCTGGCCGGAACGGGGGCGCCTGGTAGTCCTCATGGCGCAAGCGCAATAGTTCCAGGTCGGCGGGAAAGTCCAGTGCCCGTTCGGAACGCGCCATCGCCTGCTCGGCATGGCGGCGCGCCGCCAGCGCCAGCTGCGAGTTGCCGCACCGGCCCAGTTCGCCGAGCACGCGCTGTACCCGCATCGCCACCTCGATCAGGCCGGCGCCATCGCGGGCCAGCGCGGGAAAGACATCTTCGAGCATCTCGTCGAGCGACAACTCCGGCGCCTCGATCCGGTCGTACTCCAGCTCGACCGGGTCGGCAGGCCCGACCCAGTTCGAGAACAAGCGGTGCACCGAGCCCAGTACCGCGATGGCGGTGCCGGGATCGTTGATGCCGGGAGACAGGGCGCGGCACCCGATCTCGGACAGCGCCACCAGTCCGAAACGCGGATCGTCGTCGAAGCGGCGCACCGGCCCGATAATAAAGGCCTTGCTCAGCAGCGCGGCCTCGACCGGTCCGCTGTCGATCGAATCCTGCAGCACATAGCCCAGCGGGCGCGAAGGAACGATCATCGCCCCCGGCAACACCGCCAGCGTGATCCTTACCTTGCTGTTCGTGGCGATTTCCTGCAAGGCCGACATGTCGATCCGCTGCAGGTAGCCGACGTTGCCGCTATTGTTGCTGTCGTCGCTATGGAAGGCCAGCCCGCAGGAGGGGCCGCTGGCGGCCAGTCCACCGAGGAAGGGTTGCTTCTTGCGCCGGGTCATCGCCTGCGCCGTCGCCTGTTCGACCTTGGCGATCACGGCGCTGAGCCGCCCGAGCCGGGCGATGCTGTCGACCCAGCGCACGAATACCAGGATCACGATCATGAGCGTGAGCAAGGTCAGTACGAACAGCGTGAAGCGGCCGGCCTTGCCGAAATAGTCGTTGGTGGTCGCGCTCAGGGCGATGATGGCAAAAATGAAGGCGCCGACAAAGACCGACAGGGCGTTTTGCGAGACATCGTCGGCCACGATCAGCGGAAAAGCGCGCGCGGTCGCCGACTGGCCGGTCGAGGCATAGGCGGAAACCATCGACGCCACGGCGAAGGTCGCGATTCCGAGCATGCTGGCGGCAATGATCTTGAGCAGGTCGATCACCGAACTCTGGGCGATTTCGGGCACTTTCCAGTCGATCGAAATATTGTCGGCGAAATGCGCCAGACCGACACCGGCCATCGACAGCAGGCAGGCGATCACGGGCTTGACCCACAAGCGTTCGCTGTAGCGGTTCACGAGAAACTGAAGTCGATCCGGTAGTTGCATGTTGGCTGACGCTTTCGTTGGAGACCCGTGGCGCCGGCGGGCGCGCACATGGATGTCATTGACAAGTATGCACCAGGATAGCAATACCGGGCGGACCGGTCGGTTCCATGGAGAACACCCGCGCCAGCGCACAGTGCAGGGGGGCTGGCACGGAGCGGGAGGGTGGAAAATTATTTACACAATGACATGTACATTTGCGCCGAATGTATTTTCTTGTTACAATTACTTGTCTCCGTGTCACCAGCAAGCTTTTCCCTCGCGGAGAAGCAGCCTGTTGATGCATCCATTCCTGCCGATTGCCCTTGCCCGAACAGGCATCGCATGCGCCCCGTGTCGCAGGCGCCAGCTAGCTGGCGCCGCAGATCGGGCGCACCAGTTGAAAGAATATCAATGATCAACGCAACTCCACCACAGTGGGCAGCGCGCCCCCACCCAAACAATTTTATACTCGCAACCGATCTCGATGGCACACTGCTGGCCGGCAGTCCCGATGCCCGGCGCCGGGTCTGTACGCTGTTTTCGGCTGCCGATGCCGAACCCGGCGCCTGTCTCGTCTTTGTCACCGGCCGCGGGCTCGAATCGGTCCTGCCGCTGCTGAGCGATCCCACCGTCCCGACGCCCGACTACATCATTGCCGATGTCGGCGCGACCATCGTGCACGGCGATTTGCGTCCGGTAGAAGACTTGCAGCAGGATATTGCGCGGCGTTGGCCTGGGTCGCAGGCCGTGATCAAGGCACTGGCCGGCTTCCCGGGTTTGATCCGGCAAAGCGTTCCGCAGGAGCGCCGCTGTTCTTTCCTGTGCAGTGAAGACGATGTGACCCAGGCCCTGCGCGCGGCGGTCGAGGCGCTCGACTGCGATCTGCTGCTCTCGGCCGGCTGCTATCTCGATGTCTTGCCGCGCGGCGTAGGCAAGGGGGCGGCCGTGCTGCGCCTGGCCGAGGCCATCGGCTTGGATCCGGCGACGATCGTTGTCGCCGGCGACACGCTCAACGACTTGTCGATGTTCGAGACCGGCCTGCGCGGCGTTGTCGTCGGGCGCGCCGAACCGGCGCTGGTCGAGGCGGTGCGCAAGTATCCGCTGACCCATATTGCCCAGGGCGAAGGCTGCGACGGCATCCTGGAAGGACTGGTGCGCCATGGCGCGATTCCCCATGGCCCGGCGGAGCCGCTGCCGGCCAGCGAACGCGGCCCAGCCGGACTCGTCATGGTCTACCACCGCCAGCCGTACGACGAAGTGATCGAGGACGGCGTCGCGGTGCAGCGGCCGCCGCGCAGCCCCAACGGCATCATTCCTACGCTGCTGCGCTTCTTTGCGGGAGAGCAGGCGGGCTCCTGGGTGGCATGGTCGCAGCAGGCCAGCCGCAACCCGGAAGGCTTCGTCACGCACGTGGCGGTCGATCCGGTGCAATATCCGCAGCTGCGGGTGGCGCGTATTGCCTTGACCGAAGAAGATGTCGACCTGTTCTACAAGCAGTTTTCAAAAGAAGCGTTCTGGCCGATCATTTTCTCCTTCCCCGACAAGGCCGAGTTCAAGCAGGCGCACTGGCAGCGCTTCCTGGAAGTAAACCGGCTGTTCGCCGAGCAGGCCGCGCGCGAGGCGGCCGAGGGCGCGCTGGTCTGGGTGCATGACTACAACTTGTGGATGGTGCCGTCTTTCTTGCGCGCCTTGCGCCCGGACCTGCGCATTGCTTTCTTCCACCATACGGCCTTCCCGTCGAGCGACGTGTTCAATATTTTGCCATGGCGGCGCGAGATCATCGGCAGCCTGCTGCAGTGCGATTACATCGGTTTTCATATCCCGCGCTATGTCGAGAATTTCGTCGATGCGGTGCGCTCCTTCGCCCCGGTCGACGTCGGCCCCCGGCTGGCATGCGCGCCGCGCTTCCTGACCTATGGCTGCGCGCTCGGGGTCGATACGACCGCCACCTCGATTACCTCGGGCGGGCGCCAGGTCGGCCTGGGCGCACACCCGGTCGGCACCGATGTGGCGATGATCGCGCGTACCCTGGCCACGCCGGCGGTGCAGGAGCAGGCCGCGGCCATCCGCGACTATCTTGGTGGCGCGACCGGCGTCATCTCGATCGAACGTCTCGATTACGTCAAGGGCACGCTGGAAAAGTTGCAGGCCTTCGAAAGGCTGCTCGAAGAGTACCCAGAACACATCGGCAAAGTGACCCTGCTCAATATTATTACGCCGGCGGCGCCCGGCATGGCGATCTACGAAAGCCTGCGGGTCGAAGTCGACCGCGCCGTGGGCCGGATCAATGGCCGCTTCTCCACCTTGAACTGGGTGCCTGTGCGCTATTTCTACCGTTCTTTGCCATTCGAGGAAGTACTGGCACACTATGCTGCGTGCGCCATTGCCTGGATCACACCGCTGCGCGACGGACTCAACCTGGTGGCCAAGGAATTCGTCGCGGCCCACAAAGCCAGTGGCACGGCAGGGGTACTGATCCTGTCCGAGTTTGCCGGTGCCGCAGTCGAGCTGCACGGAGCCTTGCTGACCAATCCCTACGACGCCAATGCCATGACGGCGTCGCTGCACCAGGCGCTGACCATGGGCGAGGACGAGCGCAGCTACCGGACCTCGCGCATGGCCATGATCGCTACCGAGCACGATGTGAACCGCTGGGGCCGCGACTTCATCACGGCTGCAGCCGGCACGGTGCCGGCGCCAGAGGCTGAACCAAAGGCGGCGTAAGCCGACCCACCGACCACGATAGGGGAACGACCATGCACTATGTCATCCTGGGCTACGATTTAACGGCCTGGACTATTGCGTTCGGCATCGGCGCGGCGGTCTGCCTGCTGCTCTACCTGGCCAAGGGCCTGGTCGTGCGCCGCCTGGCCGTGTTCGCCGCCACCACGACGACTTACCTCGACGACATCGCCGTCAAGGTCTTGTCGGCCACCAATCCACTATTCATCCTGTCGATCGGGATTGTCGCCGGGGCGCAATCGCTGGCCCTGTCCGAGCCGCGCGCCACCTTGCTCTCGCGCCTGGCGATCGCGGCCTTGCTGCTGCAGGTGGCGCGCTGGGGAGACATCGGCGTGCATGCCTGGCTGCATTACTACCGGGCCCGCCGCGTCGGCCAGGATGCGGCCAGCACCACCTCGACTGCGGCGGTCGGCTTCGTGGTGCGCACCGTGATCTGGCTGGTCATCATCTTGATGATCCTCGATAACTTCGGCGTCAATATCACGACGCTGGTTGCCAGCCTGGGCATCGGCGGCATTGCGGTGGCACTGGCGCTGCAGAACATCCTGGGCGACCTGTTCTCGTCGCTCTCGATCGTGCTCGATAAACCGTTCGAGGTGGGCGACTTCATTACCGTCGACGATATCGCCGGTACCGTCGAATACGTGGGCCTGAAAACCACCCGCATTCGCGGCCTGGGCGGCGAGCAAATCATTTTTTCGAACAGCGACCTGCTCAAGAGCAGGATTCGCAACTTCAAGCGCATGCAGACCCGGCGCATCGTATTCGGTATCGGCGTGACCTATGACACCAGCAAGCTGCAGCTGCGGGCCATTCCCGAGATATTGCGTGAGGTTGTGCAGGCACAGCCGGGAGTCGTTTTCGACCGCGCCCATTTCAAGTCGTTCGGCGACTCGTCGCTTGATTTCGAAACGGTCTACATCATGCAGACGCCCGAGTACGGCGCCTACATGGACGCTCAGCAGGCGATCAACATGGCCTTGTTCGACCGCTTTGCCAGCGAAGGCATCGAGTTCGCCTATCCGACCCAGACGCTGTACCTGGCGCGCCAGCAAAAGACCGACACGCCTTGACTATGCAAGGTGGCCGGCCAAGCGGGCCACCTTGCAGCATCATGCTAGCCATCGCCCTCTGCGGCGATGGTATCGAGGCGGCGGATCGAGACGGTCGCGATGCGCCGGTTCTCGATGGCCAGGATATCGTAGCGTACCCCATCTAGTTCAAGCGACTGGCCGACTTCGGGCAGGGTTTCCAGGTGCTCGACCAGGAAGCCCGCCAGCGAAGCATAGCCGGCGCCGGCAACCACCAGCGTATCGGTTTCCAGCAGCTGCTCGAGCAGGTGCAGGTCGGCCGAGCCGTCGGCTTCCCACAGGCCTGGACCCAGCGCGCGAATCGCCGGTTGCTCGTCTTCGTCGGGGAATTCGCCGGCGATGGCTTCCAGGATGTCGATTGGAGTCAGCAGGCCCTGGACCGAACCGTATTCGTCGGCCACCAGCACCAGCTGGCCACGGGCGCGCTTGAGCGTTTCCATGGCGCGCAGCACGCCGGCGGTCTCGGGCAGAATAATCGGTTGCCTCAGCAATCCATCAGGCGATTCGTCGACCGTCCCGCCCTGGATCAGCACGCCAAGCAAATCCTTGGTGCGGCCGATGCCGATAACGTTGTCGAGCTCGCCTCGGCAAACCGGCAGCAGGCTGTGCGGGGTGTCATGCAGCTGTTGCAGGATGGCGGCCGTGTCCTGCTCGAGATTGACCCAGGACATCTCGGAGCGCGGCGTCATGATCGACCGGATCGAGCGGTCGGCCAGGGCCAGTACCCCGCTCACCATGTTGCGCTCTTCGACCGCGAACGCCGTCTCCTGGGCGCTCAAGCCGTCCGCCAGGTCGGCGGCCGGCTCGGCGCGCTTGCGGTTGCCCAGCAGGCGTAGCACTGATTCCGCGGTGCGCTCGCGGAAAGGAACGCGCGCCTCTTGCTTGACCGAATTGCGATGGGCGAACTGGTTCAGGCTTTCGATGATGATCGAGAAACCGATTGCCGCGTACAGATAGCCTTTCGGAATATGGAAGCCGAGGCCTTCCGCGACCAGGCTCAGGCCGATCATCAGCAGGAAACTCAGGCACAGCACCACCACGGTCGGATGGGCATTGACGAAGCGCGTCAAGGGCTTCGAGGCCAAGATCATGATACCGATGGAAATAACCACGGCCGCCATCATGACCCAGAGCTGATCGACCATGCCCACGGCCGTGATGACCGCATCGAGGGAAAAGACGGCGTCGAGCACCACGATCTGCGCCACCACGGAGGCAAAGCTGGCATACACCTTCGACTGCGACTGCGTATGCACGACGCCTTCGACGCGTTCGTGCAGCTCGACGGTGGCCTTGAACAGCAGGAACACGCCGCCCAGCAGCAGGATCAGGTCGCGCCCCGAAAAACTGAACGACCCCAGCGCGAACAGCGGCGTGGTGAGCGTGACGAGCCAGGAGACGATGGTAAGCAGGCCCAGCCGCATACCCATCGCCAGCGACAGGCCGATCATGCGTGCCTTGTCGCGCTGGTGCGGCGGCAGCTTTTCCGCCAGGATGGCGATGAAGATCAGGTTGTCAATTCCCAGAACAATTTCTAAGAGAATCAAAGTCAGCAGACCCACCCATATGGTAGGGTCGAATAGCCATTCCATCTTGTATACCTCTTCAATACGATTGTGCGCCTGGCCGCAAGGACCCGGGCGCGGGAGGCCGCTGCCGGTTGCCGCAGCACGCTGGTGCGTGGAGCGATCGGAAGCCAGGCCGGGCAAAACGCCGCGCTAGCGTCAGCTGCGCGGCGGCTTGACGGGCGGAGCGGGAGAATCGAAGGGGCGCGAAGCGTCCTGGCCCAGTGCCGCCGGTGCGGCCGGACCGGTCAGGCGCGGCGCGGTCTCGCGATAGACGATGTCGTGCAAGTCCTGGTGACCGGGCGGCTCGTCGGGATCGCGGTCGCAGGCGGGCGCGCAGGCAAGATGTTGTCCGGTGTGCGAATCGGCGGCGAAGGAAGGGGAGAGTGCGGATTCCGGGGCAGGAGCAGGAGCAGGGGCAGGCGTAGACAAAGGCCCGGCCTGCAGCAGCGACGCCGACATGGACAGCGCCATGACGTTCAGGGGAAACAGCAGGGTAAGGACAATGACGAGGACTCGTCTCATACAATCGTGGTGGGACAGGACGCTGTCAGTATAGCATGGGGCCCAAAAGGGCCGCCGCGCCGCGCCGCCAACCGAAACAACATGGCCCGCGTGGGGCGGGCCATGTGTCTTACGCAGAAAAAACCAGGCTTACGCCATGTTCTGTTCGGCGAATTCCCAGTTGGCCACGTTCCAGAAGGCTTCCAGGAACTTGGCGCGGGCGTTGCGGTAGTCGATGTAGTAGGCGTGTTCCCAGACGTCGGCGGTCAAGAGGGCCTTGTCCGAGGTGGTCAGCGGGGTGCCGGCGTTCGAGGTGTTGACGATGTCGACGCCGCCGTCGGCCTTTTGCACCAGCCAGGTCCAGCCGGAACCGAAGTTGCCCAGCGCGGACTTGTTGAACTCTTCCTTGAACTTGTCGAACGAGCCCCACTTGGCGTTGATGGCTTCAGCCACCTTGCCGCCAGGCGCGCCCGAGCCGTTCGGGGTCATGCAGTTCCAGAAGAAAGTGTGGTTCCACACCTGGGCCGAATTGTTGAAGACACCGCCCGACGACTTCTTGATGATCTCTTCGAGGGACATGTTCTCGAACTCGGTCCCCTTGATCATGTTGTTCAGGTTGGTGACATAGGTCTGGTGGTGCTTGCCGTAGTGGTATTCGAGCGTCTCGGCCGAAATGTGCGGCTGCAGGGCATCTTTGGCGTATGGCAGTGGTGGCAGGGTATGTTCCATGTTTTCTTCCTTATTTGATTGGACAGGTTTGGTTCCAGAGCGCTGTTATTCTAAACCGGATGGCGCAAGGTTGCATTGTTGGCTAGTCTTCCAGGACGCTCTGCACGCTGGAAATGCCGACTTCGGCGCTGCCGCCGGCCAGGCGCAGGACCAGCTTGTTGCGCGCCTTGAGCTGGGCCGGGTCGCGCACGACCTCGCCCTTGGCATTGCGCACGATCGCATAACCGCGCTCGAGCGTGCGCTGCGGATTGAGCAATTCTAACTGGGCCGACAGCGCGCCCAGCGCATCGCGCCGCTGTTTGACCGCGTTGCCGACGCTGGCGTTCAGGTGGCGTCCTTCCGACAAGAGCTGGGCGCGCAGCGTGCGCAGGTCGGGGCGATAGCGCATCTTGCGCTGCTGCAATTGCGACAGCACCAGGCTCTGGCGGTTCACCGGCGTGCGCACCGCGTGCGTCAGCGCGGCCGCCATTGACAGCAGTTTCACCCGCTGGTGGCCGATCTGGGCCGAGGGGCTGAGCAGGCGGCGGCTATAGTTGTCCACGCCCTGGCTGGCCTCGGACAGGCTGCGGCGCATGGCGCGCCGCAGGTCCTGGGCGTCGCTTGCCAGGGAGGCGAGCCAGTCGGCGCGCGGGGTGGCGGCCAGTTCGGCGGCGGCGGTCGGGGTGGCGGCGCGCATGTCGGCGGCAAAGTCGGCGATGGTGAAGTCGGTTTCGTGGCCGACCCCCGAGATCACCGGGATGGCGCAGGCGTCGATGGCGCGCGCCACGCATTCTTCGTTGAAGCTCCACAGGTCCTCGATCGAGCCGCCGCCGCGGCAGACCAGCAGCAAGTCGGCTTCCGCCCGGGTGGACGCGGTCATGATGGCCTCGGCGATCTTGTCTGCCGCAAATTGTCCTTGCACGGGGGCAGGGTAGAGGATCACCCGCACATGCGGCGCGCGCCGGCGCAGTGCAGTGAGCACGTCGCGCAGTGCGGCAGCCTGCGGGCTGGTGACGATGCCGATCGTGCGCGGGAACAGCGGCAGCGCGCGCTTGCGGTCCTGGTCGAACAGCCCCTGGCTTGACAGCTTTTCCTTGAGGCGCACGAAGGCGTCGTACAAGGCGCCGACGCCGGCACGCCGGATCGTCTCGACATTGATCTGGTAGTCGCCGCGCGCGCCATACAGGGTAACCAGGGCGCGCACCTCGACCTTGTCGCCTTCGCGGGGATTGAAATCGACATATTGGGCACGGCCGCGGAACATCACGGCGCGTACCTGGGCGGCGTCGTCCTTCAGCGTGAAATACCAGTGGCCCGAGCTGGCACGGGTAAAGTTGGAGATCTCGCCGCTGATCCAGGCCAGTGGAAAACTGCGTTCGAGCAGGCGGGCAACCTGCTGGTTCAGGGCCGTGACAGTCATGACGGCTGGAGCGGTATAGGCCGGGTCGGCGTCGGTGCGTTGCATGGGAACTGGGATCGCGGGCAAAGCTGATGCTTATGTCATATCTGAACGAAAACGACAAGGGGTAGCGGCAAGCGTGCAAGGGAGATGTAGTTGCTGCTTTTCAATGCATTCTATTGAAAGCCTTTGCAATCAACGGCTTGCAGACGCAACTTGGCCGGCGACCACCATCTTATCCACATAAACTGTGGGCAACTCATCCATAAGACAGAAGAGTGCACGATGCGTGGGTGAGCCCTGTTGCCGACATCGTGGCGCCAGGGCCGGCTCAGCCTTGCTTAAAAATGTCGCTAGGAAATTAAAATGTTCTATATCAATGACTTAAGGCTAGCCCGCGCGCCTTGCGCACAATTTTATCCACAATAAGTGTGCACAAACGCAGATCGAGTACTGCCCGTTTTGGCGGCAGCGTGAACCTTGCTCTATCAAATCAATGACTTAGGTGAGAGTACAGCGCATTCATCACATTGTTATCCACAAAATCCGTGCAGAACCGAACTTTCTTTGCACTGCGTTGAAATTCACCATACAAGCCATGCAGAAAGCCCACTTTTTGCATCGAAGCATTGGCCTGGACGCCGAGCGATGAAATATTGTGCAGTTGAAGTTAATTTATGTAAATCAATGGCTTAGGCATTTACGGCAGGCCTTGCTCACATTATTGTCCACAGAATGTGTGGAAGCGCCGCACACGGCGTGGCTGTGGCGGAATGCCCCTTGCCTCATTTTTGCGCCGGACAACTTTATTTATTTAAATCAATCACTTAGCCATCCACGAGGCGCCTTGCGCACAATTTTGTCCACAGATTATGTTCGTAACTGTGCACATTTGAGATCGATCAATACGCTTATTTAACCTTGAGCAGATTGAGCGGCGCGCGCTGCCTTGTGCTGCCGTTTTCTTGCGCACACTGAAAAAACCCTTTGAAATCAAGGCGCTTTGCGCGAGCCGGGCGCCTTGCGCACATTTTTATCCACAGAAGATGTGCAGAACCTCGGGCGTAATGCACTTGCCGCAGTGCTAGCAACTTGTTACATTGCTGGATTGATTTTTTCTATATTTCAGGAGTTTGTCTTGCTCGCTATCTTCCATGCTGCAGGTTGGCCGATCTGGTTCTTGCTGATTGCCTCGGTCCTTGCTGTCGCCCTGATCGTGGAACGCCTGATCTTTCTGCGCCGCGCCAAGATCCTCCCGAAGCAATTGCTTGACGAAGTCATCCGCGTCTACCGGTCCGGCAAGGTCACCCCCGAGGTGGTCGACAAGCTCGAACACAATTCGCCGCTCGGCACCGTACTGGCGGCGGCGCTGCGCAACGTCGACGCCCCGCGCGACGTCATGAAGGAAACGATCGAAGAGGCCGGGCGCGGCGTGGCCCAGGGCCTGGAACGCTTCCTGACCACCCTTGGCACCATCGCTTCGCTGGCGCCGCTGATGGGCCTGTTCGGCACGGTGGTCGGCATGATCGAGATCTTCGGCGCGCAGAGCCCGACCGGCGGCAACAACCCGGCGCAACTGGCGCACGGCATTTCGGTGGCGCTGTATAACACCGGTTTCGGTTTGGCCATCGCCATGCCGGCCATGGTGTTCTACCGCCACTTCCGCGCGCTGGTCGACAGCTTCGTCGTCGAGATGGAACTGCAGGCGGTGAAGTTTGTCGACGTTGTCCATGGTGCCCGCAAATGATGGATTTCCGCCGCGGCCGCAAGCGCGAAGAACCGGAGATCAACCTGATCCCCTTCATCGACGTGCTGCTGGTCGTCCTGATTTTCCTGATGGTCTCGACTACCTACAGCAAGTTCACCGAATTGCAGATCACGCTGCCGACGGCGGACGCCAGCAAGGCGCAGGAGCGCCCGTTCGAGATCAACGTGACCATCGACGCCAAGGGCAATTACACGGTGAATAATGTGCCGGTGTCTTTCCAGAACGTGGCCGGCCTGGCCGAAGACCTGAAGGCGGCCGCTGCCAGCGGTCCCGGCGGTCAGCCGGCCATCGATCCGGTCGTCATCGTCAACGCCGACCAGTTCGCGATGCACCAGATGGTCATCAACGTGATGGAAGCGGCGCGCACGGCCGGCTTCGACAAGCTGACCTTCGCCGCCCAGACCGGCACTAAAAAGTAAGGGGACGGACGCGTCCCACGCGTGCGTCCTGGCTTGAGCATGGCATCTCCTTCACTCGAATCGATCCTGACCCGCGCCTGGCTGCGGCGCGGCCCGCTGGCGCTGGCGCTGTGGCCGCTCGCCTTGCTGTTCCGGCTGCTCGCCGCGCTGCGCGCGCTGTTTTACCGCCTCGGGTGGAGGCGGCGCACGCGCTTGCCGGTGCCGGTCATCGTGGTCGGCAATATCTTTATTGGCGGTACCGGCAAGACCCCGCTCACCATCTGGCTGGCCGAGGCGCTGGGCGCCGCCGGCCTGCGCCCGGGCGTGATTTCGCGCGGCCACGGCGGCGCGCAGTCGAGCCCGCGTGAAGTGAGGCCCGATTCCGACCCGCGCGAGCTCGGCGACGAGCCGCTCCTGATCGCCGGCCGCACCGGCTGCCCGGTGTTCGTGGGGCGGCGCCGCGCCGAAGCGGGCAGGGCGCTGCTGGAGGCCCATCCCGAAGTCAATGTGTTGATCACCGACGACGGCTTGCAACATACCGCGCTGGCGCGCGACATCGAGATCGTGCTGTTCGATGGCCGCGGCGTCGGCAATGGCTGGCTGCTGCCGGCCGGTCCGCTGCGCGAGCCGCCGTCGCGGCGCCGCGATTTCACGGTGATCAATGCCCCCGCGATCACGCCGGCACTGGCGCAGGCGGTCGGCGGCCACCCATTCCAGATGCGGCTGGTAGGCGAATTCGCCGCGCCGCTGGCGCGGCCCGGCGCGCGCCTGCCCTTGCAAGAATTGATCGGCAAGCGCATCGTCGCCGCGGCCGGCATCGGCAATCCGGGCCGTTTTTTCGCCATGCTGCGCGGTGCCGGTTTGAGCATCGGCGAGCTGCCGCTGCCCGATCATCACGACTTTCTCGACCGCCCGTTCGACGCGGTCGATGCCGATGTCATCCTGATCACGGAGAAGGATGCAGTAAAATGTCGACAACTTGATAACCTGAAGGACGATCCGCGCTTGTGGGTCGTGCCCGTGACGGCGTGGATCGATCCTGCGCTGGCCGAACAAATCGTGGAGAAATGTCGTGGACGCTCGACTGCTTGATATCCTGGTCTGCCCGTTGTGCAAGGGCCCACTCCAGTACGACAAGAAGGCGCAGGAACTGACCTGCCGCCCGGACCGCCTGGCTTACCCGATCCGCGACGGGATCCCGATCATGTGGGCCGACCAGGCGCGCAAGATCGAGCCGGTGTAAGCCCGGCATGGGCTTTACCGTCATTATTCCGGCACGGCTGGCCTCGACCCGGTTGCCGAACAAGCCGCTCGCCGACCTCGGCGGCAAGCCGATGATCGTGCGCGTGGCCGAGCGCGCGCGCGCATCCGGCGCGACCCGCATCATCGTCGCCACCGACCACCCCGACATCCTGGCCGCCTGCGCCGCGCATGGCGTCGAGGCTTGCATCACGCGCGCCGACCATCCTTCCGGCACCGACCGCATCGCCGAAGTCGCCCTGGCCCTGGGCCTGGGGCCGGACGAGGTCGTGGTCAACCTGCAGGGCGACGAGCCGCTGATCGATCCGGCCCTGCTGGCGGCCTGCGCCGCACTGGTGGGCGAAGGCGTGCCGATGGCCACCTGCGCCCACCCGATCCGCGAGATGGCCGACGTGCTCAATCCGAACGTGGTGAAGGTCGTGCTCGACAAGGCGGGGCGCGCGCTGTATTTCTCGCGAGCCACGATTCCCTGGCACCGCGATGCCTTTGCCGCGTCGCTCGATTCACTGCCGGCCGGCTATGCGCCGCTGCGCCATATCGGCCTTTACGCCTATAGCAATGCTTTCTTGCAGGCCTACCCGCAGCTTGCCAGCGCGCCGCTCGAAACCATCGAGGCGCTCGAGCAGCTGCGCGTGCTGTGGCACGGATATCCGATTGCCGTGCATGTCACCGACACCGCGCCGCCGGGCGGCGTCGATACCCCGGACGACCTGGCACGGGTGCGCCAGCATTACCCACATTGACAGGGCGGCGCGACAAATTTGGCGCGCTCTGCGCCATATCAAATGTTGGCTCCGGGCGCCCGTTGGATTGGCCTTGCAGCTGACTTTTGTGGTAACTTTCGTGTCAAGGTAGCCAGATATATATCAATAGCGGCATCGGCGCAATCGTGCGCGAACATAATAATTATCAACATCCTCTAGGAATCTAGGAAACGTATGCGTCTCATTCTGCTAGGAGCACCGGGAGCCGGTAAGGGCACCCAGGCTAATTTCATCAAGGAAAAGTTCAACATCCCCCAGATTTCGACCGGTGACATGCTGCGCTCGGCGATCAAGGCCGGCACCGAGTTGGGCCTGGCTGCCAAGAAGGTCATGGATGCGGGCCAGCTGGTGTCGGACGACATCATCATCGGCCTGGTAAAAGAACGTCTGAAAGAGACCGACTGCGCCAACGGCTACCTGTTCGACGGCTTCCCGCGCACCATCGCCCAGGCCGACGCCATGAAGGACAGCGGCGTGATGATCGACTACGTGCTCGAAATCGACGTGCCCGACGACCTGATCGTCGAGCGCATGTCGGGCCGCCGCACCCATCCGGGTTCGGGTCGCGTCTACCACACCAAGTTCAATCCGCCGAAAGTTGACGGCATCGACGACGTCACCGGCGAAGCGCTGGTGCAGCGCGACGACGACAAGGAAGAAACCGTCGTCAAGCGCCTGGCGGTCTACCATAACCAGACCGAGGTGCTGCTCGGCTACTACAATAATTGGGCCCAGTCCGGCCTGCCGGGCGCGCCAAAATACCGCAAGATTACCGGTGTGGGTCCGGTCGAGCAGGTGCGCGACGCCGCTTTCGCGGCGCTGGCCGAGTAAGCACTGATCGCGTCGACTGAAACGGCCCTGCGGGGCCGTTTTTCGCTTGGCCAGTGCCGCAACAAGCTGGCGTGTGCGCCGCAAGTCGCGCCGACGGCCGATAATGGTATGCACGATCCAGCCAATCGCCCGAGGTGCGCCATGAGTCTTAGCAAGTTCACCATTGCCATGCTGTTCGCCCTGGGTTCGGCGATTGCGCTGGCCCAGGACCAGCCAAGCTATGGTCCGGTTCTCGACCTCCAGCCAGCGCCGCCCGCGCGGGCGCCTGCCATCCCCCCGGTGCCAGCGGGGGACGCCCGTGCACAGGCCCAGGACGAACGCGCCGGCCGGCCTCCGGCGGGCAAGCAGGGCAAGCAAGACAAGCAAGACAAACAAGACAAGCAAGACAAGCAAGACAAGCAGATCGTGCGCCGCGCGGTCTGGCAGCGCATCGAGGCGACGCCGCGCATCGCCGCGCCGGCGCCCGCGCCAGCCCCGCGCGCGCCAGTGCCGGCCGCGCCGCGGCCGGTGGGACCCGCGTCGAGCCAGGTGCTCGGCTGCGTGGGCAGCCTTTGCACCGACACCGGCGGCGCCGGCTACAACGCTGGCGGACCGGGCAATGCCGCAGTGAGCAGCAGCGGCCAATTGTGTACCCGCAACGGCGCCACCATGCAGTGCTTTTGAGCGCACGCCGACGAAGGACGTCCCGGGCATGGTTTTTCCTGCCAAAAGTTCGCTACAATGCCGCTGTTTGCGGTTTGCTTAACGTTTACGTAAACGTAAGTGAATCAAGACCAACGGTGACCAGAACTTATCAACAAGGAAAACCATGCAAATTCAGAACAATGTGTTCATCGTGACCGGTGGCGCGTCGGGGCTTGGAGCAGCCACCGCGCGCATGCTGACCGAAGCCGGCGCCAAGGTCGTCATCGCCGACGTGCAGGTCGATGCCGGCGCCGCGCTGGCAGCCGAATTGAACGGCCGCTTCGTCAAGTGCGACGTGACCTCGGAGACCGACGGCCTGGCCGTGGTCGCGGCGGCCACCGAACTGGGCCTGCTGCGCGGCCTGGTCAACTGCGCCGGCGTGGCGCCGGCCGTCAAGACCGTCGGCAAGGATGGGCCGCACCCGCTGGAGTCGTTCCAGCGTGCGGTCAATATCAACCTGGTCGGTACCTTCAACATGTGCCGCCTGGCGGCCGACGCCATGGGCAAGCTCGAGGGCGCCGAGTACGGCGAGCGCGGGGTCATCATCAATACCGCCTCGGTCGCAGCCTTCGACGGCCAGATTGGCCAGGCCGCATATGGATCGTCCAAGGCTGCCGTGGCCGGCATGACGCTGCCGATGGCGCGCGATCTGGCGCGCAGCGGCATCCGCGTCATGACCATCGCCCCGGGCATCTTCGAAACCCCCATGCTGATGGGCATGCCGGAAGAAGTACGCGAATCGCTGGGCAAGATGGTGCCTTTCCCACCGCGCCTGGGCATGCCCAAGGAATACGCGCACCTGGCCAAGGCCATCATCGAAAACGTCATGCTCAACGGCGAGACGATCCGCCTCGACGGCGCGATCCGCATGCAGCCAAAATAAGACGTTTCCGAGCATTCTTGCCAGTTGTTGTAGGATAGCTAGAAGTCGGGCGCGCGGCGCAAGTCGCGCGTCCGTTTTGCTTTCTGGAGAACCGATTGAACAACTTGAACATGCGCCAGGCCTTGCTGGCACTGGCACTGGCGCTGGCGTGTAGCGCCCCCCAGTCCCTGCTGGCACAAGAAGCCCGGCAGGATACCTACCAGGGCGCGCCCGAAGCCGCCACAGGCTATGCCGAGAAACCTGGCTGGCCGGCCCGGAACTACATGGTGGCCGCGGCCAATCCGCTGGCAGTGCAAGCCGGTTACCAGATCCTGAAGCAGGGCGGCAGCGCGATCGACGCCGCCATTGCCACGCAACTGGTGCTGACCCTGGTCGAGCCGCAATCGTCGGGCATCGGCGGCGGTGCCTTCCTGGTCCATTACGATGGCAAGCAGACCCAAGCCTTCGACGGGCGCGAGACTGCACCGTCGAAGGCCGACGAGCGCTTGTTCCAGCGCGCGGACGGCAGCCCGGTGTCGCGCACCGAGGGCGTGGTGGGCGGCCGCTCGACCGGGGCGCCGGGTGTGCTGCGCATGCTTGCGCTGGCGCACGGCCAGCATGGCAAGCTGCCCTGGAAGGCGCTGTTCGCGCCCGCCATCGCGCTCTCGGAACAAGGTTTCGAGGTTAGTCCGCGCCTGCATGCGCTGTTGTCTGGCGACGCCCACCTGCGCAAGGATGCCGAGGCGGCGCGCTATTTCTACGGCGACGGCGGTCGCCCCTGGCCGGTCGGCCATGTGCTGAAGAATCCGGCGCTGGCCACGACCCTGCGCGAAATCGCCGAAGGCGGCGCCGAGGTCTTCTACACGGGCCGGATCGCGCGCGACATCGCGGCCAAGGTGCAGGGCCACCCGACCAATCCGGGCCTGCTCAGTTCCGCCGACATTGCCGCCTACCAGCCCAAGCTGCGCACGCCCGTGTGCAGCGATTATCGCCGCTATACGGTGTGCGGCATGCCGCCGCCCTCGTCCGGCGGCATTGCCGTGGCCCAGATGCTGGGCATGTTCGAGACCATGGACATGCGGGCGCTGGCGCCGAAGAACGGCGTGCCCGGTCCGGATGCGCTGCATGTGTTCAGCGAAGTAGGGCGCCTGGCCTATGCCGACCGCAACCGTTACGCCGCCGACACCGATTTCGTGCCGCTGCCGGGCCGCGGCTTGCCGAGCCTGATCGACAAGGACTACCTGGCGCAGCGCGCCAAACTGGTGGGCTGGCGCACGATGGGCGTGGCCCCGGCCGGCACGCCGCCCGGCATGGACGTGGCATGGGGCAAAGACAACGCCATCGAAACTCCATCCACCTCGCACGTGGCGGTAGTGGACCAGTACGGCATGGGCCTGTCCATGACCACGACCATCGAGGACGCCTTTGGCTCACGCCAGATGGTCGATGGTTTTCTCCTGAACAACCAGCTCACCGACTTCTCGTTCGCTTCGCGTGACGCCGACGGACCGGTGGCCAACCGGGTCGAGGCCAACAAGCGTCCGCGCAGCGCCATGTCGCCCACGGTGGTGTTCGACAAGCAGACCGGCAAGCTGGTGCTGACGGTCGGTTCGCCCGGCGGCCCGGCGATCATCAACTATGTCGCCAAGGTACTGGTCGGCACGCTCGACTGGGACCTGAACGTGCAGCAGGCGGTCAACCTGCCCAATTTTGGCAGCCGCAATGGCCCGACCGAACTGGAAGCGGGACGCTTCCCGTCCGCCACGATCGAGGCGCTGGGCGCGCGCGGGCACAAGGTGCGGCTGGGCGCGCAGACCTCGGGCCTGCACGGCATCCAGCGCATCGAGGTGCATGGCGTGCCGCTGTGGTATGGCGCGGCCGACCCGCGGCGCGAGGGTGTGGCGAAAGGGGACTGAGGCCGTGGCCGGAAACGGTGCACCGAAAGTCGGCATAAACGCAACTATAGGTCATCTTTTTACTTATTAATTTCCCATGAGCACTCTGATCTTTGCTAATCTTGGCGCGTGGAGAGCAAAGAGAAAACAGGCCTGGTGCTGACAGGCGGTGGAGCACGCGCCGCCTACCAGGCCGGGGTGATGCATGCGATCGGCCGGATTCTTGCCGACGCCGGCAGGCCAGCCCTGCGCTCGCCCTTCGACATCATCTGCGGCACGTCGGCCGGCGCCCTGAATGCGACCGCGCTGGCCTGCCGCGCCGACGATTTTGCGAGCGCCGTGCGCGGCCTGCTTGCGGTCTGGGAGGGCGTCGCCGCTCACCAGGTCTACCGCGCCGATTCGCTGGCGGTGCTGCGCTCGGGCGCGCGCTGGCTGTCGCTGCTGTCGTTTGGCTGGCTGCTGCGCAAGTGGCATGCCGCGCCGCCCCAGTCGCTGCTCGATAACACCCCGCTGGCCGGCCTGCTGCACCGGGCGCTCGACCTGCCGCGCCTGGACGCCGCGCTGGCCGATGGTGTGCTGCACGCGCTGGCGATTACCGCTTCGTCGTACAGCAGCGGCCACCACATCACCTTTTACCAGGCCGCGCACGAGATCGCGCCCTGGAGCCGCCACCAGCGGCTGGCCCTGTCGACCCAGATCAGCGTCGAGCACCTGCTGGCGTCGAGCGCGATTCCGTTCATCTTTCCTGCGGTGCCGCTTTACCTGGGCGGGCGCCGCGAATACTGCGGCGATGGCTCGATGCGCCAGCTCGCGCCGATTTCGCCGGCAATTCACCTGGGTGCGACGCGCGTGCTGGTGGTGGGGGGCGGGCGCATGTCCGAGCCGGCCTCGGGTAGCACACTGGAGCCGGCGCCGAACTCCGGCTATCCCAGCCTGGCGCAGGTCGCCGGCCACGCGCTGTCCTCGATCTTTCTCGACAGCCTGGCGGCCGACATCGAGCGCCTGCAGCGGGTCAACCAGACGCTTGCGCGGGTGCCGCTCGACGCCCGCGCCGCGCTGCCGCTGCGCCATGTGGAGCTGCTGGTGATCGCGCCTTCCGAACGGCTCGACGACATCGCCTTGCGCCATGTACACGACCTGCCGGCGCCTGTGCGCGCCCTGCTGGGCGGGATCGGCGCGCTCGAGTCGCGCGGCGCCGCGCTGGCGTCCTACCTGCTGTTCGAAGGCAGTTATACGCGCGAGCTGATCCGGCTGGGCGAACACGACACCCTGGCCCGGCGCGCCGACGTCCTGGCCTTTTTTCCCGAATGAACCCGCCGATCCGACGCATGTGGCGCGCCGTTTCGGCGTTGCTGCTGTTACTGCTACTGCTGCTGGCGCTGGGCGCGCAGGCGCTGGCCGCCGCGCCGCGCGCCACGCTGCGCTTCGAGCACCTGTCGGTGGCCGAGGGCCTGGCCCAGGAATCGGTACTGGCGGTAGTCCAGGACCGCGACGGCTTCATGTGGTTCGGCACCCAGAATGGGCTGTCGCGCTTTGACGGCTACCGCGTCATCAATTACCGCAGCACCCCCGGCAAGGCGCGTACGCTGTCGAACAACTGGGTGCGCGTGCTGCACCTCGACCGCCATGGCCGCCTGTGGCTGGGCACCGACGGCGGCCTGAACCTGTACGACCCTGTCACCCAGTCCTTCACGCTGTTCGTGCCCGCCGAAACCGCGCGCCGCGGCAGCGGCAACCGCCATATCAAGGCGATCGTGAGCGACGGCCGCGACGGGCTATGGCTCGCCACCAGCGACGGCCTGCAGCATTTCGACACCGTACAGCGCCGCTTCACTACCTGGCACCACGAAAAGGGCAACGAGCGCAGCCTGAGCAACGACAGCGTCAATGCGCTGGCGCTGGACGCCGCCGGGCGCCTGTGGATCGGCACCGGCGCGGGCCTGGACAGCATGGCCCCGGACCGTTCTCGCATCGAACACCATCCGTCCGGGCTGGACGCGCGCGCCAACCCGGTGCGCGCGCTCGCGGTCGATGACGCGCAGCGCCTGTGGGTGGGCCGCCTGGGTGGCCTGGAGCGGCGCCAGCTCAGCGGCGCCGATGCCGGCACGGTGCGCCGTTTTGGTCCGGCCGACGGCGTCGGCCGCTGGTGGATCACGGCGCTGTACCACGACGCCAGCAACGAGATCTGGATCGGCACCCACGACAATGGCCTGCTGCGCTGGCGCGCCGGCGAGGATCGCTTCGACAGCCAGCGCTATACCGTCACCGATCGCCATAGCCTGGGCGACAACCAGGTCTCGGCGCTGTACCGCGACCGCCTCGGCACCTTCTGGGTCGGCACCTGGTATGCCGGCGTGTCGCGCGTCGACCTGGGCAGCGGCGGCTTTGCCCGCATCGTGCGCCGCGACGACGTGCCAGATGCGCTGGCCGACAACAAGGCGCAGGCGCTGCTGGCCGATGGCGATAAACTGTGGGTCGGCACCGGTAGCGCACTGAACCACCTCGACCCGGCCACCGGCAAGACGGTGGTGTACCGGCATGACCCGGACAACCCGGACAGCCCGATCGACGTGCCGGCCACCGCGCTGGCGCGCGACCGTGCCGGCCGCCTATGGATCGGCAGCCGCACCGGCATCACGGCCTTCGATCCGCGCTCGAAACGCTTTTCGCGCCTGACCCTGCCCGGCGGCGCCGATGCCAACCAGGTGCGCGGGGTGGTGGCGGGGCCGGATGGCCTGGTCTGGATCAGCACCCGCGGCGGCCTGCACCGGCTCGACCCCGACACCCGCAAGGTCGACAGCTACCGGCACGACCCCACCAAATCGACCAGCCTGGCCGACGACACCGTGCGCCCGATCCTGCACGACCGCCGCGGCCGCACCTGGGTCGGCACCTTCGACGGTCTCGACCTGATGGAGCCGGCCAGTGGACGTTTCCGCCACTTCCGCCACAATCCCTATGACGCGGCCAGCCTGAGCCACGACGAAATCCACTACCTGTTCGAGGACAGCCGCGGCGACGTCTGGGTCGGCACCGCGATCGGCCTGAACCGCATGGTGACGGCCGCCGACGGCTCGGTCAGCTTTATCCGCTACACCACGCGCGACGGGCTGGTGGATGACGCGGTGGCGGGCATCCTGGAAGACGCCGCTGGCCGGCTCTGGATCAGCACTACCGGTGGGATCTCGTCCTTTGACCCAGTCAACAAGCGCTGGCGCAGCTATACGGCGGCCGACGGTATCACCGAAGGCGCCTTCTTCGACGGTGCGGCGCTGCGCGGCGCCGATGGCACGCTCTACTTCGGGGGCTTCAACGGCATCACGGCGTTCGACCCGCGCGCCATTCGCGACAACCTGGTGCCGCCGCGCCCGGTCATCACCGGCCTGCAGATCTTCAATCGGCCGATCGAGCAGGTGCTGCCCGGTCTGCTCACCGGCCCGATAGAACATGCCGAGGCGGTGACGCTGCCGGCCAACGCGTCGGTGTTCTCGCTCGAATTCTCGGCGCTGCACTTTGCCGCACCGCAGCGCAACCGCTTCGCCTACCGGCTCGACGGGTTCGACCGCGACTGGGTCCAGGCCGATGCGGGCAAGCGCTTCGCCACCTATACCAATCTCGATCCGGGCACCTACGTGTTCCGGGTGCGGGCCGCCAACAAGGACGGGGTCTGGAGCGAGCAGGTAGCGGCGCTGGCGATCACGATCGCACCGCCGCCGTGGGGCACGCCCTGGTTCCGCGCCATGGCGGCGCTATTGCTGGTCATGTTGGTCTATGCCGGGGTACGCATGCGCCTGTCCGGGCTGCGGCGCCAGAAAGAGCAGCTGGCGCGCCAGGTCAGCGCGCGCACCGAACAGGTCGAGCAGCAGAACCGCGTTCTGGAAAGCCAGACCCGCGAGCTGCGCGAGCAGCAAGTGCGGGTGCGCGAGCAATCCAACGAGCTGGCGCGCGCCTACCGCGCGCTGCAGGAGAACGAGGAATTCCTGCGCCAGGCCAAGCAGCGCGCCGAGGATGCGACGCGCCAGAAATCCGAATTCCTGGCCAATATGAGCCACGAAATGCGCACGCCGCTGGCCGGCGTGATCGGCATGCTCGGCTTCGCGCTGCGCGACGCCGGCCTGCGCGAGAACACGCGCGACCAGATCGTACGCGGCGAGGCCAATGCCCAGGCGCTGCTGGCGATCATTAACGACCTGCTCGATTTTTCCAAGATCGAGGCCGGCAAGCTGAGCATCGAGAACATCGATTTCGACCTGCACGGCGCGGTCCGCGGCGTGGCCAGCCTGTTCGAGGAGCAGGCTGCGGAAAAAAGCGTCGGCTTCGACGTCACGCTCGGCGCCGGCCTGCCGCGCTTCGTGCTGGGCGACCCGACCCGGGTGCGCCAGGTGCTGGTCAACCTGGTCGGGAATGCGTTCAAGTTCACCAGGTCGGGCAGCATCTCGCTGGCGGTGGAGCTGCGCGCCGAAGACCAGGTGCGCGGCGAAGGCTGGAACACGGTGCGCTTCACGGTGCGCGATACCGGCATCGGCATTCCGGCCGACGCGCTGCCGCGCCTGTTCCAGAAGTTCGAGCAGGCCGATACCACCACCACGCGCCGCTACGGCGGCACGGGTCTCGGCCTGGCGATCTGCCGCCAGCTGGTGACGCTGATGGGTGGCAGCATCGGCGTCAACAGCACCGAGGGCAAGGGCAGCACCTTCAGCGTGCTGCTGCCGCTGGCCGATGGCGCCGAGCCGCTGCATGTCGACCATGCGCCGCTGGCGCCGCACACGCACCGCCTGCGCATCCTGTGCGCCGAGGATTACCCGACCAACCAGATCATTGCGCGCGTGATGATCGAAGAGATGGGGCACCAGGTCGACATCGCCGAGAACGGCGCCGATGCGCTGGCGGCATGCGCGCACACGCGCTACGACCTGATCCTGATGGATGGCCGCATGCCCGAAATGGACGGCGCCAGCGCGACCCGCCTGATTCGTGCCGGCGGCACGGCCGACGCGCGCGTGCTGGACCAGCACCTGATGATCGTGGCGCTGACCGCCAATGCCAGCGACGAGGACCGCGCGCGCTACCTGGCCTGCGGCATGGATGGCTTCCTTACCAAGCCGATCGACGAGGATGCGCTGCACCTGCAGGTCTCGCGCGCCATCGAACGCCAGCTCCAGCGCGGCGTGCTGCTGGCTCCGATGCCGGCGACCGCGCAGCCAGAAGCGATGGCGGCGCTCGACGCGATGTTCGGCGTGGCGCCGGCGCACCAGGATGCGGCCGATGCTGCGGCGGCTGCGTCATTCAACCAAGTGCGGCGCGCCGACGACCTCAAGGCGCGCCTGCGCGCGGCCTTCGCTAGCGACCTGCCGCGGCGCCGGATCGAGCTCGATGCGGCGCTGGAAGCCGGCGACATGGTGGCGGCGGGCCGGGTGCTGCATGGCCTGCGCGGCAGTGCCGCCCACCTCGGTGACACCGCGCTCGAAGCGCTGTGCGGCGAACTCGAAGCGGCGGCCGATGCAGGCGCGCGCGAACCTGTCTTGAATGGCATGCCGCGCCTGCGCACGCTGCTGGCCGCATTCGAGGAGCCGGTGGCATGACTGCGCTGGAAAATATCATGGCCTTGAGGGCGTCGACGGTGGTGAAGTGGACAATGTAAACGCGCAGGTAGCCAAGGTGCTGGTGGTGGACGACGACGTGGTCTCGCGCATGATGCTCATGCATCTGGTCGACCGCTGCGGGCAAGTCGATCTGGTGGAAGCCGAAGACGGCGAGGATGCCTGGCGCCGGCTGGCGGGCGGACTGCGGCCGGCCATCGTGTTTTGCGACCTGCGCATGCCTAGGCTGTCCGGCATGGAGCTGCTGGCGCGCGTGCGCGCCGATGCCGCGCTGGCAGCCTTGCCTTTCGTGCTGGTGTCGGCTGCGTCCGACGCCGCGACCCTGGACCAGGCCGGGCGCCTGGGGGCCGACGGCTATATCGTCAAGCCGTTCGCGCTGGAGCAGGTACGCGCGCAGTTCGAGCAGGTGCTTGGCGCCGGCGGCGCCCGCGACGAAGCACCGGAAGCGGTAGCGCGGCGGCTCGCCATTGCGCCCGAGCGGCTGCTGGTCTACCTGGCCGGCCTGCAGCGCCAGCTTGGCGAAGCGGCCCGCATGGAGTCTGGCGCGCCGCTGCTGCGCCTGGCCGAAGGCTGTGCCACGCTGGGCCTGGCCAGTAGCGCGCAAGAGTTGCGCGCGGCGGCCGGGCAGCACCGGCCGGACGCGGTCCAGGCCGCACTTGGGCATGCGCTCGCAGCCGCGCGGCGCCAGCAAGAGCGGGTGGGGGCGTCATGACGATTCCGCTTGCCCGGCTATTGCTTTAGATTTAAAGTACTTGCGGACTGTTGCCTGAATTTCCACAGGAACCCACGATGACCGACGTCACCGCATTTACGACATCCCTGGCACCGTCCGGCTATGCCGACGACTTCGCCCGCGCCAAGCTGCCGCCCCCGGAGCATTGGCCGCAGTTCCTGTTCGACCTGCCCGGCCTGCAGTATCCGGCACGCCTGAACTGCGTGGCCGAACTGTTCCGGGCCGCCACGCTCAGCGGCTGGGACCGGCGCACCGCGCTGGTGGGCGCGCGCGAGCGCCTTAGCTATGCCCAGTTGCGCGAGCGGGTCGACCGCATCGCCCACGTGCTGCGCGGCGAGCTTGGCCTGGTCACCGGCAATCGCGTGCTGGTGCGCGGGGGCAATTGCCCGATGATGGCGGCCTGCATCCTGGCAGTGATCAAGGCCGGCTGCATCGCGGTGCCGACCATGCCGCTGCTGCGCGCGCGCGAACTGGCCACGATCGCCGACCGCGCCCAGGTCGACGCGGTGCTGTGCGCAGCCTCGCTGCGCGCCGAGGTCGATGCGATGGCCGGCGCGGCGCTGCCGCTGCTGCTGTTCGACGATCCGGATGCGGCCGATTCGCTCGAGGTGCGCATGGCCGGCCAGGCAGCCGTCTTTGATGCGCCCGATACCGCGGCCGATGATGTCTGCCTGATCAGTTTTACTTCGGGCACCACCGGCGTGCCGAAGGGGACGATGCACTTTCACCGCGACCTGCTGGCGATCTGCGACTGCTTTGCGCGCCACACGCTGGCCGCGACCGGCGACGATGTCTTTATTGGCACGCCGCCGCTGGCCTTTACCTTTGGCCTGGGCGGGCTGCTGCTGTTTCCGCTGCGCGTGGGCGCCAGCGCGGTGCTGCTCGAAAAACTGAGCCCGGAAGCCCTGCTGGCGGCGATCGAACAGTACCGCGCCACCGTGTGCTTCACGGCGCCGACCTTCTACCGCCAGATGGCCCAGCTGGCGCCAGGGGTCGACCTGTCGAGCCTGAGCCGCAGCGTGTCGGCCGGCGAGGCGCTGCCGCTGGCCACGCGCGCGGCCTGGCAGGCGGCGACCGGCCTGGCGCTGATCGACGGAATCGGCGCCACCGAGATGCTGCACATTTTCATCTCTGCCGCCGGCGACGCGGTGCGCCCGGGCGCGACCGGCAAGCCGGTGCCGGGCTATGTGGCCTGCATCCTCGACCACGACGGCCAGCCGGTCGGGCCGGGCATCGTCGGGCGCCTGGCGGTAAAGGGGCCGACCGGCTGCCGTTATCTGGACGATCCGCGCCAGTGCGACTACGTGCACCAGGGCTGGAACCTGACCGGCGACGCCTACGAGATGGACGCCGACGGCTACTTCTATTACCGCTCGCGGCTGGACGACATGATCATTTCGGCCGGCTACAACATCGCCGGCGCCGAGGTCGAAGAAGCGCTGCTGCACCATCCGGCGGTGGCCGAGTGTGCGGTGGTGGGGCGGCAGGACGCCGAGCGGGGGCAGGTGGTCGAGGCCCACGTGGTGCTCAAGCCGGGCGTCGATGCGTCGGGCGAAACGGCGCGGGCGCTGCAAGAATTCGTCAAGGCGCAGATTGCGCCCTACAAGTATCCGCGCGTGGTGCGCTTTCGCGAACAGCTGCCGCGCACCGAAACCGGTAAACTGCAGCGTTTCAAGTTACGTAGCGACGCGGGGTAAGGAAAATCATGAAGGATGTCGACGGGCAGGACCAGAAGCCGGACCAGGAGCAGGGCGCAGGTCGCGCAGAACCGCCAGGGGGTGACGCGGCGCGGGGCCTGCCGGCGGCGGAGCTCGACCTCGCCAGCCGGCTCACCAGCGAGCACCACCAGTCGCTTAAATTGTGGCTGCGCATGCTCTCGTGCACGGTCCGGATCGAAAACGAGATCCGCAGCCGGCTGCGCACCAGCTTCGGCATCACGCTGCCGCGCTTCGACCTGATGGCCCAGCTCGAACGCCATCCGGACGGCCTGCGCATGGGCGAACTGTCCAAGCGCATGATGGTTACCGGGGGCAACGTGACCGGCATCACCGACCAGCTCGAACGCGAGAAGCTGGTGGTTCGGGTGCCCGATCCGCTCGACCGGCGCGCCTGGGCGGTGCGCCTGACCCCGGCCGGGCGCGCCGCCTTCGCTTCCATGGCGTCGGTGCACGAGCGCTGGGTCGACGAGATGCTGGCCGACATCCCGGCCGAGGACAAGGCCATCCTGATCGCCCAGCTGGCATCGATGAAACGGCGCCTGCGGGTCGAGGATGGCGGGCCACAGCCATGATGGCTTGCGCCTGTTCTGCTTTGCCTGGGCGGCTGGTACAATAGCGCTCTGCAAGCTTTCAGGGTGTGCATTCGCATGGCGCATGCCCCAGACCGCGCGAGTCGCCATAGTACAATGGATAGTACAAGGTCCTCCTAAGACTTAGATGCAGGTTCGATTCCTGCTGGCGATACCAGTTTCTTGCCCATGACGCCGTTGTCGCTCCGGCGCCGCGGCTTGCTCGTCTTTCTCCCACTATCATCGACCCTGGTCCTGCCTTGCTCCGCAGCCTGGATGCCAAACCGGCTTTCAGCGAGCGGAAATTGCCAGTAGCCCAGGACCAGTCGGTACAATGGGCGCTTCTTTCAACATTTTTTGCCTGTGGCCAGTCGCTGGCGGTGGGCAGGCTCACGGATCATGGCTGTCATCTCTCTCTCTTCCGCGCAACTGGCATTCGGCCACGTCGCGCTGCTCGACCACGCTGATTTCTCTCTTGAAACCGGCGAACGCGTCGGCCTGATCGGCCGCAACGGCACCGGCAAGTCGTCGCTGCTGAAAGTTATTTCGGGACGCTTCAAGCTCGACGACGGCCTGCTCGTCATGCAGCAGGGCCTGAAGATCGCGTATGTCGAGCAGGAGCCGACCTTCGATCCTGATACCACCGTGTTCGACGCGGTCGCCGCCGGCATGGGCGAGCAGCAGGCCATGCTGGCCGAATACGAAGCGCTGACCGGCCAGTTCGGCGGCGACAACGACGACGCGCTGATGGAGCGCATGCACGACATCCAGGTCAAGCTCGACGCCACCGACGGCTGGAACCTGCAGCACAAGGTCGATACCACGCTCGATCGTCTCGGGCTGGCCGGTGCGGCGAAGATGGGCACGCTCTCGGGCGGTATGCAGAAACGCGTGGCGCTGGCCGTGGCGCTGGTGTCCGCCCCCGACGTGCTGCTGCTGGACGAGCCGACCAACCACCTCGACTTCATGTCGATCAAGTGGCTCGAGGGCTTGCTGCGCGAATACCGCGGCTCGGTGCTGTTCATTACCCACGACCGTAGTTTCCTGGACAATGTCGCCACCCGCATCCTGGAGCTCGATCGCGGCCGTTTGCTGTCCTTCCCGGGCAATTTCACGACGTATCAGGAACGCAAGCGCGAACTGCTGGCCAACGAAGAAGTCGAGAACGCCAAGTTCGACAAGTTTTTGGCACAAGAAGAAGTCTGGATCCGCAAGGGCGTGCAGGCCCGCCGCACCCGTGACGAAGGCCGGGTGCGGCGCCTGGAAGCCTTGCGCCTGAGCCGCGCGGCGCGCCGCGAACAGCAGGGCAATATCAAGCTCGACGTCGGTATGGGCGAGCGTTCGGGCAAGATCGTCGCCGACATGGAAAACGTGTTCAAGTCGTATGGCGAAAAAACCATCGTTACCAATTTCAGCGGCACCATCCTGCGCGGCGACAAGGTTGGCCTGATCGGGCCCAACGGCGCCGGCAAGACGACCTTGCTCAAGATTATCCTTGGTGACGAGACCGCCGACAGCGGCAAGGTACGCCTGGGCACCAAGCTCAACGTGGCCTATTTCGACCAGATGCGCGCCCAGCTCGATGAAAACGCAAGCCTGGCCGACACCATCGCGCCGGGCAGCGACTGGGTCGAGGTCAATGGCCAGAAAAAGCACGTGATGACCTACCTCAACGACTTCTTGTTCGCGCCAGAACGGGCGCGTTCGCCGGTCAAGTCGCTCTCTGGCGGCGAGCGCAATCGCCTGCTGCTGGCGCGCCTGTTCGCCAAGCCGGCCAACTGCCTGGTACTTGACGAGCCGACCAACGACCTCGACATCGAGACGCTGGAGCTGCTGGAAGAACTGCTCGAGGATTACACCGGTACCGTGTTCCTGGTGAGCCACGATCGTACCTTCCTCGACAACGTGGTCACCCAGGTGATCGTGGCCGAGGGCGCGGGACTGTGGCGCGAATACGTCGGCGGTTACAGCGATTGGGAGCGGGTGCGCAGCAGCGCGCCGGCCATGGCCGCCTCGGCGGCGGCGGCGGCGGCCAATCAAGCGATTATTGTTGCGCGGCAAGAAAGCGCCAAAGCGGGCGACGTATCCTCGACGGCACAGGCCGCACCTGCCAAAAAGGTAAAGCTGAGCTACAAGGAGCAGCGCGAGCTGGAAGAGCTTCCGACGTTGATTGCCTCGCTGGAAGATGAACAGTCGGCCATCACGGCCCAGCTCAACGCACCGGACTTCTACAAGAAGAATCCGGCCGACGCGCGCCGCATCAACGAGCGGTTTGCCGAGATAGAGGAATTGCTGCTCGACGCGCTCGACCGCTGGGAGCGGATCGAAGCCCGCGCCAGGGGAGAGTAGCCTAACCAAGGGGGCAAGCAGGCCAGGCGCCTGCCGACACGGACATGACCGAGCAACACGATGCACGTCGCGCTCCATCCGGCCCCCGCCCCGACACCCGCAGCGGGCCTGCCCCCGGCACCCCTGCGCCCGATGCTCCCTTCCTGAACCGCGCCGCCTGGGCGCGCATCCTGCCGTTCGCGGCGTGGATCTTGTTTATCATCCTGGGCGACATGCTCGAGCATGCCGGCTGGGCGCGCGACGCGCTGCGCTGGCTGTACCCGCTTCAGAGCGGGGTCGTTGCACTGCTGCTTGCCTGCTCCTGGCGCCATTACCATGAACTGCATCATCCGGCGCTGCCCGGAGCGGGGCCGCTGCTGGCCTGCAGCGGCGCGGGCCTGCTGGTATTCGTGCTCTGGATTAATCTCGACGCCCCCTGGATGCGCATTGGCCCGGTACCGGGCTACGACCCTACTACCGCAGGCGCGATCGACTGGCTGCTGGTGGCAAGCCGGATCGCCGGCGCCGCCCTGGTGGTGCCTGTCATGGAAGAACTGTTCTGGCGCTCGTTCCTGATGCGCTGGATCGAGGCTGCCGACTTCGAAGCGGTCGAGCCCGCACGCGTCGGGTTCAAGGGACTGCTGGTGTCGAGCTTGCTGTTCGGCGTCGAACACGCGCTCTGGCTGGCCGGAATCGTCGCCGGACTGGCCTATGCGTTTCTTTATATGCGGTACCGCAACTTGTGGTCGGCGGTGCTCGCCCACGCTGTCACTAATGGCTTGCTGGGCGCATGGGTGGTCGCGACCGGCAACTGGAGTTTCTGGTAAATCGCGTACAGCGCACTGACTTCGGAAAACACAACCATGATGCCGCATCCACGCCTTGCCCTGGTCGCCACCACCTTTGCCCTTGCCCCTGCACTGGGCGGGGCCCTGTTGCTGCTTCCGGCGCGCGCCGCCGCGGCCGAGCAGCAGGAACAAGGCCTGCGCCTGTACGGCGGCATCGGCTGGGGCTACGACGATAACCTGTTGCGCGTGCCCGACGACCGTCCCGCTTTTTCTGGCAAGCGCAGCGACCGCTGGCGCCAGCTTGATGCCGGCGCCGTGTACGACCAGCGGATCGGCCGCCAGCGCGTGGCATTGGTGGCCAAGGCCTCGACCCTGAAGTTCGACCACTTCCAGCAGCTCGACCATGACGGGCGCGACCTGCAGGGCACCTGGTTCTGGGAAGTGGGCAACAAGCTCGACGGGAAGCTCGGCGCCAGGTACGAGCGCGCCCTGGCTCCCTATACCGATTTCTTCAGCGACGAGCGCAACATGCGCGAGCTGCGCCGTCATTGGGTCGACGCCGGCTACCAGCTGCACCCGAGCTGGAAGCTGCGCGCCGGCTTCACGCGCGAGCGCTTCGAGTACGAGCTGCTGCGCCAGCGCGTCAACAACCGCACCGAACGCGCCGTCGAGGCCGAGCTGCTCTACACCCCGCGCAGCGGCAGCTCGGTGGGTGTGGTGGCGCGCCGCCTCGAGGGCGCCTACCCGCTTCGCCGCCCGGTCCTGGCCGGCGTGCTCGACGACGACTTCACCCAGCACGAACTGAAGCTGCGCGTCCATTGGATCGGCACCGGCGTCACCCGCCTGCAGGCACTGGCCGGCTATGTCCGGCGCGGGCAGAGCTGGCCCGGCGACGGCAACACCAGCGGTGTCAACGGTCGCCTGAACGCCTTTGTTACCCCGCACGGCAAGCTGAGCTACGAGGCCTCACTGTGGCGCGAATTCGCCCCGATCGAGAGCACCATCGCCAGCTATACGTTGAACCGGGGCGCCAGCATCGGCGCCAGCTGGGCCGCCACCGGCAAGCTCAAGGTCGACGCCAGTACCGCCTACGAAGAGCGGGCCTACAATCCGCGCGCCGGTTTCGCCGCTGGTGCCGACCTGAGCGACTCGCTACGGCGCACCAGCTTGCGCGCGACCTGGCAAGCCAGCCGCAAGGTGACCGTGTCGGCCCGCTGGCAGCAGCAGCGGCGCAGCGGCTCCCCGGTACTGGGCCTGGGCAGCTTCGACGCGAACACCGTGGTCTTGAACGCCAATTTGCTGTTCTGACGCCACACAGACGGGGCCAGGCGCGTCATGACGGTTAACGATGTTCCGATCATCTCGTTCTTCCAGCGCGTGCTCGATCCGTTGATCATCATGGGAACCCTGTACTTGGCAACCATGTACTACGGGGAACCGTTTTCGGGGTATTCGCTGGTACTGATGATCCTGGCCTTCTTCATTTCGTCCGCGGTCTACCAGCACGTCGATCCCTACCGCACCTGGCGCAGTGGCCGCATGCTGGCCTACGCGCGCGATACCATCTTCGGCTGGTGCCTGACGATCGCGGTGCTGTACTTCCTGGGCTCGGCCAGCGGGCTGAAATATTTCTACGACGAGCGGGTGCTGCTGGCGTGGATCATCGCGACCCCGCTCACCATCCTGGCCAGCCATCTGGCGGTGCGCCAGGCCACCGGCAGCCGCGACTGTTCGCGCGAAGTGCGCTCGGTCGTGGTGGTCGGCGCCAACGAGGTCGGCCTCAAGTTTGCCAGGGTGTGCGAGCGCCACCCCAATCTGTTCATGGACGTAAAGGGTTTCTTCGAAGACCGCGGCCACGGGCGCCGCCCGGCCATCCTGGCTTATCCGCTGCTGGGCGGCATGGCCGACATCTGCGCCTACGTGCGCGAACACCACATCAAGATGATCTTCATCAGCCAGCCGATCTCGGCCCAGCCGCGCATCCGCAGGCTGATCGACGAGCTGAAAGACACCACCGCTTCGGTGTATTTTCTGCCCGACGTCTACGTGTTTGACCTGATGCAGGCGCGTTTCGACACCGTCGGTGGCATGCCGGTGATCGCGATCAGCGAAACGCCATTCATGGGCTTTAACAGCGTCATCAAGCGCGGCAGCGACATCGTGATCGGCGGCATCATCCTGCTGCTGCTGGCGCCGCTGATGGCGGTCACCGCGCTCGCAGTCAAGCTGACCTCGCCCGGACCGGTGATTTTCCGGCAACGCCGCTATGGCCTGTATGGCGAGGAGATCTACGTCTACAAATTCCGCTCGATGAACGTCACCGAGGATGGCGCCGATGTCGTTCAGGCCAGCAAGAATGACGGCCGCGTGACCCGCATCGGCAGCTTCCTGCGCCGTACCTCGCTCGACGAATTGCCGCAGTTTTTCAATGTGCTGCAGGGGCGCATGAGCCTGGTCGGACCGCGCCCGCATGCGGTGGCTCACAACGAGCAATACCGCAAGCTGATCAAGGGTTACATGCTGCGCCACAAGGTACGTCCGGGCATCACCGGCTGGGCCCAGGTCAACGGCCTGCGCGGAGAAACCGCCACCCTCGACAAGATGGAAGCGCGCATTCAGTACGACCTCGACTACCTGCGCAACTGGTCGCTATGGCTGGACCTGTGGATCATCCTGAAAACCGTCAAGGTGGTGCTCAAGCGCGAAAATGCGCATTGAGCCGGGCTGAACGCTTGGGCTGGCCGCAAGCAGGGGCAGGTTTGAAGGTTTGACGAAAATCAATCAAATCTAGTCAAGGTGCTGGCATTTTTCATCCAACGTACAGTAAGTTGAAAAACGCAACGATTCGCTTAATGACGCCTTAAAAAGCATGCGCACAATTGGCCATGTCCTTGCACGGCCAGGCAGCTTGCGTAGAATTGTTAATGAACTTGCAACTTGCTGTGCCCGCTTGCTGATGCGAACAAGGTAGGCAACAAGATGAAAACGGCAGTTGTTAGCGGCGTCACTGGCCAGAATGGGTTTTGGCCGGGGCAGGGGGGCGACGAATGCGGGAGCCAGAAGCTGCTCGCAGTCGATCCGCAGTGTTTGCCTGCACTTTCACGGGAGGTCATGTTGAACCATTCGACGCCAGGCTGGCAGTGCGGCCAGCAGCCTACCGAGCCCCGCATCTATGTCGCCGGCCATCGCGGCCTGGTGGGCTCGGCCATCGTGCGCGTTTTGCGCGCCCAGGGACGGACCGATATCGTTACACGCAGCCACCACGAACTGGAGCTCACCGACCAGGCCCAGGTGCGCGAATTCTTCCATCGTGAAGCGATCGACCAGGTCTACCTGGCCGCGGCCAAGGTAGGCGGCATCCACGCCAATAACACGTATCCAGCAGAATTTATATACGACAACATGATGGTCCAGGCCAATGTGGTGCACGAGGCCTGGAAGGCGGGTGTGCGCAAGCTTCTGTTTCTCGGATCCTCGTGCATCTATCCGCGCCTGGCCGCCCAGCCGATCCGCGAAGAATCGCTCATGAACGGCATACTCGAGCCAACCAACGAACCCTATGCGATGGCCAAGATCGCCGGCATCAAGCTATGCGAGAGCTTCAACCGCCAGTACGGCACCGACTACCGCAGCGTGATGCCGACCAACCTGTACGGTCCGGGCGACAACTACCACCCAGAAAACAGCCACGTGATCCCGGCGCTGCTACGCCGCTTCCACGAGGCGGTGAGCGCCAATGCGGCCGAGGTTGTGATCTGGGGTAGTGGCAAGCCCATGCGTGAATTCCTGTACGTGGACGACATGGCCACTGCCAGTGTCTTTGTCATGAACCTGGCGCACGCGCAGTACGCCGCCAATACCGACCCGATGCACTCGCACATCAATGTCGGCACCGGCGAAGATGTCACCATCGCCGAGCTGGCCCGGCTGGTCGGTGAAACCGTCGGCTACCGGGGCCGCATCGTGTTCGACGCCAGCAAGCCGGACGGCACCCCACGCAAGCTGCTCGACGTCTCGAAGCTGGCTGCACTGGGCTGGCGCGCCTCGACCGCGCTGCCCGATGGACTGCGCCGCACCTATGACGCCTTCCTGGCCGTGCAGGGGCAACAAGGCGCCGCGCCGCAGGCAAGTCCAGTCGACCCCGCCCACGGCCCGGCACTGTCGCCATCCGCCGCGGAATGCGCGCGGCCCGTTCGGCAAATCAGCGCGGTGTCGGCTGACACATCTGGCTTGTAAATCAAGACAACCGGCGGGCAGTCGCCCGCCGCCAACATCGAGGAAATTATGTTGAACATCTTTCATTTTGCCGCGCCGCTTGCATCGCCTGTCAGGCCACGGGGCCTGCTGTCCGCCGCTGCGCTGCTGCTGGCCGGGGCGGCCCTGGCTGGCTGCGGTGACGACCGGGCCAAGCAAGCCAAGCCGGGCCAGGCACTGGCCAGTGTCAACGGCGAAGAAATCACCGTACTGCAGTTGAACGAAGAAATGCAGCGCGCCGGCCTGCCTGCCGCCCAGCAGGCCGTTGCCAGCAAACAGATCCTGCAGGCGCTGATCGACCGCGAGCTGCTCGAAGACGAGGCGGCCAAGGGAAAGATCGACCGCGACCCCAAGGTGATGCAAGCCATCGAGCGCGCGCGGTCGCTGATCATCGCCCAGGCCTACTTGCAAAAGCGGTTGGGCGAACCGGTGCGCCCGACCCAGGCCGAAGTCGAAGACTATTTCAATAAGAATCCGCAGTTCTTTGCCCAGCGCAAGCAGTTCATCATGAACGAGCTGATCCTGGCTGGCGCCGACCTGACCCCGGAAGTGCGCGCCGCTGCCGATGCTGCCCGGTCGCTCGAAGAAGTCGCGGTCTTGCTCGATGCGCGCAACATCAAGTACGGCCGCGCCCAGGTCACCCGCAGCACCGCCGACCTCAACCCCCAGCTCTCCGGCAAGCTGCTGGCCATGCCCAAGGGCCAGTTGTTTGTCGTAAAAGAGGGCGAGCGGGCGATGCTGATCTCGATCGCGGAGGTACGCGACGCACCGGTCACGCTGGCGGTGGCGGCTCCCCAGATCGGCCAGTTCTTGACGAACAGAAAGAACAAGGAGCTGGCCGCTGCCGAGATCCAGCGCCTGCGCGCCAGCGCCAGGATCGATTACCTGAACAAGGACTACGCCCCTGACGCCAGCACGCCAGGCGCCACCGCTGCGGCAAACGGGGCGCCGGCCACGCCGCGGGTAGTGCCGGTGGCCGCGACCGAAGCGGCGCCAGCGGCCACAGCGGGCGTCGACAAGGGCGCGTTCGACAAGGGCGTAGCCGGTCTTGAATAGCCCAGCGTCACGCAGTGTTGGCGCAGGTTCGGCGCAGGTTTCTATCACCCGGCAAGAAAGGAGCAATCATGAAACGATTCATCAAGTGGGCGGTGGCCACGGCGCTGGTCCTGGGCATGGGAATTGCCAGCGCCGCCGAAGTGCTGCTGGGGCCGGGCGACGTGGTCAAGCTGTCGGTCTATGGCAGTCCGGATTTGTCGCTCGAGACGCGTGTCAGCGAGACCGGCAACATCACTTTCCCACTGCTGGGTCAGGTTGCCGTCGGCGGCCTGCCGGTGGCGGCGGCCGAGAAGAAGATCGGCGAGCTGCTCGAGAAAGGCGGCTATCTCAAGAAGGCCCAGGTCAACATGCTGGTCACTACCCTGGCAAGCCAGCAGGTGTCGGTGCTGGGCTATGTCAACCGGCCGGGCCGCTATGCGGTGGACGGGCGCCGCAAGGTACTGGATGTGCTGGCGATGGCGGGCGGCATCCATGGCGATGGCGGCGACCTCATCAACCTGGTCCGGACCCGCAACGGCAGCACCACGCGCGCGACCATCGACGTAATCGACATGGTGCGCAAAGGCGAACTGGACAACGATGTCGAAGTCGCCGGCGGCGACATCATCTATGTCGAGCGCGCCCCGCGCGCCTATGTCACCGGCGAGGTGGCCCGTCCGGGACCGTTCCGCCTTGAACGCGGCATGACCGTCCAGCAGGCTGTTTCGGCCGGGGGCGGCCTGAGCCTGCGTGGCAGTAACAACGGCATCAAGATCACCCGCCGCGACGCCAGCGGCAACCCGGTGACGATCAATGTCAAGGCCAGCGACCCGGTTCAGGTCGACGATGTGATTGTCGTCCGTGAAAGCTGGTTCTAAGCCGATGCCGATGAAAATGCCGCTGCGCGTCCCGGACGCGGGCGCGCCCGTTTAGCCCACCGCTGCAAGGCAACCGATGCAAAGGCAAGGCCATGAACCTTCATCAATTCTTGTTGATCCTTCTTGCCCGGAAAAAAATTATCCTGTCGACGCTGCTGGTGACGGTTCTGCTGGCCCTGGGATGGAGCCTGGTGCAGCAAAAGACCTACACAGCCAGCGCTTCGGTGCTGCTGAACTACAAGGGCGTGGACCCGGTCAGCGGCCTGACCATGCCCGGCAACCTGATGCCGGGCTATATGGCGACCCAGATCGATATCATCAGCAGCAAGAACGTGGCGCTACGGGTGGTCGATGCGCTGCGCCTGGCGTCGAGCCCAGCCGTGCAGGCGCAGTGGCGCGAAGCCAGCGAGGGCAAGGGCTCGGTGCACGACTGGCTGGCCGACCTGCTGCTGAAAAAGCTCGCGATCAAGCCCTCGCGCGAATCGAGCGTGGTCGAGATCAGCTTCAAGGGCGCCGATCCGGCCTTCGCCGCGGCGGTGGCCAATACCTTTGCCGACGAATACCAGAAGATCAGCGTCCAGCTCAAGACCGAGCCTGCCAAGAAAGCTTCGTCCTATTTCAACGAGCAAACCAGGCAGTTGCGCGACAACGTCGAGGCGGCGCAGGCGCGCCTGTCCAAATACCAGCAAGACAAGGGCATCGTCAGCCTTGACAACAACCGGGTCGATGTCGAGCTGTCGCGCCTGAACGACCTGTCGGCCCAGCTCGTCGCCGCCCAGGCCCAGGCGATGGAAGCGAACTCGCGCGAGCACAACGCCACCGGACTGGGCTCGGCCGACGTCGCCAACAATGCCCTGATCCAGAACCTGCGCGTGAGCCTGGCCAGCGGCGAAGCCAAGCTGGCCGAAGCGGCCTCGCGCTACGGTCGTAACCACCCGGTCTACCAGGCGGCCAGCGCCGAAGTCGGCAAGATGCGCTCGGAACTTGCGTCCGCCGTCGGCAGCGTCACCCGCAGCGTCGGCTCCAGCGCCGAAGTGTACCGCCAGCGCGAAGCCCAGCTGCGCGCCGCACTGGCCGCGCAAAAGACCCGCGTGCTCGAACTGAACCGCACCCGCGACGAACTCGGGGTCATGCTCAAAGACCTCGACAGCGCCCAGCGTGCCTTCGATTCGGCCAGCCAGCGCTTCTCCCAGACCCGCATCGAGGCCCAGTCCGAGCAGTCCGATATCTCGATCCTGAACCCGGCGGTGGCGCCGGCCGAGCCCTCAGGCCCGCGCGTGCTGCTCAATACCCTGGTGTCGATCTTGCTGGGCACCATCCTCGGCGTCGGCCTGGCCTTGTTGCTCGAGCTGCTCAAGCGTCCAGTGCGTTGCGCTGGCGATGTGCGCGACATGCTCGGCATCCCGGTGCTCGGCAGCGTCGAGTGGCGGCCCGCGCGTCCACGCAAGGGTATCCGCGCCCTGATGGCGCCGCGCCGGCTGCTGCGCCTGCATTGAAGCCCTTGCCGCCAATACAGCAAGCACAACCAGGACCCCAAGGACCGATCATGAATTCTTCCGTGCTATCCGCTTTGCCGCTGGGCTCCGCCGCCGAATCGCGGATGGGGGCGCTGCTGCTCGACGCAGGCAAGCTCAGCCCCGAAGACGCCGAACGCGTGTTACGCATGCAGAAAGATCTGGGGATCCGCTTCGGCGAGGCCGCCTTGCGCCTGGGCCTGGTGAGCGAAGAAGACATCCAGCAGGTGCTGGCGCGCCAGTTCTCCTATCCCTATCTGCAGAAAGGCCAGGCCAACCTGTCGCCCAGGCTGGTGGCGGCCTACGAACCGTTCTCGCCCCAGGTCGAGTCGCTGCGCGCCATCCGCAGCCAGCTGATGCTGCGCTGGTTTGCACGCGGCCGCCGCGCACTGGCCATCTGCGCTGTCACTCCCGAAGATGGTTGCAGCCTGTTCGCGGCCAACCTGGCGGTGGTGTTCTCGCAACTCGGCGAGCACACGCTGCTGGTCGACGCCAACCTGCGCAGCCCGCGCCAGCACGACATGTTCGGCATGAAGCCACGCCAGGGCTTGTCCGACCTGCTGGCCGGCCGCGCCGATCTTGACGTCATCGCGCGGGTACCGGCCTTTCTCGACCTGTCGCTGTTGCCTGCGGGTACCTTGCCGCCCAATCCCCAGGAATTGCTGGCGCGCGAAGGTTTCCGCAACCTCAACACCCAGCTCGAATCCCGCTACGATGTGGTGCTGTACGACCTGCCGCCGTTCGCGGCCGGGGCCGACGCACTGGCCGCGGCCGGGCGCGCCGGCGGTGTGCTGCTGGTGGCCTGCAAGCACCGCACCCACATCGCCAGCATCGGCCGCATGGCCGAGCAAATGGCCGAATCCGGCGCCGAAGTGGTCGGCTCGGTGGTGGTGGAGTTCTGAGATGGACAGCGCAGCCCCTGGCATCGGCAGGGCCCGGCAGGCAGCCGACGCGCCTGGTGCCCATCGGGGCGCGCTGCGCGAATGGTGGCCCATCTATGCTGGCCTGGCGATCCTGTTCGTGCCTACCTTCCACCGGCTGTTCACCGGCGCCTGGATCGGCGAGGAGCAGGGTCATGGTCCGATTATCTTCTTGCTGGCGCTCTGGTTAATCTGGCGCAAGTGGCCGCAAGCAAGCGCTGCGGCCACACCGCCGGCGTCGAGCTGGATCGGCTGGCCGGTGCTGGCGGTGGGCCTCGTCCTGCACCTGCTGGGGCGCTCGCAGAACATCCTCATGTTCGAGGTCGGCTCGATCCTGGCCGTGATGGCAGCCATCGTGCTGCTCAAGTTCGGAGGCAAGACGCTGGGGGTGCTGTGGTTTCCGTTCTTTTTCATGCTGTTCATGGTGCCACTGCCGGGCGAGCTGGTGGCGGCCGTGACCATGCCAATGAAGATGGCGGTGTCCTGGGCCACCGAGGCCATCCTGTTCGGCCTCGGCTACCCGATCTCGCGCTCCGGCGTGGTGCTGCAGATCGGCCAGTACCAGCTGCTGGTGGCCGATGCCTGCGCCGGCCTGCAGACCCTGCTGACCCTGGAAGCACTCGGGCTGTTCTACCTCAATCTGATGCGCCATCCATCGGCCTTTCGCAATATCGGGTTGGCGATCCTGATCATTCCGATTTCGTTTGCGGCCAACGTGATCCGCGTGATCACCCTGACCTTGATTACCTATTATTTCGGCGATGCCGCAGGGCAGGGCTTCCTGCACGGCTTTGCCGGCATGGTGCTGTTCGTCACCGCGCTGATGCTGATCCTGGCGGTCGACTCGGGCCTGCAGTGGTGGATCGGGCGGCGCGCGGCGCATCACGGTGACAAGGGCGGCGGCGCGGGCGGCGCGGGCGGCGAGGGCGGCCAGCGCGGCCTGCGCAAGGCCGGCCGCAGGCCGTCGATCAAGGAAGCCACATGAACCGCCGGCTCGCCATCAGCCTGTTGCTGGGTGCGGCCATGGCCGGCACCTCGGCCCTGACCGTGGCGCTCACGCCCAGGGCGCGCGTGCCGCAGCCCCACGAACGCTTCAGCCTGGAGCAAATGATCCCGGCGCGCTTCGGCGACTGGCAAATCGACCCCTCGGTGGTGCCGCTGGCCCCGGACCCGGAGCAGCAGGGCATGCTCGAGAAAATCTACGACCAGACCCTGTCGCGCACCTATGTCAACGGCGACGGGCAGCGCGTGATGCTGTCGATTGCCTATGGCGGCGACCAGAGCAAATCGCTGCAGCTGCACCTGCCCGAAGTCTGCTACGTGGCCCAGGGCTTCCGCATGATCGAGCACAGCGATGGCGCGCTGCCGACCCGCTTTGGCGCCGTGCCGGTCAAGCGCCTGGTTGCGCTCCTGCACGAGCGCAATGAACCGATCACCTACTGGATCACGATTGGCGAACACGCCACCAAGGCTGGCCTGCAGCAGAAACTGCGCAAGCTCGCCTATGGCCTGTCGGGCGAGATCCCGGACGGCATGCTGGTGCGCATCTCGACCATCCACGCCGACGCAGCCAAAGCCTACCGGGTGCATGACCGCTTCGTGATGGACATGCTCAGCGTGATGGCGCCGCGCGACCGCACCCGCCTGATCGGCGCGGGCCAGGCGCAAGGCTAGGCAGGACCAGGGGGCGCCAATGGACGAGATCCTTCCGTATATCTATTATTCGCTGCCCTGGGCCTTCATGATGCTGCTCTCGGTGGCCGCGGTTGCCGTTATCGGCATCGGGCTGGCGTGGCCACGTTTCCTGGTCTATCCCTATCTGGCCGTGTATTTCTGCATCAATTCCACCAGCTACGGCAGCCTGTCGGTGTTTTCCAGCAGTACCATCTATAGCCGCGGCTCCGGGCTGCTGTTGTTCGGCTTGCTGCTGTGGTACCTGCTCGGTGCCTGGGCCTGCGCGCGCGTGGCCGCTGCCTTCCAGCGCTACCCGGCGCCGGAATGCAATCTGCGTCCCTGGTTCTGGGGCTGGTTTGTCCTGCTCGCCGCCCATGCCGCCGTGGGCATGGTGTCCGGTGTCACGCTGCGCCAGTCGCTGTCGCCGCAAGGGTTCTCGAACATCGTCTGGATGGCGCCACTGGTTTCGCTGATCCTGCTGTCCTTCCGCACCCGCGAGCAGGTCCAGGAACTGTGTCAGTTCATCTTGCTGGTCGGCCTGGGGCGCGCGCTGTTCGGCTTGGGGCGATGGGCCGCGTTCGGGGGCGACCCCAATAACATCTACGCGAACATGAACGCGATCAAGATCCGCCTGACCTATTTCGACATCAACGACAGCCTGGTGTGCACGCTCGCGTTCGCCATTGCGGCGGTTAACCTGTTCCAGAGGCACAAGAGCGAGCGCCCGCCGTTCTGGCGCGGTATCGAATGGATGACCCTGGTCTCGACCGCGTTGTGCATCGTGTTGTCCTACCGCCGCAGCGCCTGGATCGGCTTCGTGCTGGCCTTCCTGGTCATCATGATGCGCTTCCCGCTCCGGCGCCGGATCCAGCTCATGGTGGCCGGCGCGCCGCTGGTCGGTGCGGCCCTGGCCTATGCCGGCATGCAGCGCCTGGCCCAGACCAAGGGCGTGACCGGCGGCCTGTCGAGCCTGGTCTACGACATGCAGTCGCGCCGCTTCGGGCCCGAGGGTGGGCGGGTGCTCGAACTCAAGCTCGCCATCGCCGATTTCCTGGCGCAGCCGCTCACGGGCATTGGTTCCTGGGGCCGCTACACTGGCTACCAGGCCATCTCTTGGCAGAACAATCCGGACGGCGGCCTGTTTCTGCACAGCGGCGTGCTGCACATCGCGCTCAAGAGCGGGCTGCTGGGCGTTGCGCTGCTAACCGGCACTGGCCTTGCCTTCGCCATGTTTGCCCGCCGCGCGCTGGCGAGCTTGCCGCCGGAATTGCTCGGCATCGGCACTGCCGGCGTGGCCGGAATGGCCTTCATGATTCCCGACCTGCTGATCGGCACGCCGTTCCCGCAAGTGCGTACCACCCAGATGCTGGCCATCTGCCTGGCCCTGCCTTACCTGGCAATGGCCGTGAGCAAGACCGCCCCGAGCGCGGCACGCCGTCCGGTGCCGCCGGCTGCGCGGCTGGTACCGGCCTGATGGAGCCGCACGCGCCCCCGCAGCTTTCCCTCAACCTGGTGCGCAACGCCTGGTCCAACCTGCTGGGGGCGGCGATCCCTGCGCTGGTGATGCTGGCCACGGTGCCGTTGGTGGTGAAGGGACTGGGCCAGGCCGGCTTTGGTGTCTATGCGCTGGTGACGGCCATCGTCGGCTATTTTGCGGTCATCGACATCAACCTCACCGCCGGTTCGGTCAAGTACATCGCCGAGCACCGTGCGCGCGGCGACCACGACCAGGTCGTCGAAACACTGTCCTTCGGCCTGCTGATCTATGCCGCGCTGGGCTTGCTCGGCGCGCTCGGCCTCTTGCTCACAGCGCGCTGGCTCATTACCGCTGTATTCGCGGTACCGCCCGCCCTGGAGCCCGAGGCCGTCTCCACCCTGCGGCTGGCCGCAGTCGGCTTTGTCGCCGGCCAGCTCCAGGTGTATCTCAACAGTGTGCCGCAATCGCTGATGCGCTACGATATTTCTGCCCGGGTCGAGATGGTGTTCGGCACCCTGGTGCCGCTGGCCAGCGTCGGCGTTCTGCTGCTCGGTCATGGCCTGTTTGAACTGGTGCTGCTGCGCGTTGCGGCCAGCAGCGTCCACTGCCTGGTGCTGTGGCGCGCGATCCTGCGCCTGCTGCCGGGCTTTCGCTGGCGCTGGCCGCGCGCGCGCGTGCGCGCCGAGCTGCTGAGCTTTTCGGCCTATTCCTGCATGGCGCGATTGGCCACGCTGTCCTATGTCCATGCCGACAAGCTGATCATTGGCGCGCTGGCCGGCGTTAGCGCGCTGGCCTATTTCACGGTAGCGGCGACGCTTGCCAACCGGGTGCTCGGCTTGAGTTTCCGCTTGTCGGGCGTGCTGTTTCCTGCGGCCAGCGCGCTGGCCGCGTCCGGAGAACTGGTGCGCCTCGATCGGCTCTACCTGAAAGCCACGCGCTACGTGGTGTACCTGAATGCCGCGATCCTGGTGCTGGTGGCGGTTTTTGCCTACCAGATTTTGCTCTACTGGATGAACGAGGATTTCGCCCGCCACGGGGCGCTGGTGCTGGCCGTGATGGCGTTGGCGCAGTTCGTCGATTCGCTCACCAGCCTGCCTTCGCTGGTCAACGACGGCATGGGGCATCCGCGCGTCTCCGGCTTGTTCGCCATGGCGAGGGCGCTGGCCGGCCTGGGCATCGTGTATGCCGGCGTGGCCGCCTGGGGCATCGATGGCGCGGCCTGGGGCCACTTGCTCGGCTCGCTAGTATTTACCACTGGCTTTCTCGCCTTTGTACATGGGCGCACCGTGCCCACCCGGCTCGGCCGGCTGCTGGGGCAGGGCTATGCGCCGGGCTTGCTCGGGGTGCTGCTGGTGGCGCTGGCCGCCACCGCGGCCAAGCATTGGTTCGACCCGCAAGCCTGGAATGTCGTGTTTATCTTGGGCAGTACCGTGCTGCTGCTGGCGCTGCACGGCGCGCTGTTCGTGCTCGAACGCGACGACCGGCGGCTGGCCTGGGCCTGCCTCAAGGCGTGCTGGACGCGTTACCCGGCAGCGGGGGGCTGACATGAAAATCCTGATGGTTTCCGAAGATGTGCCGGGCGTGCAGCTTGGCGGCCTGGCCCGGCATGTAGTGACGCTGGCCAATGCCCTGCTCGAGACCGGGCACGAGGTCGACCTGATGGGACGCTCGGACCGGGCCCATGCCGGTAGCGCGGCCGAGATCGGCTTCGACGGCCGTTTCATCCCCGGCTTCGAGCTGCGCCGGATTGGCTGGAAAGAGGCCCAGCTCGGCTTCTTCAACCCTGCCAAGCGCCCGTGGTTTGCCGCCAGGATCGCACGCGCCCTGGCGCGCCGTGCGCAACACTACGACGTCGTCCACTACCATGGCCACCTGCCGATGATCGGCCATTATGTCGACCCGGCGCTCAATTTCATCCAGACCCGCCACGACCAGGGCAGCGAGTGCATGACCCATCTGCGTTTCAAGGACGGCGCCGTATGCACCGATACCTCGAACCGCGCCTGCGCCGGCTGCGCCCACCCGGCGCCGGGGCTGCTGCGCACGATGTTGTCAGGCCAGGCGGTGGCGCGCTACCGCGGCGAGGCCGCAAGCGCCTTCGCGCGCCACAAGACCATCTTCGTGTCCGACTTCCTGCGCCGGCAGTTCTTGCGCACGCTGCCCGGTGCCGACCTGTCGCGCGCGCGCGTGATCCATAACTTCATCGACGTGCGCAAGCTGGCCGCCGCAGCCCACCCTTCGGGCACGGGCGGCGCCGAGGTCCGCAGCGCGCGCCAGGGCCAGGTGCTGGTGGCCGGGCGCATCGATACCGGCAAGGGCTTCGCCGAATTCCTTGCTGCCGCGCGCGGGTGCCTGCCGCCCGAAACCCGGGTGCTGGTGGTCGGCGACGGCCCGTTGCGCGCCCGGCTCGAAGCCCGGCATGCGAGCGAACAGGTGCGCTTCCTCGGCTGGCAGCCAAATTCGGCCGTGGCGGCACTGACGGCCGCCAGCCACGTCTGCGTCGTGCCTTCACTATGGGAAGAACCCTGCGGCACGACCATCCTCGAAGCGCTGGCACTGGGCCGCCCCTGCCTGGCGCTGGCGCGCGGCGGCACGCCGGAACTCACCGCCTACGCATCCGTTCCTGGCCAGCTGATCCTGGCCGACTCGATGCAGGGCCTGGTGAGGCTGCTGGCGGGCGCACTGGCGCGCCCGGCCCCAGCCCCGGCCGAGCCCGGCGCGGCCAGTGCCGCAATGGACGTTTTCCAGGTCCTGCCCACCATCGTGGACTTCTATGCACACTGAACCGACATTTTCCATCGTCACCTGCACCTGGAACAGCGCCGCCACGCTGGCCGACACCCTGGCCTCGCTACAGTCGCAGACTTGCCAGGACTACGAGCACATCTTCGTGGACGGCGGCTCCACCGACGCCACCCTGGCATTGATTGCCGCTTACCCGGCCAACAAGCGTGTTCTGCGCGACATCAAGGGCGGCATCAGCCGGGCCATGAACCAGGGCATCGCAGCGGCCCGCGGCGATATCGTCGCCCACCTGCATTCAGACGACTATTACGCGGGGCCCGAGGTGCTGGCCATCGTCAAGCATGCCTTCGACGAGGCGTGCCTGGCCGGCAAGCCGCTTGACTGGGTCTACGGCAACATTCTGATACGCAAGGACGGCGAGTTGGCGCCCCCCTATGCAATGCCGGCTTACTCCTACCGCGCCCTGGTGTCGGGTCGCAGCGCGATTGCCCACCCGGCGGCCTTTGTACGCAGGGCCGCGTTCGAGCGGGTCGGCCTGTTCGACGAGACGCTCAGGTACGCAATGGACATCGACTTGTGGCTGCGCCTGGGCGCGACGGCGCAGCCAGCCATGATCGACCGGCCGCTGGCGGTGTTTCGCGACCATGCCGGCAGCGTCTCGTCGGCCAACCGGCTCCAGGCGCGCCAGGAAGAATTCCGCGTGCGCCGGCGGTATATGCACAAGGCGCCGCTGGCGTTCGGTATTTACTGTTTGCGTTACCTGAAGCGGCTGCGCGCGTTGCGGGTGCAGGGGGGCAGTGCAGTAGGATAGCAAGTTGACAGTCTTGTCCTGTCGTCTTTTCAGGCATTCAAGACCGTTAAATGCCTGCAAATAATATTCGGGAAAACCGGGTTTTGGTCGTTGTATTTCTGCATGGCAAGAGAAAAAGGAATGATTTCTTTGGGAAAGTTGCCGGTGTTCAAATTCCTGTGGAGTAATATAAATCTCGTCAGGTAAGCCTTTCACTCGACAGGCAGCTCACAGGAGTTGCCGGCGCGGCGCAAGAAAGTCAGATTTTTTTCTCGGAGTTCCTTCATGCAATTTCATCCAAAGAGCCTTCTCTGGGCCGCTGCATTCGCCTCGCTGTGCGCGAGCATGGGCGCCCGTGCCGACTGGGCGCAATCGACCGATCCCCTGGTGATCCAGGCCAAGCCCGAGCTGAGCCAGGTGCAGGCCCAGAATCCACCGGGTTTCACCTGGTCACGCCATGCCACCGGCCCGGCCAGCTACGAAATCGAGATCACCCCGGTCGGCGGCATGCCGAGCCGGGTCGTGGTGGAGCGTAACTGGCACCTGCCAACCAAGGCCCTGGCCCTGGGGAACTACACCTGGCGCGTGCGCCCGGTTGGCACGGCTGACTGGTCGAATCCGCGCACATTCTCGATCACCAGCAAGTCGGTCGCATTCGAAGTGCCCGACAACGCCACCGTGCGCAACCGCATCCTGGCCAAGGCGCGTCCGCGTTCGCTGCCAGCCTCGGTGACCCCGTTCTCGACCTGGAACACGGCCAAGCGAGCGGACCTGGAGCCCTACCTGAGCCGCCTGGGCAACGAAGTCAAGTCGCAGGTCACGGCGGTGCCGGCGCTGTCGGACTCGCGCTGGTCGGTCCTGATCAGCAGCCCGCTCACCGCTGCCATGGCGGCCCAGCAGACCGACGTGCGCCAGCGCATCAATGAAGCCACGCGCCAGCTCGAGGCGGCAGCGCTGATGTACCGCATCAAGGGCGAAGCGATCTTCCTGGCCGAAGCGCTCAAGCGCGGCGACCAGCTGGCCGCGCTCGATCCAAACGGTCCGACCAGCTATGTCAACCAGGACCAGGCCACGCGCCAGATTGCCTGGGGCTTAATCAAGGGCATCGACTTGCTCGGCAGCGCGCTCGACGCAAACCGCAAGGCGCAGTGGCTGGCCGCGGTCAAGACCCGTACCACCGTCATCTACAACAGCCTGGCCGGCAACAATGGGCGCCTGGACCAGTTCCCGTTCGATTCGCACGGCAACACCAGCCTGGTCTTCCTGGTCCTGATCTCGAGCCTGTCGCTGGGCGACATCCCGGACGCCCAGAAGTGGTTCGATTTCTCGTTCCGCGCGTATGCCCTCAGCCCGAACCCATGGAGCGGCCCGGAAGGCGGCTATGCCAACGGTACCGCCTACGCCGAATACGCGGCGGCCTACCTGCTGGCGCTGTGGGACCCGCTCTCGCACGCCAGTGGCGTCAATTTCTTTGGCAAGCCATGGACGCTGGGCTTTCTCGACTTCGCGATGGAATTCATACCGCCTGGCGCCAGGGTGCACGCCTTTGGCGACGCCTCCGAAACCAGGCCCGATCCGCGCGTGTTCCGCGCCTTCGCTTCGCGCATGTGGTCCCCGCGCGCGGCCTGGTTCGTCAAGAACACCACCGGCCTGGAAGACGCGATGTCGCTGCTGTCGGCCCAGTACCCGCTGCCGGTCACCGACACCAAGGTCTACCAGGCGCCGTCGAACTCGGCCTACTACCCGAGCATCGGCTGGGTCGCGATGCACAGCGACCTGGCGGCCAACTCGCGCATCTCGACCTTCTTCAAGTCCAGCCCCTACGGTTCGTTCAACCACAGCCACGGCGACCAGAACGGCTTGCTGCTGTCAAGCGCGGGCCAGCCACTGCTGGTCAAGGCCGGCTGGTACGACTGGTACGGTTCGCCATACTGGAGCGACTGGTACCACCAGACCCGCTCGCAAAATGCGATCACCTTCGACGGCGGCAAGGGCCAGCTGGTGAACGGCTACCGTGAGCAATTGCAACGCAACGGCAAGATCACCGCTTTCACCGCGCAGCCGACCTATGACTACACCGAAGGCGATGCCACCCCGGCCTATGGTGGCCAGCTGAGCATGGCCAGGCGCCAGGTCTGGCACCTGCGCAGCGCCGCCAATGCGGTGCTGGTGCGCGACCGCCTGGCCAGCAGCGTGGCGCGTACCTACGAGTGGAACATGCATACCCCTGCCATCATGACAGTGGAAAATCCGCTGAACGTCAAGGTAACCGCCGGTGGCCAGATGCTGTGCGTGCGCTCGCTCAACACGGGCGCTACCTTCGCCAAGTGGATCGGTCCCGCCGCCAAGGCCAACGTGGTGGAAGACCACGGCGCCTTCTACCTCAAGAGCGAGGCCAACGCCATCGCCGAATACCTGGTGCTGCTCGACGTCGGCTGCCTGCGTCCGACCGTCACCATGGGCATGTCCGGCTCGGTGCGCACGGTGTCCGTCGGCGGCCAGACCGTGACGCTGAACTAGTTCCTGTCCGCGCTTTCGCACGATCCCCGCAGCCCGTGCCGCGGGGATCGTTGGGTACCCGAATGGCACCGCCGCTGCCTTGCCATGCGATTGACGCGCTTGTGTTGTAGCGCATAGACCTGCTGCGTTGCGAAGCATGCGCGGCGCCGGCCGCGCTAGAATCGACGCTTCGGCCCATCCACCTTCGCGACCATGCGCAAGCCGCTGTCGATTGCCTATATTGTCCGCGATCCCTTGCCGCCGGCGCGGGCCGACGTGCTGACCTTGTTCGGCGAGGAAATGCCGCGTCACGGGATCGGCAGCGAGATCGTCGGCCAGGCAGGCGGCGACAGCTCGGCGCCCACCGCCTGGCCGGCCGGCGCCGTGCACATGGTGGGCAGCCTGGGGTCGCGCTACGCCGCCATCCTGTCGCCACTGTGGGACCTGCGCGGCCTGCTGCGGGCCCGGCGCCGCGCGCGCCCCGATTGCATCCAGGTGCGCGACAAGATCGCTTCCGGGCTGTTGGGGCGACTTGCCGCCGCGCTGCTGGGCCTGCCCTTTGTTTACTGGATGTCGTTTCCGATCGTGGAAGGCTTCGAGGTGCGGCGCGACCAGATCCGCCGCCAGCGGGGATGGCGGCGCGCGCTGGCCTGGTGCGCCCACGCCGCGCGCGCGCGCGCGTCGCGCTTCGTCCTGTACCGGCTGGTATTGCCGGGCGCCTGCCATGTCTTCGTGCAGAGCCAGGCCATGAAAGCCTGGCTGGCGGGCCAGGGTATCGATCCGGCGCGCATGACCGCGGTACCGATGGGTGTCGACGCTACGCTGTTCGACCGCGCCACCCTCACTCCCAGCGCAGACCCGCGCCTGGAGGGCCGCCGGGTACTGATCTACCTGGGGCGGATCGCGCTGACGCGCCGTTCCGACTTCCTGCTCGAGGTGGTGGCGGAACTTGCCCGCAGCGTGCCCTCCATCCTCCTGGTGATCGCCGGCGACGCCGCCTCGCATGACGACATGGCCTGGATGCGCGCCGAGATCGCCCGTCGCGGGCTGGCCGACCACGTCCTGCTGACCGGATGGCTGGCGCAACGCGCCGCGCTGGCCTATGCGGTGCGGGCCGAAGTCGCGCTGTCGCCGATTCCGCGCGGGGGCCTGTTCGACGTGTCGTCGCCCACCAAGCTGGTCGAATACCTGGCGCTTGGCATTCCCAGCGTGGCCAACGACATCCCCGACCAGCAGCTGGTCATCGATGAAAGCGGTGCCGGGCTATGCGTGCCGATGGAGACGGCGGCGTTCGCGCAGGCGGTGCGGCGCCTGCTGGACGACCCGGCATTGTCCAGTGCATTGGCGCGGCGCGGGCCGGTCTATGTCAGGCGCCACCGGACCTATGCTATCCTCGGCGAAATAGTTGCAGAAACGTACACAAAAATCCTGGTCCAGCAGGAGCCCCCGGCATAGTCTGGTTCGGGAGCCGCGAATGGTGCGCTTCCCGGAAGTAACCTTGTTGTACGATTCGTAAAATTTATATTCTGCAAACATTCTGCGAAGACCGACGGCATGCAGCCCGACCCAGCGCAAGCAGCGACAGCAGATCTACGCACGGGCAGTGCGCCACGGGTACTGATGCTCGGTACCGACCCGGGTGGACGTGGCGGTGTCGCGACGGTGGTGTCGCTGCTGCGCCAGGAGGGCTTGTTCGAGCGTGAAGGCGTGCGCTATGTGGCGACCCATGCGCAGGGCTCGCGCCTGGCCAGGGCCGGCACGGCGCTGCTGGGACTGGGGCGCACGCTGGGCTGGCTGGCAGGGCGGCGCGTGCGGCGCCCGAACATCATGCATGCGCATGTCGCCTCCAACGGCAGTTTCGTGCGCAAGTCGGTGCTGCTGGCGCTAGGGCGGGCAGCCGGTTGCAAGACGGTGTTTCACCTGCACGGCGCCTGTTTCGACGGCTTCGCCGGGCGTGCCAGCCCGCTCATGCGGCGCTGGATTTGCCATACGCTGGAAAGCAGTTCGGTCGTGATTGCCCTGTCGAGCCGTTGGGCCGGCTTGGTGCGCGGGATCGCGCCGCGCGCCGCGGTCGTGGTGATTCCGAATTCGGTACCGTTGCCCCCAAGGGCGACCGAGCCGGAAGAGCCGGGGCGGATCCTGTTTCTCGGGGAAATCGGGCCGCGCAAGGGCATCTACGACCTGGTCGAGGCGCTGGCGCTGCTGCGCACGCGCTTTCCGCAGGTGCAGCTGGCGATCGGCGGCCAGGGGGCGATGCACGAATTGCGGCGCCGTGCGGATCTCTGCCAAGTGGCCGACCGGATCGACGAGCTGGGCTGGGTGGACGCCGGGAACAAGGCGCACCAACTGGCGCGCGCGGCAATTTTTTGCCTGCCCTCGCATGCCGAAGGCTTGCCGATGGCCATGCTCGAGGCGATGGCGGCGGGCAAGGCAGTCGTCGTCACGGGCGTGGGTGGCATGCCCGATGCGGTGCGCGATGGCGTCAACGGCATGCTGGTGCCGCCGGGCGACGTACAGGCGCTGGCCGCGGCCCTGGCGCGCCTGCTGGAAAATGAACAGGAAAGGCAGCGCCTGGGCGAACGGGCCCGCGCCACCATCGAACAAGAATTTGCGTCCGGCGTGGTGATCGGACGGCTATCAGAAGTCTACGAGCAACTGCGCAGCGCCAGGGCGCGCCGGAGGGGTCGATGAACGCAACAGTGAGAATAGGGTGGCTGGTCAACCGGCTGCGCTGCATGTCGGTGGCCGAACTGGGCTACCGGGTGCGCCAGGCCGCCGCGACCCAGCTAGGACGGCGCCGGGCCGGCCGCGGCGCGCCGGCGCCGCTGCCGCGTGCGCTGACGCTGCGGGTGCACGGCGCGCCCGCGCTCGATGCGGCGCAGATCGAGGCCCTGCTGCTTGACGCCGAACGCATCTGCGCCGGACAGGTCGTGCTGTTTGCCGGGCGCCCCTGCGACGTTGGGGTGCCCACTGCCTGGAACCGCGACCCCGAGACCGGCGTGCTGGGCCCGGCGATCTATGCCGGCGACATCGCCATTGGCGAGCGCGAGCAGGTCGGCGACATCAAGCATGTGTGGGAACTGAACCGCCACCTGCACCTGGTGCGCCTGGCCCAGGCCTGGGCCGTGAGCGGCGAGGTGCGCTGGCTGCACGCGATCGAGCAGCAACTGCGCAGCTGGCTCGACCAATGTCCGCCGCTGACCGGGCCCAACTGGACCAGCCCGCTCGAACTGGGCATTCGCCTGATCAACTGGAGCCTGCTGTGGCAGCTCGTGGGCGGCGAGGCCAGCCGCCTGTTCGCCGGCGAGTCCGGCCAGGCGCTGCGCGCCGACTGGCTCGACAGCATCCATGCCCATTGCAGTACCATCGCGCGCCACCGGTCGCGTCATTCGTCGGCCAACAATCACCTGATCGGCGAGCTGGCCGGCCTGTACGTGGGCGCCAGCACCTGGCCGTGCTGGAAAGAGTCGGCTGCGTGGGCAGGCAGTGCCCGCCGCGAGCTCGAGTCCGAAGCCGTGGCGCAGTTTTCGCGCGACGGCGTCAACCGCGAGCAGGCCTTTGCCTATCACATTTTTTCGAGCGAATTCCTGTTCGTGGCCGGCCTGTTCGGCCAGGCCAGCGGCAATCCGTTCCCGCGCCCTTACTGGGCCGCGCTGCAGCGCGCGCTGCGCTTCCTGCGCTCGGTGCGCGATGTCGGTGGCAATGTGCCGGCGGTGGGCGACGCCGACGACGGCTGCGTGTTCCGGCTCGATACCGGCGCCGGCGAGCGCGCGGCCCAGCTGCTGGCGCTGGGCGCGGCGCTCTGCAGCGCAGTAGCTGACCCGGCGGGCGTTACCCATCCGGGCGTGCGCTGGCTGCTGCATGCGCTGCCCGGCAAGCGCCCCGACTGCGACCCGCACCAGGTTGATACCGGCTGGGCCTTTCCGGACGGCGGCTACCTGCTGTTCGGCAATCATTTCGGTGAGCCGAACGAGATCAAGGGCATGCTCGACTGCGGTCCGCTCGGCTACCTCGGGATTGCCGCCCACGGCCACGCCGATGCGCTGTCCATGACCCTGTCGGTGGGCGGCGAGCCATGCCTGGTCGATCCCGGTACTTATTCGTACTGGCAAGCACCCAAGTGGCGCGACTATTTTCGTGGTACGTCGGCCCACAATACCGTCCGCATCGACGGGCAGGACCAATCGGTCAGCGGTGGACGCTTCATGTGGCTGCGCAAGGCACAGGCGACGATCGAACGCATGCCGAGTTCGCCGCATGATTTCGACTTCCGCGGCTCGCACGACGGGTATACCCGGCTGCCGGACCCGGTACGCCATGTGCGCAGCCTGCGTTTCGACGGCGCCGCCAATACCTTGACGGTGCGCGACGAAGTGGCGGCGCGCAAGGGGCACAAGGTCGAGCTGTTCTGGCATTTCGCGCCAGAACTCGACGTGCGCCTTACCAGTCAGGGGCTGTCGGTGCGCGGCCAGCGCTTCGTGCTGCAGATGCAGGCGGGCGGCAGCGATTTGCAGCTGGAACTGGTACGCGGGGCCGAAAATCCGCCGCTCGGATGGTATTCGGACAGCTATGAATCGAAGCGGCCGTGCGAAGTGCTCAGGATCACTACCATATCGTCCGCCGTTCCAGTCGAATGCAGGTTTACAATAACGTTTTTGCATTAACAAAATTCATTCAAAAATTATTATAGGGAAATGTCCTCATGTTGATTTACCTCGTCGCCGGTGCCCGTCCCAATTTCATGAAGATCGCGCCCATCGTGCGCGCGCTGCAGGGACAAGAGGCGCTGAGCTACAAGATCATCCATACCGGCCAGCACTACGACCGCGAAATGAACGACGTCTTCTTTGAAGAACTGGGTATTCCCCAGCCAGACGTGTTCATGGCAGCCGGCGGCGGCAGCCATGCCCAGCAGACCGCCAAGATCATGGTCGGTTTCGAAGAGCTGTGCCTGGCCGAGCGCCCGGCCGCGGTGCTGGTGGTGGGCGACGTCAACTCCACGCTGGCCTGCTCGATCGTGGCCAAGAAACTGGTCATTCCGGTGGCCCACGTCGAAGCCGGCCTGCGCAGCGGCGACATGGCCATGCCCGAAGAAATCAACCGCCTGGTGACCGATGCGATCTCCGACTGGTTCTTCGTCACCGAACCGGCCGCGGTCGAGCACCTGCGGCGCGAAGGCAAGCCTGACTCGGCGGTGCACTATGTCGGCCACGTGATGGTCGACAACGTGCTCTACCAGGCCGACAAGCTCACCCGCACCGATACCGCCGGCTTCGACAGCGCCGCCTTCAAGGCCGAACGCCAGGGCGCCGGCCAGCGCTATGGCGTGGTAACACTGCACCGCCCGAGCAATGTCGACGAGCCCGACACCTTTGCCCGCATCGCCGGCGCGCTCAAGGAGATCGCCTCGGAGCTGCCGCTGATCTTCCCGGTGCATCCGCGTACCCGCGCCAACATCGAGAAATTCGGCATCGACCTGGGCCCGAACATCACCCTGGCCGGCCCCCAGGCCTACATGGCCTTCCTCAACCTGTGGAAAGATGCCGCCGTGGTCCTGACCGACAGCGGCGGGCTGCAAGAAGAAACCACCGCGCTGGGCGTGCCCTGCGTAACGATCCGCGAAAACACCGAACGCCCGGTGACTGTCGACGAAGGCTCCAACGTGCTGGCTGGAACCGACCCCGACACCATCGTGCGCGAAGCGCGCAAGGTATTGCGCGGCGAAGGCAAGCAGGGCCGCCGTCCGCACCTGTGGGACGGCAAGGCAGCCGAGCGCATCGTCGCGATCCTGGCGGCCGAACTGGCGAAGGGCAGCGCCACGTAAACCGCAAAGGAGCCTCGATGACTGACCGGGTCGTGCACGACCGCATCACCCTGATGGGTTGCCAGGTCGACAACCTGACGATGCAAGAGACGCTGGGCCGGGTCGAGCGCTTCATCGCATCCGGCTTGCCCCACCAGCACGTGGTGGTCAACGTGGACAAGCTGGTCAAGGCCAGCCGCGATCCGGGCCTGCAGCAGATCATCAACGACTGTGCGCTGGTCAACGCCGACGGCATGCCGGTGGTGTGGGCTTCGCGCCTGCTCGGCAAGCCGCTCAAGGAAAGAGTCGCTGGGGTCGACCTGTTCGAGGCACTGATGGCGCGTGCCGGCGACAAGGGCTGGCGCGTGTTCCTGCTCGGAGCGCGCGAAGAAGTCGTGGGCAAGGTGGCCGAGCTCTATACGCGCAGATACCCGCGCCTGGTGCTGGCTGGTTATCGCAACGGCTATTGGCAGGGCGCGCAAGAAGCGGCGGCGGTTGCAGAACAGGTGCGCGCCAGCCGCGCCGACCTGTTGTTTGTGGCGATCAGTTCGCCACAGAAAGAGCAGTTCCTGGGCCAGTACCAGGCCCACATGCAGGTGCCGTTCGCGATGGGCGTGGGCGGCAGCTTCGACGTGGCGATCGGCAAGGTCAAGCGGGCGCCGCGCTGGATGCAGCGCGCCGGGCTCGAATGGTTTTACCGCTTCTTGCAGGAGCCGCGCCGCATGTTTCGGCGCTATTTCATCGAAGACATGGCTTTCTTCAAGCTCTTGATCAAGGAAGCGTTCAAGAACAGGCGAGCCGGACAGGGATAAAGCACCGGTGGCCGTTGCCGGGCGAATCCCGGCTGTGATTCGCCGCGGCACTGATTAAGTCATTATCGATACATATTACATATCACAGAGAGCGAAGCGACATGAAGATTCTGGTTACTGGCGGCATGGGCTATATCGGCTCGCACACCGTCGTCGAATTGCAGAAGGCGGGCCATGACGTGGTCGTGGTCGACAACCTGTCCAACGCCGATGCGTCGGTGCAGGACCGCGTGCAGAAAATTTCGGGCAAGACCTTTGTCTTGGAGCAGGCCGATATCCGCGACCGCGCGGCCCTGGAGCGGGTCTTCGGCGCCCACCAGGTCGAGGCGGTGATCCATTTCGCCGGCCTCAAGGCGGTCGGCGAGTCGGTGGCCCAGCCGCTGCGCTACTACGACAACAACGTCAACGGCAGTGTCATCCTGTTCGAGACGATGGCCAAGTTCGGCGTCAGGTCGCTGGTGTTTTCGTCTTCGGCCACGGTCTACGGCGACCCGGCCTCGGTGCCGATCCGCGAAGACTTTCCGCTTTCGGCCACCAATCCCTATGGCCGCAGCAAGCTGATGATCGAGGACATCCTGCGCGACCTGGCCAAGGCCGAGCCGGACTGGCGCATCGCGCTGCTGCGCTACTTCAATCCGGTCGGCGCCCACGAAACCGGCCTGATCGGCGAAGAGCCGAACGGCATCCCGAACAATCTCGTGCCCTATATCGCCCAGGTCGCCAACGGCCAGCGCGACAAGCTGTCGGTGTTCGGCGGCGACTACCCGACCCCGGACGGCACCGGACTGCGCGACTACATCCACGTGGTCGACCTGGCCATTGGCCATGTCAAGACCCTGGAGCGCCTGGCCAAGGGGCCGGGCATCCTGACCTATAACCTCGGTACTGGCCGCGGCAACAGCGTGCTGGAAATGGTGCGCGCTTTCGAGGCGGCCTGCGGACGCCCGATTCCCTACCAGATCGTCGATCGCCGTCCGGGCGACGTGGCCAAGTGCTACGCCGACCCGGCGCATGCACGCGAAGAGCTGGGCTGGACTGCCGAGCGCGATGTCGCGCAAATGTGCGCCGACGTCTGGCGCTACCAAACCACAGCGAAATAAATCAAAGGACTGTCCGATGAAAGCCATGATTCTTGCTGCGGGCAAAGGCACGCGCGTGCGCCCGCTGACCTACGACCTGCCAAAACCCATGATCCCGCTGCTGGGCAAGCCCGTGATGGCTTACCTGGTCGAGCATCTCAGAAAGCACGGCGTGACTGAAATCATGGTCAACGTCAGCTGGCTGCACGAAAAAATCGAAGAATACTTTGGCGAGGGCGAGCAGTTCGGCGTCCAGATCGGGTATTCGTTCGAAGGCTATATCAAGGACAATGGCGAAGTCGTGCCCGAGCCGATCGGCTCGGCCGGCGGCATGAAGAAGATCCAGGAATTCGGCGGCTTCTTCGACGACACCACCATCGTGCTGTGCGGCGATGCCTTGATCGATCTCGACCTCAAGGCAGCCCTGCTGGAGCATCGCCGCAAGGGCGCGATGGCCACCGTCATCACCAAAGAAGTTCCTTGGGACAAAGTCTCATCGTATGGCGTCGTGGTCACCGACGCCGAAGGCCGCATTACCGAGTTCCAGGAAAAGCCGGCCGAAGCCGACGCCAAGTCCAATTTCATCTCGACCGGCATCTATATCTTCGAGCCTGAAGTCATCGACCTGATTCCGTCCGGGGTGTCGTTCGACATCGGCTCGCAGCTGTTCCCGCTGCTGGCCGAGCGCGGCCTGCCGTTCTTCGCCCAGGGCCGTCCGTTCAACTGGCTCGACATCGGCACCATGAGCGACTACTGGGAAGTGTTGCAAACCGTGCTCACCGGCGAGGTCAACCACATGGACGTGCCGGGCATCCAGATCGAACCGGGCGTCTGGACCGGACTGAACACCAGCATCAACTGGGAAGGCACCACCATCGAGGGCCCCGTGTATATCGGTTCGAACGTCAAGATCGAGGCCGGCTCGCGCATCGTCGGCCCGACCTGGATCGGCCATGGCAGCCACATCTGCGAAGGCGCGGAAGTGGTGCGTAGCGTGTTGTTCGAATACACACGGGTGTTGCATGATGTAACATTGCACGAAATGATCGTTTTCAAGGATTACAGTGTCGACCGCAAGGGCGAGATGAAGCACGCTTCCGAGTATTCGTCGAGGGAGTGGCTCAACGCGCGTGACCGCCGATGCTCCGGTCGCAACGAGGCCGATGGCCCGAACGAAAACGAATCCGAAAAAATGAGAGAGAAAGTCAGCGCATGAAAATTTACCCAGTCATCCTCTCCGGCGGCGCCGGCACTCGCCTTTGGCCGCTGTCGCGGGCCGTGCTGCCCAAGCAGCTGCTGCCGATTGTTGCTGATAAAACCATGCTGCAAGAAACCGCGCAGCGGGTGGCAGGCTGGCCGGGGCTGATGGCGCCGCTGGTAGTGTGCGGCAATGACCACCGCTTCATGGTGGCCGAACAGCTGCGCGAGATCGGCATCACGCCGCTTGGCATCCTGCTCGAGCCGGTCGGGCGCAATACCGCCCCGGCAGTCGCGGCGGCGGCCAATTACCTGAAGGCGATCGACCCGGAAGCCCGGATGCTGGTGCTGCCAGCCGACCATGTCATCGAGAACGGCGCCGCTTTCCGCGACGCCGTCGAGCGGGCCGTGACCCTGGTGGGGCAGGGCGCGCTGGCCACCTTCGGCATCGTGCCTAAGAACCCGGAAACCGGCTATGGCTATATCCGCCGCGGCCAGAGCGTCGCCGGATGTGGCGACTGCTACGAGGTGGCGCGCTTCGTCGAGAAGCCCGATGCCGCCACCGCCCAGTCCTTCCTGGACGAAGGCGGCTATTACTGGAACAGCGGCATGTTCATGTTCGGCGCGCAGCGCTTCCTCGACGAGCTGCAGGCGCATGCGCCGGCCATCGCCGAGGCGGCCGAACAGGCCGTGCGCACCGGCTACCGCGATCTCGACTTCTGCCGCCTGGACGAAGCGGCGTTTTCCAGCAGCCCGTCCGACTCGATCGACTACGCCGTGATGGAAAAGACCCGGCACGCCGCCGTGGTGCCGGCCGACATCGGCTGGAACGACGTCGGCTCCTGGACCGCGCTGTGGGAAGTGCAGCAAAAAGACCAGAATGGCAATGCCTGCCGCGGCGACGTCTACCTCGACGGCGTGAAGAATTCGCTGGTGCGCGCCGAGAGCCGCATCGTGGCCGTGGTCGGGGTCGAGGACATCGTCGTGGTCGAGACCCAGGACGCAGTACTGGTCGCCCACAAGAGCCAGGTCCAGCGCGTCAAGCAGGTGGTCGACCATCTCAAGTCCAGCGCGCGCACCGAGCACCTGCACCACACCAGGGTGTACCGCCCATGGGGCCACTACGAAGGCATCGATGCCGGCGAGCGCTTCCAGGTCAAGCGCATCACTGTCAAGCCGGGCGAGAAGCTGTCGCTGCAGATGCACCATCACCGCGCCGAGCACTGGGTCGTGGTGTCGGGCACGGCGCGCGTGACCTGCGGCGAGAAGGTCAGCCTGCTGTCCGAAAACGAATCGACCTATATCCCGATCGGCATGAATCACCGCCTGGAAAATCCGGGCAAGCTGCCACTGCACATCATCGAAGTCCAGTCCGGCAGCTACCTCGGCGAAGACGACATCGTGCGCTTCGAGGATATCTACCAGCGCGCCTGATTCCAGCACGCGTTCGCCGACCAGGCCGCCACGAAACAAGCTGTCGTGGCGGCCTGGCGCATTCCAGGCCCGGTCTTGCCCAAGACAACCGTGCCAACCCACGCCGCGGCGCAGGCATACAATGCCCGAACCGGAACCGAGCGGGGGGATCATCATGAAATCGATCATTGCTGCGGGAACCCTGGCGTTTGTGCTGGCTGCACCGGCGGTGCAAGCGCAAGGCGGCGCGCCCCTGCTGGACCTGACACTCTACGGCCAGCTCGAGCGCTGGCTCGGGGCCGGCCGACTCGACCTGCAGAACCTCTACACACGGGGGGCGGGCGATAACTCGCTCGACTTCCACGCCGCCGTCGATGGCCGCGGCAGTACCTTTACGCTCATGCAAGTGAGCAATGCCAGCGGCGGCCGCTGGCTGGTCGGGGGCTACAACCCCCAGGGCTGGTCGTCCACGGACGGCTGGCATGTCACCGAGCGCTCCTGGCAGCGTACCGCTTTCCTGTTCAACTATACCGATCCGCGCGTCTGGCGCCAGGTGGCATCCGACAATGTCTTGCCGAGCCGGGGCGAACGCCAGACCTATAACGCACCCGACCACGGCCCCACTTTCGGCGCCGGCCCCGACCTGCTGGTGAACGACCGGCTCGACACCGCGCTGTCCTGGCAGGTGTCGTATGGCCTGCTCGAAGGCGAGACCGAAGGCCGCAGCATCATCGACCTGAGCCGCGGTGGCCAGTTGTTCCAGGTCGATGCACTCGAACTGTATTCGGTGTCGGTTGTCCCCGAGCCCGGTCGCTGGACCATGCTCGCGGCCGGCCTGGGCGTGCTGGGCTGGGCCGGCATGCGGCGCCAAAGGCGCGTGCGCGCCGGCTGAGGGGGCGCGAGCCAGGCGGCGATATGGCATCATGAGGTCGGGGCCCGGTGCGGTTTCCCCACACCTGCGACCTTCATGTGACCTCCATGCGACCTCCATGCGACCACCATGCCACGCCGTCCTGCCAGTCATTGCCTGCGCCCTGGGCGCTTTGTTCCATGCAACGCAGGCTGCCGCCGCGCTCAAGCCCGCTCAGCTGGCGATCGTCATCAACGACGCCGATCCCGACAGCGTGGCCATGGGCGAGTACTACCGCAAGCGGCGCGGCATCCCGGCGACCAATGTGGTGCACGTGAGCATTCCGGGCAAGCCGCGCAGCATCGGCGTGGCGCAGTTCCGCCTGCTTAAGCAAGCCATCGACAGCAAGCTCGGGCCTTCCATACAGGCCGTGCTGATGGTCTGGACCGCCCCGTATGCGGTGCAGTGCAATGCAATTACTGCCGCCTACACCCTCGGCTACGACGCCCGCCAATGCGCGCACACCTGCGCCGCAGGCCAGCCCAGTGCTTACTTCAACAGCGCGTCGAAGCGCCCGTATACCGACCACGGCCTGCGCCCGTCAATGCTGTTGCCGACCGCCTTGCCACCCATCGCCGGGCCGCCGGCAAGTCTAGCACCGGAGCAGGCACGCCAGGGCGCGCAAGCGCTGGTCGAGCGCGGCGTGGCGGCGGGCGCGCGCAGCCTGCCCGCCAGCGCGTATTACCTGGCGACCTCGGAAGTTGCGCGCAACAGCCGCGCCGGCTTCTTTCCGCCGGCCGGACACCTGCCTGCGCACCGGCTGACCATCCGGCGCATGACAGCCGATGTGCTCGAGGGTGCACACGACGTCCTGGTCTACCAGACCGGCATGGCCCAGGTGGCAAAACTCGAGACGCTAGCATTCGTGCCGGGTGCGCTGGCCGATCACCTGACCTCGCATGGGGGAGACTTGCTCGGCAGCAGCCAGATGAGCAGCCTGCGCTGGCTGGCGGCTGGCGCTACTGCCAGCTATGGCACCGTGAGCGAGCCCTGCAACCATTGGCAAAAATTTCCGAATTCCGCCGTCTTGCTGCGCCGCTATCTCGGCGGCGACAGCGCCATCGAAGCCTACTGGAAAAGCGTCGCCTGGCCAGCCCAGGGCCTGTTCATCGGGGAACCGCTGGCCGCGCCTTATGCGGTCGCCAGCAACTGACTGTGGCGGTTTTCCGACAGTTCAGTACCGCGCTCCCCGTCTTTTATTTCTTGCAATCAAGTCTTTCCCTTTTTGTCATCAAGTTGTCAACTAACTTATTTACTATGCATTTTGCTAATGGTAAATTTCGTTGCGCCAAGAAATTTCTTGTGACAATTATCTGTTCTACCTCACCAGGATCCCCATGAACACCTTCCTCGCTTCGAACACGACCCCCGGACGGCGCACGGTACTGGCCGCACTCCTTGCCGGCTTGACGGTGTCCGCTGTTGCCGCACCGGCCGATGTGGTCATCAGCCAGGTGTACGGAGGCGGCGGTAACTCCGGCGCGACCTTCCGCCACGATTTCATTGAAATCTTCAACCGCAGCGGCGCCCCGGTGGCGATCGGCGGCTGGAGCGTGCAGTACGCGTCGAGCAGCGGCAGTTCGTGGCAGGTGACGGCGATCCCGGATGGGGTGCAATTGCAACCGGGTCAGTACTACCTGATCCGCCAAGCAATGGGAAATGGCGGAACGGTCGACGTGCCATCGGATATCCAGGGCACGATCCCGATGGCGGGCAGCGCCGGCAAGGTTGCGCTGGTCAGCGCGAAGACGGCGCTGGCCGGCACCAATCCGAGCGGCGTGCCGGTGGTCGACCTGGTCGGCTATGGCAATGCCAACGGTTTCGAAGGCAGCGCCGGCACGCCGGCCCTGAGCAATTCCACCTCGGCTTCGCGCAAGAGCAACGGCTGCCAGGATACCGATTCGAACGCGGCCGACTTCACGTCCGGCGCCGTGGCGCCACGCAAGAGCGACAGTCCGTTCAATGCCTGCGTCCCGACCGGGCCTGTGGCCGAGCCGATCGTGGCCACCTGCCCGGCCTCGCTGTCACGCCCCCACGGCCAGAGCGCTTCCAGCGCCTTGAGCGCGATCGACAAGGACAGTCGCGTTACCGGCGCTGCCATCAGCTCCAGCCCGGTCAGCGGTATCCGCCTCGAGAACTTCGCGCCGTCCGGGACGAACAACAGCGCCGCCTCGGTCACACTGGTGGCCGATGCCTCGGTGGCGCCGGGCAACCATCCGGTGGTCATTCTTTTCACCAACGACGCCAACCAGTCGCAGAGCTGCACCGTCACCGTGAGCAGCAGCGGCAACCTGGCGATCCCGGTGATCCAGGGCGCCGGCGCGACCAGCCCCTATGCCGGCACGGTCCAGACCACCGAAGGCGTGATCACTGCCAAGGTCGGCAGTGGCTATTTCATCCAGGACGCAAGCGGCGACAACGATCCAACCACCTCGGACGGCCTCTATGTATTTGGCAGCACCGACGGCCAGGTAGGCGAGCTGGTGCGCGTTACCGGGCTGGTGACCGAATACCTGCCCACTGGTGCGTCCAGCACCTATACCGAGCTGACCAATACGACCTCGTCGGTGATCGGACCGGGCCCGATGATTGCCGCCACCAACATCGCGTTCCCGAGCGCCAGCCTCGAGCCCTATGAAGGCATGCTGGTGCGCATCAATGGCACGCTGACGGTCAACCAGAATGCCTATGTCGGCACGCGCGGCGAGCTCACCTTGTCGAGCGGCCGCCGCGAAATCCCGACCAACCGCTACCGTCCCGGCACGCCAGAAGCACTGGCGCTGGCGGCATCTAATGCCAGTAACGAGATCGTACTGGACGACGGCCTGTTCGTGACCCCGCCGACGATTCCCTATCTTGGCCAGGACAATACCGTGCGCGCCGGCGATACCGTGACCGGTCTCGAAGGCGTGCTCGATTTCGGATCGCTTGGCGGCGGCGGTGCCGGCTTCAAGCTGCAGCCGACCGTGGCGCCGGTATTTTCGCGCAGCAACCCTCGTCAGGGCGCGCCGGCACTGCCGGCCGGGGTCAAGGTGGCCAGCGCCAATGTGCTGAACTTCTTTACGACCTTCTCGGACGGCGCCAACGTCGACGGCGCGACCGGGCAGGGCTGCACCATCGGCAGCACCACCCGCGCCAGCAATTGCCGTGGCGCCAACAACATGTTGGAATTCGTGCGTCAGCGCGACAAGATCGTCAAATCGCTGGCCGCGCTCAATGCCGACGTGGTGGGCCTGATGGAAATCCAGAACAATGGCGATACCGCCGTGTCCTACCTGGTCGGCAGCCTCAACCAGGCGCTGGGCGGCACCGTGTACGCCGTAGTGCCTAAGCCTCCCGCGACCGGCACCGACGCCATCCGCGTTGCCATGATCTACAAGCCAGCCGTCCTCACCCTGGCCGGCCCGGCCCTGTCGGACGACCACGGCGTCAACAACCGTCCGCCGATGGCGCAGACCTTCAGGGCCGTCAATGGCGCCACGTTCTCGGTCATCGTCAACCACCTGAAAGCCAAGGCGGGTTGTCCATCGGGCACGGGCCCGGATACCAACCGCGGCGACGGCCAGGGCTGCTGGAATGCCACCCGCGTCGAGCAGGCCGAGCGCCTTGCCAACAGCTTCATTCCGCAGGTCAAGGCAAGTGCCGGCGACGAGGACGTGCTGGTTATCGGTGACATGAACGCCTACGGCTTCGAAGACCCGATCGCCACCCTGACCGGCACCGGCCTGGTCAATGAGCTCGAGCGCTTCGTACGCCCGCACGGCATGGTGTATTCGTATGTCTTCGGCGGGCAGAGCGGCTATCTCGATCATGCGCTGAGCACCCCGTCGCTGAGCGCCCAGGTCGCTGGCGCCGCCGAGTGGCACAACAACGCCGACGAACCGGAAGCGATCGACTACAACCTGGAAAACAAGCCGCAGGACCTGTATGCCGACGACGCCTACCGCGCCTCCGACCACGATCCGGTCATCGTCAGCCTGAAACTGGCGCCGGTCGTTACCGATGTGACCGGTTCGGTGAAACTGCTGCAAAGCGGCCTGACCATGAACCGCGCCACGCTCAAGTACACCGGCAAGGTCACGTTCACCAACACCAGCAATGCTCCATTGTCCGGGCCGCTGCATTTTGTGCTGCAGGCATTGAGCGCGGGCGTGAGCCTGGACGGGGCATCGGGCAGCCATGAGGGCGCGCCTTACCTGACGCTGCCTTCAGGGCTCGCACCGGGCGAGAGCGTCACACTGACCACGACCTTCAGCAACCCTGACAAGCGCGCCATCGGCTATACGCCGAAACTGCTGTCGGGCGTTCTCTGAGCCGATATTTTTCGCCGCAACCATCAACATTCCAGGACCGAGACATGATCAAGCTGAAGAACCTGTTTATCCGCGCGCTGCTGGCGCTGTGCATTATCTCGGCCGCGCCGGCGGCCCTGGCCGGACCGACCTATCGCGTCGCGCTCGATACCGCCAGCTGGCAGGGCGAGTCGGGCTACCTTGACCTGAGCTACGGAGGCCTGATCGGTAGCGCGTCCGGAACGGCGCTAGCGAGCAATTTCACGGGCGATTTCGACGACAGCGTCGAGGTCTATGTCGAACACCTCGCCAGCGGCACCCGCGCCAGCGGCTTCACCCTGATCTCCAGCGAAAACCTGGCCTTCATCAGCCAGGCCGTCAACTTCGGCGGTGTCTTCACGTTTGACTTGCGCTTCGATACGCTGGGCGAGGGCTTGGCCGCCGACTTCGGCGTTGCCTTGACCGACCTTGGTTTCAACCCGCTGGAAGGCTTCTCAGGCTTCACCTTTACCTTGCTCACCGGCCAGGACACGGCCTTGCCGGTCGATCCTGCGCCAGGTTTCGGTAGTGTGGTTGCAGTACCGGAGCCGGGGGAGTGGCTGTTGATGGCAACCGGCCTGTTGATGCTGGGCGCGACCCGCCGTCTCAACCCACGCCGCTGAGTCCAGCCGGTGCCAAAAACACCTGCCCGCGGGCAGGTGTTTTTGTTTGGGCCCTGGATGGTGGTGGAAGGTGCGCGGCGACGCTAGCGCAGCGCCCGAAGACTCAGGATTCGCCCTTGCCGTCGCCGGCCGCGGCGCGGCGCATGGCGTCGATGCGGTAGGCTTCGGCGTTGCCGTCGATAATGCGCAGGCTGGAGCAGCCGTCTGCTGCACAGTCGGGCAGAGGAGCATTCGCGCCCGCCGGCAAGGTAGCCGCGACGGCGCCGCCGTGGGCGGCTGGTGGCAGGCTGGCACGGCTGTGGACCTTGGACGCCAACTGCATCGGAACCAGCAACTGTATGGTGCTTGTGCTTGTGCTGTCCTGGTGGCCATCGCCGCAGGCGCTCACGAGGGTCGACAGGGAAATCAGGGTAACGGTGCGGAGGCTGGAAAAGTTCATGATCGTGTAGAGCAAGCTCGTCGGTAACAAATCTATTGTAGTTAGTAAATTTTTCCAATGCTCAACTAATTGCAGCAAGCTGGAGAAAAGTGATGCCCTATGGCAACAGTGACCCGCGATGCAGTGCCGAGGCGCCAGCTCAAATTGCTCCTTAGAAAAGAACTTTCGACAACTTCGTGATTCGCTTGACCACGCTCGGTGAGCGGTAGAAGATGGCGTCATGCCTAAATTCCTTCTACTCCTCTTGCTCGGCTGCGCCGCCTGTACTTCTCAAGCGCATGATCCGGACCGAAAGACCGCTCCGGCGGCCCCCATCACCTCGCCCCCGCAGGCGGCGCCTCCGGCCAGCGCGCAGGACACCCTGTCGCGCATTCGCGCCCACATCGGCAAGGCAGCCTGCAGCGACAACAGTCAATGCCGCACGCTTGCGGTCGGTGCCCGCGCCTGCGGCGGCCCCGAGACTTACCTGGCCTATTCGGCTGCCGATGGCCAGGACGCCGCGCTACGGGCGCTGGCAGAGCGCTACCAAAAGGAGCGCCAGGCGCAGAATGCAGCATCCGGCATGATCTCCACCTGTGTTTTCATGCCTGATCCGGGTGCGGTCTGCACCGCTGGCACCTGCCAGACCGGCAACGCTGCTGTCAGCCAGGCGCGCTAGGCAGGGGAGCGACCAGGCCGCCTCGCGCGCGCCGCCGGGTCGTCGACGTCCACCCTCGCATTAATCCAAGACAAGAAAAAACGCTGCGTGCCCTGGGGCACGCAGCGTTTTTTATGTTGCCAGTCAACCCGGCCGGTGCGCCGGCCGGGGAGCTTGCCGCTTAGTCCACGCCTACTCCGACCTGGCCGTTGGCAGCGACTGCCTTGCCTTCGGTTGCCGGGACCGGGATCGGGTTGGTGGCATCCACGGTAATCAAGGTGCGGCCGACCGCCGTAGCGCCGTTCATCAGGAAGTCCACCGCGCCGAGGTAACGCTGACCCTGGGCCAGGTTGGACCAGCTGGCAGCTGCCGACGAGGTGCCGCCGGTGAACACGCTGCCTGGCACGCTGACCTTCAGGTCGCCGCCGGCTTCGCCCCTGCCCACGACCCACGATGCCAGGGTGTAGGTAGCGCTGTCGCCGTTCGGGGCGTAGCCCGCCACGCAGACACGGTAGGTACCGGCTGCCGGGTTGGTCAGGGTCACCGTCTCGTTGGAAGTCGCGGTGCCGCTGTAGCCCACCTGAACACCGGCCGCATTCATCACGATCAGGTCGAGGTCGTCCGACTTGCCCGCCTTGAAGCCGCTGGTGTCGATGTCGCGCAGCGAGAAGCGGGCCACCATCGTGTTGGCAGGGACGGTCACATTGGTAGCCGTGACGCCAGGTGCGCCGCCGTTGCGGCACTCGATCACGCCGCCATCGGCAGCCACGGTGCGCCCGACGCTTTGCTCGGCCAGGCTCGCCGCCTTCAGGCCGCCAGTGCTTGCGCTGAGCTTGCCAGTGAAGCCGGTACCGACGGTGAACACGTGATTGCCGCTAACCTGCTCGCTATGCACGGTCGATGGCGACGTGAATGCCTGCGGACGCGCGGTCAGTGGGCTGCGCACGACATACTTGCCGTCGTCGGTGCGCCATTCCAGCGCGCCGAATGCGAACTGGTCCATCGCCGCGTTGGTGCGGGTCAGGCTGACGTTGAAGTTGGCCTTGGCGCCCGGTGCCAGGTTCAGGGTTGCCGGGTTGACGGTAACGGTAAAGCCCGGTACCGAGGCAGTGGCGCGGAAGCTTTGCGGCTGGCCGCTGACGTTGGTGACGGTGCGCATCATGGTCAGCTTGCCCAGCACGCTGCCAGCTGTGATCGACGGCAGGTTCAGGTTGTGCGCGGCGATGCTGCCCGTGCTCGAGCAGGTTGCCGCACTGAGGATGCCACCCACGCCGCACATGAAGCGCTGGTAGTCGAGCGTGCCGGCGTCGTACACCAGTCCCGGGTCGGTGGCCTTGTTCGGCACCACATGACCGGCACCCTGGCCCCATGGCAGGCGACCGGAACGGGCGTCGGTGAGCGGATAGGCGTCGGCAAAGGTGCCGGCGGCGGTCGTCATCAGGGCCGACTTGATGGCCGCTGGCGACCAGTCAGGGTGCTGCTGCCTGAGCACGGCGGCCAGGCCGGCCACGTGCGGGCTCGACATCGAGGTGCCCTGGATCGCTGCCCATGCGGCCTCGGGTACGGCGCTGCCGTTGGCAATCGCGTCGCGTTCGGACTGGCTCTTGGCCGGGGAATAGCCGGCGACGATGTCCACGCCCGGCGCGGTCAAGTCTGGCTTGAGGATGCTGCTGTAGCCGCGGTTCGGGCCGCGCGACGAGAAGCCCGCCACGACCGGCGCCGGGGTCTGGCCGATTTGCGCGCTCCAGGTGCCGATGGCAACGGTGGCATTCGGGGAGCCCAGCACGTAGTTGAGCAGGGCGGTGCCATCGGCCAGGTTCAGGTGCACGGTTGGTACCGAATGTTTTTCTGCTACCAGGCCGGCGCCGTTATCGACCAGTACCATGCCTACGCCGCCGGCCTGGGCCACGGCCTTGCTCTTGTCGACACGGGCGGTATTGCCGCGCTCGCAGACGACCACCTTGCCTGCGACCTTGCTGGCGTCGATCATGCCGTTGGTAGTGCCGCCAAAGGACACGCGATCGGCTTCGGTGTAGCACAGGCGGCGGACCAGCTTGTCGGTGGCGCTCAGATCGGCGTAAGGCACCACACCAGCATCGCGCGCCGAGATGGCGGCCGTGGCTGGCAAGGCGGTCGTATTGAACGACGCGCCGATGTAGTTGGTACCGGCGCCAGTCGTGGCCGTGGCGCCATTGAGGCGGTTATGAGTCGATGCGGCGACCGAGGTCAACCATGGGCTCAGGTGGGCGACCGCATTGTTCGGGCCGGAATTGCCGGCCGAAGCGGCGACAAAGACGTTGGCGTTCGACGCACCGAAGAACGCCTGTTCGACCGCATCGTTGACAGTAACTTGCGAGCCGCTGATCGAGTAGTTGATGACGTTGACGCCGTCGGCCACGGCCTGGTCGATTGCCGCCACGCTGTCCGCAGAAAAACAGCTGCTGCGGCTGCCGGAACCGTCGGGATTGGTCGCATCCGGATAGGTCCAGCACACCTTGTATGCAGCGATGCGCGCGCGCGGGGCCATGCCGCTGGCCTTGCCCACGGCCACGCCGTTGAGCATGACCGCGACATTGCTGTTGCCGCCAGCGGTGGAGGCAGTGTGGGTGCCGTGGCCGCCCTTGCCGGTTGCGCCGCCGACCGAGTCGCGCGGCGAGGTGAAATCGGTCCAGTGCGCAGTGCGGCCGGTGGACAGGAAGGCTTTGTTGAAGTAGCGCGCGCCGATCAGCTTGTTGTTGCAATGCGATGCGGTAAAGCCTTCGCCGGTTTCGCAGGCGCCGTTCCAGCCGGCCGGGGCCGCGCCGAAGGCCAGTTCGCCCGACGAGTCGAAGGTCGGGTCGCCATTTGCGTCCACGCGGTCAGCAAAAGACTTGTTCTCTGGCCAGATGCCGCTGTCGACGATGCCGATGACCACGCCTTCGCCAGCCTTGCCGTCTGCCGACTTGCTCCACAGGCCAGTGCCGTCCTTCTTGTCGATGCCGAGGAAGGTCGGGGTAAAGTTGGTGTCCAGGCTGAGCTCTTCGTCGGCCGTGATGTTGGCGACGGCCGGGTTGGCCTTGAGTGCCTTGACTTCGGCGTCGGTCATCATGGCCGCGAAGCCATTGAAGACCAGCTTGTACTTGTGGGTCACCTGGGCCGCGTTCACGCTCGACAAGACATTGTCTTGCTTCTGGTCGAGGTAGGCGACATAGGCCTGCACGTCGCCGGCGCTCACATTGAGCTGCTGGCCGGCGGCCGGCTTGGTTGGCTGCAGGCCGGCGACGCCGCCGGTATACGAAGCAGCCGGCTTGTCGGCTAGTTGCACGATGTAGGAGCGACGCACGTCATCGGCGGATGCGCTCATTGCCACGCTGGCGAGCAGCGTGAGTACGGCGAGAGAAACAGGACGCAGTTTCATTGGGTGGTTTCCTTGATTTTGGAGAGTCGGCGAGACGTGCTTACTTGCTGCCAGCGCGGCGACGGCGGGCGGCGCTCAGGCCGACAACGCCGAGCAGCATCAGTCCGATCGAGGCGGGCTCTGGCACTTCGGCCAGGGTGATGTTGTCGACGGCGAACTGGGCCTGGTTCTGGGTGACATCGCGCGCGACCTGGCAGTCGCCGAACTCGTCGTAGAGGCAGGCGTTGATAGTCAGGCTGCGCAGCACGCTGGAGCTGAAAGCGCTGTCGACGCCGAAGCTGGCGAAGGTGAAGTTGCCGCCGGCATCCTGGCCCGGGAAGTCACGCGAGTCGATGATCGCGGCGCCGGCACTGGTGATGCCGCTCAGCAGCAGGCGGCCGAAGCTGAAGTCTGGCTGTCCTGGCGTTGGGGCGATGAAGGCGAACGACAGGCCGCGCAGCTGGAACAGGTTGTTGGCCAGCGTGCTCGTGAGCGTCAGCGCGCCGTCGTTCAGGCCGGCGTAATAGCTGCCGGTGCCGCCGCTCGGGCAGGCCGTGATGGTGCAGGCAAACGCATTGTTCGACCGGATTTGCGCGCCGACCAGGCCATAGTCGTCCGCGTCCGCGGTCGGGCTGTTCTTCACTTGCAGCAGGAAGTGCTGGTCCATGAAGCGGTCGCCGGTATTGTAGACGGTGTCGCTGGCGCGGAGCGTGGACGACACCACGTTCTGCACGTTTTCGAAGGTCAGGACCGTTGCGTGCGCAGGAGCGAAGGCACCCAGTGCGGCAACCGCCGATGCACACAGCAATTTTTTCAGGAAGGCAGGCATGGCAGAGGTGCTTGCAGCAGTGTGGTTTTCGCGTTTCATCAGTCTGGTTACCTTATGGTTTAGTTTGTCTGGCAGTGCCGATTGCTGTGCCGGTTCCCGGCAATAGTTCCACCCCGCATTTTCCGTTACGGGTTGCAATCGAATATAGCAAACGAAATAATGATGATGTAAAAAATTTTAACGTAGGAAATTTTGTGATGAGGCAACTGAGCCAAAGAAAATTCTGTTTCCGCTAGCAAAGAATGATTTCAAACTAAGTTGATTTCTGTGCGAAATTTGCGACACGTTTGCCTACCCGGGTAGCGAAAAGACGACGTTTATGGCAGAGCCATCAACATCGATCGGCGAGTAATTCCTATGGGCAATTTTTGCGAAATGGGTGGTGCGAAAGAAAAGTTGTCTCAACTATTCTTGCCGTGGTAGCCTGCTCGGCGCAAAGCGTCCGCGGGGGCGTGTCCTGGCTACCCGGTAATGCCGGCGTGTCCCGGAGCCGGGCAACCGGCGCCTTGCGAAAAGTCTTATTCGTTGAGCAATCGAGGAGTCCGTCGGATGTATGCAGTAATGAAACAAAATCAGATCCGGCGCGCCGGCGGTTTCACGCTACTCGAGCTGCTGGTCGTGATCGTGATCATCGGCCTGCTGGCCGCCTATGTCGGTCCTAAATATTTCTCCCAGCTGGGCAAGTCCGAAGTCACGGTGGCCAAGGCCCAGATCGAAGCCTTCGACAAGTCGCTCGACACCTACCGGCTCGACGTCGGTCGTTATCCCACTTCCGAAGAAGGCCTGGGCGCCCTGATGACCGCGCCGCCGAGTGCCGGCGCCAAATGGAACGGGCCTTACCTGAAGAAGGGCGTACCGCAGGATCCATGGGGCCGGGTCTACCAGTACCGCGCGCCGGGCAGCAAGGCCGAGTACGAGATCATCTCGCTGGGCAAGGATGGCCAGCCCGGCGGGACCGGCGACAACGCCGACATCTCGTCGCAGTAATTCGCTGCAGCGCCACTTCTCCCAGTTCTAAGCCGGACACGCCTCCATGCAGTTTGCCGTCCGTACCCTCGCGCCTGACATGTCGATCGAGAACATCGTTGTCGACGCCAACGATGCACTCGAGGCGCGCCGCCAGGTCGAGGCGCGCGGCCTGTTCGTCAGCACGGTCGAGCCGGCGCGCGGTGGCAGGCGCCTTGCCCGCCAGCGCGCCGGCAAGCTCTCGATCGTGCTGTTCAGCCAGGAGCTGCTGGCCCTGCTCAACGCCGGCCTGGGCATCGTCGAAAGCCTCGAGGCGCTGCTGGAAAAGGAAGCCAATCCCGGCGCGCGCAGCGTGCTCGAAGGCCTGCTTGGCGGCCTGCGCGAGGGCAAGCGCTTCTCGGCGGTGCTGGCAAGCCAGGCGGATCTGTTCCCGCCTTTGTATGTCGGTATCGTGCGCGCCGCCGAAGGCACCAGCGACCTGCCGCGCGCGCTGGCGCGCTATATCGATTACCAGCAGCGCATCGACACGGTGCGCAGCAAGATCGTCAGTGCGTCGATCTATCCGGTTATTCTGCTGATGGTGGGTGGCGGCGTGAGCGGCTTTCTGGTGGGCTACGTGGTGCCGAAGTTCGCCGAGGTGTATCACGGGGCGGGGCGCTCGCTGCCATGGATGTCGCAGCTGCTGCTCGACTGGGGCAAGTTCGCTTCGAACAACGGCACGGTCATTGCGATCACGGCGCTGCTGCTGCTAACTAGCGTGATCGCCGGCGTACGCCACCTGCTGCGTACCGGCGGCGTCGCGCGCCTGCTGGCACGCCTGCCGGGCATCGGCGAGCGCGCCCGCATCTACGAACTGTCGCGCCTGTACCTGACCCTGGGCATGCTGGCCGAAGGCGGCATCACCGTCGTCAATGCCATCGAGACCGTGCAGTCGATGGTCTCGGGCACCGTGGCCAAGGGCCTGGGCCAGGCGCGGCTGGCGATCGAATCGGGCCAGCCGCTGTCGCATGCCTTCGAAGCCAATGGCCTGACCACGCCGATCTCGCTGCGCATGCTGCGGGTAGGCGAGCGCACCGGCGACATGGGACCGATGCTGACCCAGTCGGCCGCGTTCTACGATGGCGAGATCACGCGCTGGATCGACCGCTTCACCCGCACCTTCGAGCCGCTGCTGATGGCCGCCATTGGCTTGGTGGTCGGCGCCATCGTGGTATTGCTGTACATGCCGATCTTCGACCTTGCCGGTGACATGTCATGAAAGCGATGTCTTGAGCGCCGTACTCGATGCCACCCTGCTGGCGCGCGCGCGCGCGCTGGCCAATATCTCTACCCGCGGCCTGGTGGCCGAACTCGAAGGCTTGACCGGCCAGGAGCCGCGCACGATCGTGCGCGAGCTGGCCGCGCCGTTCGGCTTGCCGGTGATGGAAACCGCGGCCATGCTGGCGCTGGCGCCGGCCTTCGATCTGCTGCCGCTGGCGGCTGCCATGTCGCGCCACTGCGTGCTGTTGCGCGGCGTCGACGGCCGCCTGATGGGGGTGCTGGCCGACCCGTTCGACCTCGACCTGCAGACCTGGCTGGGCGCGCAGGCGCGCGCCACCGCGAGAAGCCCGCTCGAGCTGTGCCTGGCGCTGCAGTCCGACATCCAGGCTTATTTGTCGAAACAGGAAGAATCGGCGCGCGCCGTGGACAGCCTGGTGGGCGGCGGCGCGGAGACGCGCCGCGACGGCAAGGCCAACCAGGTATTGTCTTTCGCCTCGGTGTCCGAGTCCGGCAGCCCTGCCGTCAAGGTGGTCAATTCGACCCTGTACGACGCGCTCAAGGCGGGTGCCTCGGACATTCACCTGGAAAGCACGGCCGGTGGCCTGTCGGTGAAGTACCGCGTCGACGGCGTGCTCGACCATGCTGCCACGGTGGGCGGCATCGAGCTGGCCGAACACATTATCTCGCGCATCAAGGTGCTGGCCGAACTCGACATCGCCGAGCGCCGCATTCCGCAGGACGGCAGCTTCCGGGTCGAATCCGGCGGGCGCGACATCGACCTGCGGGTATCGATCATGCCCAGTATCCACGGCGAGGATGCGGTGATCCGTATCCTGGACAAGCGCGCCATGATCGAGGCCTATGGCTCGCTGACCCTGGAAGCGCTGGGCTTCGATGCGCCATCGCTGGTCACCCTGCGTACGCTGGCCCAGGAAGCCTATGGCATGCTCCTGGTAACCGGCCCCACCGGTTCCGGCAAGACCACTACGCTGTACGCGGCCCTGACCGAGATCCACAATGGCCGCGAAAAGATCATCACCATCGAAGACCCGGTCGAATACCAGCTGCCGGGCATCCTGCAGATCCCGGTCAACGAAAAGAAGGGCCTGACCTTTGCCAAGGGCTTGCGCTCGATCCTGCGCCACGACCCCGACAAGATCATGGTGGGCGAGATCCGCGACCGCGAGACCGCCGAGATCGCGGTGCAGTCGGCCCTGACCGGTCACCTGGTGCTGACCACCGTGCACGCGAATAACGTGTTCGACGTGTTCGGCCGGTTCACTCACATGGGCATCGACCCGTATGCCTTCGTCTCGGCCCTGAACGGCATCTGGGCCCAGCGCCTGATCCGCATGAATTGCCCGCACTGCGCCGCGCAATATGAGCCGGACGAGCACGAGCTGGCCTCGGTACACCTGGAGCGCGCGCAAGTGGCTGACTATGTCTTCATGCGCGGCAAGGGCTGCGGCGACTGCCGCGGCACCGGCTACCGCGGGCGCCGCTCGATCGCCGAGATCCTGACCCTCAACGACGAGATCCGCGAGCTGATCGTGGACAAGCAGCCGATCCGCCGCATCAAGGCGGCGGCCCATGCCAACGGCACCCGCAGCCTGCGCCTGGCCGCACTCGACCTGGTGCGGCGCGGCGCCACCACCATCGACGAAATCAAACGGGTGACCCTGCATGCGTAGGACTGGACAATCGCTGCGCCTGGGCATTGCCTCGGACGGGCTGGCGCTGCTGCGCGTGGGCGGCGTGCTCGCCCCAGGCGCCGAGGTAGTGGCCGTGCAGCCAGTCGAAGCCGGCGCGCCCGATGCGCTGGCGATCGGCCTGCGCGCGCTGCTGCTCGAGGCCGCGCCGCGCGGCTGGCCGCTGACGGTGGTGCTGGCCGACGAGCTGGTGCGCCTGTGGCCGGTGACGCCGCCGCGCGGCGCTTCGCGCCTGGGCGACCTGCAGGCCGCCGCCGCCTTTCGCTTCCAGGCATTGTTCGGCGCGCCGCCGGCGCAATGGCGCATCAGCGCCGACTGGAGCGCAAGCCGGCCTTTCCTGGCCGCGGCCGTGCCCGTGGCCCTGCTGGAATTGCTGGAAGCGCTGGCGCGCGAATACCGGCTGCACCTGGTCGAGGCAGAGCCGCAGTTCGTCGCGGCGATGAACGCCTGGCGCCGCGAACGCCGGCCCGGCGCCTGGTTTGGACTGGTGCATGGTGGCGTGCTGACGCTGGCAGCCTTTGACGGTACCGCGCTGGCCGCCGTGCGCACCGCGCCGATCCCGGAAGACGCCGACCGCGACTGGCTCGAGGCCCACGTCGCGCGCGAGGCGCTGCGGGTGGGGGTAGGGCGGCCCGAGCGCCTGCAGCTGTGCGGGGCCGTGCCGGGCGGCTGGGCCAGTGCTGCAGGCCGCCTGAAATTTGCCTGCACCGTGCTCGAAGACGACAGCCTGGGCGACTGGCCACTGCATGTGCGCCTGGCGCGTACCGGAATCAAGACATGAAGCGACTCCACATCGATTTCGCGCCACGCTCGCTACACCGGACCTTGTTCCGCACGCCCGGGCGCATCGCCTTCTTGGCCGTGGCGTTCGGCTGCCTGCTACTGGTCGCGGCGACGCATTGGAGCGCCTACCGCGAGCAGCGCGAGCAGCTCGATGCGCTGCACGCCGCGTTGGCGGCGCGCAGCCTGGCCGCGCGCCCGCACCAGGTATCCGAGCGGTCGAAGCCGGCCTTGCCCGAAGCCCAGGTGCAGGCGGTGAACAACGCCATCATGCAGCTCAACCTGCCGTGGCGCGACCTGGTCGAGGCCGTGCGCGCGGCCACGCCGCCGGATGTGGCGCTGCTGGCGCTGGAACCCGATGCCAGGCAGCGCAGCCTGCGCATCACGGCCGAGACCCGCACTAGCGACGACATGCTGGCCTATGTGGCGCGGATGCAGGAGCAGGGGTGGTTCGCGTCGGTCGTGCTGACCCGTCACGAAATCGCCGAAGAAGATCCGAACCGTCCGCTGCGTTTCCAGCTCAGCGCACAGTGGGGCGGCCAATGAACACGCTTGACTTGCTGACGTGGTGGCTGCGCCTGCAATTATGGGTGCGGCGCGTGAACCCGGTCATTGCGGGGGCAGTTGGCTTGCTGGTGCTGGTCAATGGCGCCTTGATCTGGCTGGCAGTGGCGCGCGCCGAGCTGGAACAGCAATACGCGGCGGCGCGCAGCCAGGCCGCGCTGCCGGCGGCGGCGCCGCCGGTCGCGCCGCCCGACGCCAACCAGAACCTGGCGCAGTTCTATGGCGCGCTGGGCGAGCGCCGCCAGGTCGAGCGCCAGTTGAAGATGCTGTTCGCGCTGGCCGCCAAAAACGGCCTGGTGCTGCGCCAGGGCGAATACCGCAGCAACTACGACCGCGCGGCAAAGCTCTACACCTACCACATCAATTTGCCGGTAACGGGCAAGTATGCGGCCATCTGGCAGTTCGCCTTCGACGCGCTGCGCGCGCTGCCGCATGCTTCGCTCGACGACGTGAGCTTTCGCCGCGACGCCATTGGCGTCGATGCCGTCGAGGCGCGCCTGCGCATGACGCTATACCTGTCCGCAGCGCCGGGGGAGGTGCGATGAGGCCGCGCCACCTTGCCATGGGAGCCGCACTGGTGCTGGCCGCCGCCCTGGTGGTGTTTGGCGACAGCACGCCGGACGACGCCGTGGCCGAGCCGGTCGTGCGGGTTGAGCGGGTCGAGTCCACACCGGCCGCCAGATCGCCCGCCGCCGGCGCCGCCGAAGTGGCGGTCTTGCGCCTGGTGCCGCGCGCAAGCCTGATCGGCCTTGACGACGACCGTTTCGGCGAGGGCGAGGGCGAGGGTGAGGGCAAGGGCAGGGACGAAGGCGCGCTGTTCGGGCGCCAGGACTGGACCCCGCCGCCGCCGCCGCCGCCGCCCCCGCCCGAGCCGGTTGCGCCGGCGCCGCCGCCGAGCGCGCCGCCCCTGCCATTTACCTTCATCGGAAAATCGCTCCAGGACGGCGTATGGGAGATATATCTCGCCCGCGGCGAGCGCAGTTTTTCGGTACGCGAGAACATGGTCATTGACGGCAACTATCGCGTCGACGCGATCAAGCCGCCGGTGCTGATCCTGACCTACCTGCCGCTGAACCAGGTTCAGCAGCTCAATATTGGAGTATTCGACTGATGGTTCGTTTCCGGAATACTGCGCTGGCAGCGTGCATGATGACCGTGCTGCTGGCCGGCTGCGCAGGACAGCGCGCCTACCAGCAGGGCACTGCCCTGGTGGCGAAAGACCAGGTCGCGGCTGGCCTGGTGAAATACCAGGAGGCAGTGGCCGCCGACCCGAATAACGCGCAGTACAAGAGCGCCTACCTGCGCACGCGTGACAGCGCCGCCGCGCGCCTGCTGGGCCAGGCCGAGGATGCGCTGGCGGGCGGCCAGCCCGAGCTGGCGCTGCAGGACTACCGCCGCGTCCTTGGCTTCGATCCAGCCAACGAGCGCGCCCGTGCCGGCCTGCGCGCGATCGAGGCCGATCGCCGCCACGCCAGCATGATGGAAGCGGCGCGCGCCGCGCTCGAGAAAAACGAGCTCGATAGCGCGCGCCAGAAGCTTGGCGCCGTGCTGACCGAACGTCCGGGCCACGAGCCGGCGCGCCAGCTGCTGCTCGAGATCGACCAGAAGGCCGAGGCCGTGCCCGCTGGCGAAGCCGCGCTGGCGGCGAGCTTTCGCAAGCCGATCAGTCTCGAGTTCCGCGACGCCCCGCTCAAGCAGGTGTTCGAGATCATCTCGCGCCACTCGGGCCTGAACTTCGTCTTCGACAAGGACGTCAAGGCCGATAACCGCACCTCGATCTTCCTGAAGAACAGTACGGTGGAAGCGGCGGTGTACTACCTGTTGATGACCAACCAGCTCGAGCGCCAGGTCATGGACGGCAATACCATCCTGATCTACCCGAACATCGCGGCCAAGCTGAAGGAATACCAGGAGATGACGGTCAAGACCTTCTTCCTGGCCAACGCCGACGCCAAGAACATCGCCAACACCTTCAAGACCATCCTCAAGGCGCGCGACGTGGTGGTGGACGAGAAGCTCAATCTGGTGATCCTGCGCGACAGCCCGGAAGCGGTGCGCGTGGCCACCCAGCTGGTGGCCCTGCAGGACGTGCCCGAACCGGAAGTCATGCTCGACGTCGAAGTGCTCGAGATCAAGCGCAGCCGCATTACCGACCTGGGCATCTCGTGGCCAGGATCGCTGTCCTTCGCCCCCCTGGCCGGCCTCGATGGCGCCCCGCTCACCATCGACCAGTTGCGCGGCCTGAACCGCGGCAACATCGGCGTGATCAGCGACCTGAGCGCCACCGTCAATGCCAACAAGATCGATGGCGATTCCAACACCCTGGCCAATCCGCGCATCCGCGTGCGCAACAAGGAAAAGGCCAAGGTCGTCATTGGCGACAAGATCCCGAACATCTCGACCACGATCTCGTCCGGCGTGGGCGGCTTCGCTTCCGAATCGGTCAACTATGTCGATGTCGGCCTGACCTTGAACGTCGAGCCGACCATCTACCTGAATAACGAAGTGGCGATCCGCATCTCGCTCGAGGTCAGCACCTTGGGCGAATCGGTCACGACGCGCGCCGGCACCGTGGCCTACCGCATCGGTACCCGCTCGGCCACCACGCTGCTGCAGCTCAAGGATGGCGAGAACCAGGTGCTGGCCGGCCTGATCAGCAATGAAGACCGCTCCAGCGGCAGCAAGGTGCCGGGCATCGGCGACCTGCCGATCATCGGCCGCCTGTTCGGCAGCACGCGCGACCAGAACGACCGCACCGAGATCGTGCTGTCGATCACGCCGCGCCTGGTGCGCACCGTGCAGCGCCCTCCGGCGTCGGCGTCCGAATTTGGCGCCGGCACCGAAGCGAGCTTCCGCCGCCGCCCCGACACCGCGGTGCGCGCACCAGTCCAGCTGCCGGGCGCCGCTGCCGCCGCCGCCCGCGCCGCCACCGCCACCGCCGGCGCCGCCACGGTGCCTGGCGCGCCCGCCGCGCCGCTGTCGGTGCCTCCATCGCAGCTGCCGGTGACTCCGCAAACCGGTTCGCCGCAATCGGCGCCGCCGGGCGCGCTGCCGACGCCGCCAGTGGTTGCGCCGCCCGCCACGCCGGCCAACATCGAGGTGATCCCGGTTGCGCCGCCGCCAGCGGCCACGCCGCCGGCCCGCCAATGACGCCGCCATGAATCAGCCATGAAGCATCCATGATCGCGCGACGCGGCTTTACCCTGATCGAGCTGCTGGTGACGCTGGCCATTCTGGCCCTGCTGGGCACGCTGGTGGTGCCGGTGGCCCAGGTCACGGCCCAGCGCCGCGACGAGGCCCAGCTGCGCCGCGCATTGCACGACATCCGCGGCGCCATCGACGCCTACAAGAAAGCCAGCGACGAAGGCCGGGTGGCCAAGGCCGCCGGCGCCAGCGGCTACCCGCCGCGCCTTGAGGTGCTGGTCGAGGGCGTGCGCGACCTGCGCAGTCCCCGGCAAGCACGGATATATTTCTTGCGGCGCTTGCCGCGCGACCCGTTCAATCCCGACCCCGACCTGGCCGACGCCGCCACCTGGGGCAAGCGCAGCTATGCCAGCGAGCCAGACCAGCCGAAAGAGGGCGACGACGTCTACGATGTGGTGTCGACGTCGGACCGGATCGGGCTCAATGGCATTCCGTATGCAAGATGGTGACCAGGACATGGTAAAGACGATGCGCAGTTTCCCGCGGCGCCGGCGCGCCTTTACATTGATCGAGCTGCTGGTGGTGCTGGGTATCGTGGCGCTGCTGCTGACGCTGGCGGTGCCGCGGTTTTTTCCGAGCATCGACAGCACCCGCGAAACCATTTTGCTGGAAAACCTGCGCAATACGCGCGCGGTCATCGACCAGTTCCATGCCGATACCGGCCGTTACCCGGACTCCCTCGAGCAGCTGGTGGAAAAAAAATACCTGCGCGAACTGCCGATGGACCCGATCCTGGACAGCCGCGAGGGCTGGATCATCGAGCCGCCCCCGGAAGGCGAGCAGGGCGTGCTCGGCAACCTGCGCAGCGGCGCGCCCGGCACGGGCCGCAAGGGCGCTCCTTATGCGCAGTGGTAGGGTGCGTACGACGGGCATGCTGCATCGGGCATTGCGGCGCCAGGCCGGCTTCACTTACCTTGGCCTGATCATCTTTGTTTTCATCGTCGGCATGGTCGGCGCCGCGACACTGAAAGTGGAGTCGCTGCTGCGGCGCGCCCAGGCCGAAACCGAGCTGCTCGAGACCGGCGCCCAATTTGCCGCCGCGCTCAAGAGTTATGCCGAGGCCACGCCGCGTGGCCAGCCGCCGCAGCCTTTGACGCTGCAGGAACTGCTGCGCGACCCGCGCTTTCCGAACCCGCGCCGCCACCTGCGCAAGATCTTCGTCGATCCGGTCACCGGCCAGGCCGAATGGGGCCTGGTGCGCGCCGGCGACGGCGGGCGCATCCTGGGCGTGCACAGCCTGTCGCAGGCGCAGCCGCTCAAGCTGGCGAAATTCGACGCGCGCTTTCCCAATTTCGAGAACAAGCGACACCTGGCAGACTGGAAATTCATGGCGACCGGGCAGGGCGCGCTGACGCCTGCCGCGCCGGGCACGCAGCCAGGGATGGCGCCGCCGCAACCCATCATGGCGCCGCCGCCTGAGGCGCCATCCGGCCCGGTGGCGGCCCCGGTGGCGGCGCAGGCGCCGATGCAGGAAGTCGCGCCGCCGGCGCGCGCTGAACCGGAACCCGCGTCGGAACCCGCGCCGGAACCCGAGCCGGAACCCGCGCCGCAACCCGAACCCGAACCGGAGCCGCCAGCGCCGCCGGCGCAGGACGAGGCCAGCGACGACAGCAAAGTCGATCCCGCAGCGAACAAGGACGAGGACGATCCAAAAGAGCCGCCGGCGCGCGAATCCGGGCGCTGAACTGGCTTACTTGGAACGGCGCTTGAAGTCGCGCGGACGAAAGCCCAGCACCAGCAGCACGGCGAAATAGGCCAGGGCCGCGGCGCCGATGATCGCCGCCAGCGCGCCGGCACGCAGCAGCGGCGTGGCGCGCATCGCGATCCAGTCGAACTGGGTCTGGCCGAACCACGACACCGCGCCCATCACCGACACCGCGACCACCAGCTTGAACACGAACTTGCCCCAGCCGGGCTGCGGTATGTAGATCTTGCGGCGGCGCAGGCCTGCGTACAGGAAGCCGGCGTTGATGCAGGCCCCGACCCCGATCGACAGCGCCAGGCCAGCCACGCCCAGCCCCATTCCCCACACGAACACCAGGTTCATGAGCTGGGTGGCGACCAGGACGCCCAGCGCGATGATCACCGGGGTACGCACTTCCTGGCGCGCGAAGAAAGCCGGCGCCAGCGTTTTTACCAGGATAAAGCCGAGCAGGCCGGCGCTATAGGCCATCAGCGGCATGGACGAGGCGGCGACATCGCCCGCATGGAAGGCGCCGTAGTGGAACAAGGTAGCGATCATCGGCGTGGCCAGCGTGGCCATGCCGACCGCCGACGGGATCGCCAGCAGGAAGGTCAGGCGCAGGCCCCAGTCGAGCAGGGACGAGTATTCGCCGGTGTCGCCTTCGGTATTGGCCTTCGCCAGGCCCGGCAGCAAGATGGTGCCCAGCGCTACGCCCAGCAGCGCGGTGGGCAGCTCCATCAGGCGGTCGGCATACTGCAAGGCGGTGACCGCACCGGCAGCCAGCGAGGCGGCGATAGTGGTGTTGATAAGCAGGCTGATCTGGGCCGCCGCGACGGCAAAGACGGCCGGTCCCATCTTGCCGAGCATGCGCCGCACGCCGCTGTCGCGCAGCCCGACCAGCGGATTGAGCGAAAGCCGTGGCAGCATGCCCAGCTTGACCAGCGATGGGATCTGCACCGCGACCTGCAAGACCCCGCCGATGCATACGCCCACGGCCATCGCATAGATCGGCTGGGCGAAATAATCCGACAGCACCAGTGCTGCAAAGATGAACGACAGGTTCAGCACCACCGGCGTGATCGCCGGTATCTTGAACTGGCGCCAGGTATTGAGGATGCCGCTGGCCAGTGCCACGAAGGCCATGCAGGTAATGTAGGGGAACATCATCCGGGTCATGACGACGGCACTGTCGAAAGCGGCCGGCTCACGCTGCAGACCGCCGCCGATCCACAGGATCAGGAGCGGGGCCGCGACGATGCCCAGCACACTGGTGAGCAAGGTGGCCCAGATCAGTACCGTCGCCACATGGTCGACCAGGGTCTTGACCGCCTCCTGGCCGTTTCTGGTCTTGTATTCGGTCAGGATCGGGACAAAAGCCTGCGAAAATGCGCCCTCGGCGAACAGCCGCCGCAGCAAATTTGGCAGGCGGAACGCAATGTTGAATGCGTCGGTGAAATTCGAGGTGCCGAAGGTGGCCGCGAACAGGCTTTCGCGCAGCAAACCGGTGACGCGGGACACCATGGTCATGCTGGAAATAGCGGCAAGGGTACGGAGCAGGTTCATGGCGGGGAATTATACTTGGGCAACACCACGCCAGTCCCGCCGCACGGGGCTGCAAAGGAGAATTATTCGTTTTACCAAGGGCCAGGCGGCGACAATTATGCATTTATGAATTGCCCAGACCCGTTTCCTTCGCTATAATCGTGGGCTGTACTGAATTCTGTTAGCAGACACGAATCGTTGGGCAGGCACCGGTGGCGACACTGAGGCGCCAGTTTCATTCGCGAATGTTTGCAAACGCAACTTGACCCCGATTTAGGAAATTTCATGGCAAATACCGCACAAGCGCGCAAGCGCGCTCGTCAAGCAGTTAAGCAAAACGCGCACAATTCGTCGCAGCGCTCGACCCTGCGTACCGCAATCAAGGCAGCGCGCAAGGCCATCCAGGCTGGCGACAAGGAAGCAGCAACCACCATCTTCCAGCAATCGGTGTCGACCATCGACAGCATCGCTGACAAGAAGATCATCCACAAGAACAAGGCAGCGCGCCACAAGAGCCGCCTGGCTGCAGCCCTGAAAGCACTGTCGGCCTAATAGCCACATGCGTGCGGCCCTGGCCGCGCAGGAAGTTCTGTGCAGTAGAAAGACCCGTCCGACCCTTTGGTCCGGCGGGTTTTTTTGCTTGCCGGATCGGATATTTGCCAGCCGATGGTATGCCTTCTGTCCGATGGTGGATATCCTAAAACCGTGGCGCCTAGTAAAATACTGGTGCATAATGTGAAACGCTCGTCTTATGTCTTATAGAAGACTTGGATTTCGAGGCCGATATTCACACCTGTTTTAGACACCGCGCCAACCCGCGCGCATCGAGGAAAAAGCGTATGAGCAGTGATCAGACCATCATCTACACCCTGACCGACGAGGCACCGCTGCTGGCGACCCACGCCTTCCTGCCAGTGGTCAGCACCTTCACCAAGCCGGCCGGCATCACGGTCGAGCAAAGCGACATTTCGGTCGCGGCCCGCATCCTGGCCGCTTTCCCGGAAAACCTGACCCCGGAGCAACGCGTACCCGATTCGCTGGCGGAGCTGGGCAAGAAGACCCTGGAGGCGAGCGCGAACATCATCAAGCTGCCGAACATCAGCGCGTCGGTGGGCCAACTGGTCGCCGCGATCGAAGAACTGCAGGCCAAGGGCTACAAGCTGCCCGATTACCCGGCCAACCCGAAGACCGACGAAGAAAAAGCCATCAAGGCGCGCTACAACAAGTGCATCGGCTCCGCGGTCAACCCGGTGCTGCGCGAAGGTAACTCGGACCGCCGCGCTCCGCGCGCCGTCAAGGAATACGCCCGCAAGAACCCGCATTCGATGGCTCCCTGGTCGGCCGCTTCGCGCACCCACGTGGCGCACATGACCCACGGCGACTTCTACCATGGCGAAAAGTCGATGACGGTTGCTGGCGCGCGCGAAGTCAAGATGGAGCTGGTCACCAAGTCTGGCCAGACCATCGTGCTCAAGCCAAAAGTGGCGCTGCAGGACGGCGAGATCATCGATTCGATGTTCATGAGCCGCAAGGCCTTGCTGGACTTCTACGCCAAGCAGATCGAAGACGCGCGCGAGACCGGCGTGCTGTTCTCGCTGCACGTCAAGGCCACCATGATGAAGGTGTCGCACCCGATCGTGTTCGGTCACTGCGTGCGCATGTTCTATAAAGAAGCGTTTGAAAAGCACGGCGCCCTGTTCGACAGCCTTGGCATCAATGTCAACAACGGCATGGCCGACCTGTACAACAAGATCGCCGACCTGCCGGCCTCGCAGCGCGAAGAAATCGAGCGCGACCTGCACGCCTGCCAGGAGCACCGTCCGGCGCTGGCCATGGTCGACTCGACCAAGGGCATCACCAACTTCCATTCGCCGAACGACGTGATCGTGGACGCGTCGATGCCGGCCATGATCCGCGCCGGCGGCAAGATGTATGACGCCAACGGCAAGCTCAAGGAAGTCAAGGCGGTCATCCCGGAATCGACCTTCGCCCGCATCTACCAGGAGATCATCAACTTCTGCAAATGGCATGGCGCGTTCGACCCGAAGACCATGGGCACCGTCCCGAACGTGGGCCTGATGGCGCAGCAAGCCGAAGAATACGGTTCGCACGACAAGACCTTCGAGATCGCCGAAGATGGCATGGCCAACATCACCGACCTCGCCACCGGCGAAGTGCTGCTGTCGCAGAACGTCGAGACGGGCGACATCTGGCGCATGTGCCAGGTCAAGGATGCGCCGATCCGCGACTGGGTCAAGCTGGCCGTGACGCGCGCGCGCAACTCGGGCATGCCGGCCGTGTTCTGGCTCGACCCGTACCGTCCGCATGAAAATGAACTGATCAAGAAGGTGCGCACTTACCTGAAAGAGCACGACACGACCGGTCTGGACATCCAGATCATGTCGCAAGTGCGCGCGATGCGCTACACCCTCGAGCGCGTCAAGCGCGGCCTGGACACCATCTCGGTGACCGGCAACATCCTGCGCGACTACCTGACCGACCTGTTCCCGATCCTCGAACTGGGCACCAGTGCCAAGATGCTGTCGATCGTCCCGCTGATGGCCGGCGGCGGCATGTACGAAACCGGCGCCGGTGGTTCGGCACCGAAGCATGTGCAGCAGCTGACCGAAGAAAACCACCTGCGCTGGGATTCTCTGGGCGAGTTCCTGGCACTGGCAGTCTCGCTGGAAGACCTGGGCCTGAAGACCGGCAACAAGCAGGCCAGCGTGCTGGCCAAGACCCTGGACGCCGCCACCGGCAAGCTGCTGGACAACCGCAAGTCGCCATCGCCGAAGACCGGCGAGCTCGATAACCGCGGCAGCCAGTTCTACCTGGCGATGTACTGGGCCCAGGAGCTTGGCGCGCAAACCGAAGACGCCGCACTGGCGGCCAAGTTCGCGCCGCTGGCCAAGCAACTGGCTGAGAACGAAGCGAAGATCCTGGCCGAGCTGCTGGCGGTGCAGGGCCAGCCGGCCGATATCGGTGGCTACTACAAGGCCGACGAAGCCAAGGTGAAGGCCATCATGCGCCCGAGCGCGACCTTCAATGCGGCGCTGGATGGATTTGCTGCGTAAGCAAGGGCCTTGGCTCTTGCTGAAATAAAAACGCCAGCCTTCGGGCTGGCGTTTTTCTTGGGGAGGGCAGTTTGCCAGCTACGCCGGGGGGTAGCGCACTTCGATAAATTGCCCCGGCATCAAGGGATGCGTCGCCAGCGAAAACGGGCCGATACTGCTGCGCACCAGCCGCAGTGTCGGTAGCCCAACCGCGGCCGTCATCCGGCGCACCTGCCGGTTCTTGCCTTCTTCGAGCGTGATGGCGATCCAGCCGGTCGGCTTGTCGGCGCGGGCGCGGATCGGCGGATTGCGCGGCCAAAGCCAGCCCGGTTCAGCGATCCGGACTGCGCGGCACGGCTTGCTGACGAAGTCGCCCAGGTCGAGCGGCGCTTGCAGGCGTGTCAGCGCGGCGGCATCGGGCACGCCATCGACCTGCACCAGATAGGTCTTGGCTTCTTTATGGTCGGGGTGTGCGATCTGGTGCTGCAGCTTGCCGTCGTCGGTGAGCAGCATCAGGCCTTCGCTGTCGGCGTCGAGCCGGCCGGCCGGGTAGATATTCGGGATATCCAGGTAATTGGCCAGCGTCTCGCGGCCATCCTGGCCGGAGAACTGGCACAGCACCTGGAACGGTTTATTGAAGAGAATCAGTGGCATGGATGACGAGCGGGCGCAATCGGCGCGAATGAGTGAACGACGAGGCAGATCGTGGCGCCTCGGAAAATACTGGTGCATAATGCAAGACGCAACAGTGATGTCTTATACAAGACTTGCGGCCGCAATTTTGTCGGCCCGCGCATAAGAATTGTGCATTCTAGTACATGTTACAGGCCTAGCCAGCCGCTGCCTTGGCGGCCGGCCACCCGACCACTTGGGAGAAGACGATGTACCAACATATTAAGGTCCCGGCCGACGGCCAGAAGATCACCGTCAACGCCGATTTTTCCTTGAGCGTGCCGGATCATCCCGTGATTCCTTATATCGAGGGCGACGGCACCGGCGCCGATATCACACCGGTCATGATCAAGGTCGTCGATGCGGCAGTGGCCAAGGCCTATGGCGGCCAGCGCAAGATCAGCTGGATGGAAATCTTTGCTGGCGAAAAATCAACCAGTGTCTACGGCCCGGACATGTGGCTGCCGGCGGAAACACTCGACGTTCTGAAAGACTATGTGGTCTCGATCAAGGGGCCACTGACCACGCCGGTTGGTGGCGGGATCCGCTCGCTCAACGTTGCGCTGCGCCAGGAACTCGACCTGTATGTCTGCCTGCGCCCGGTGCGCTATTTCGCCGGCGTGCCGTCGCCGCTGAAGCAGCCGGAAAAGACCGACATGGTCATCTTTCGCGAGAACTCGGAAGACATCTACGCCGGCATCGAATGGGCAGCTGGCTCGGCCGAAGTAGAGAAGGTGATCAAGTTCCTGACCGAGGAAATGGGGGTCAGGAAGATTCGCTTCCCGCACAGCTCCGGCATCGGCGTCAAGCCAGTCTCGCGCGAAGGCACCGAGCGCCTGGTGCGCAAGGCGATCCAGTACGCACTCGACAACGACAAGCCATCGGTCACCATTGTCCACAAGGGCAATATCATGAAGTACACCGAAGGCGGTTTCCGCGACTGGGCCTATGCGCTGGCGCAACACGAGTTTGGCGCCGAGCTGTTAGACGGCGGCCCATGGTGCAAGATCAAGAATCCGAGGACCGGGCGCGAGATCATGATCAAGGATTCGATTGCCGACGCCTTCCTTCAGCAGATTTTGCTGCGTCCGGCCGAGTACAGCGTGATCGCCACCCTGAACCTGAACGGCGACTATATTTCTGACGCACTGGCCGCGCAGGTCGGCGGCATCGGCATTGCGCCGGGCGCCAACCTGTCCGATTCGGTGGCGATGTTCGAAGCCACCCACGGTACCGCGCCCAAGTATGCAGGCAAGGATTACGTCAATCCGGGGTCGCTGATCCTGTCGGCCGAAATGATGCTGCGACACATGGGCTGGCTGGAAGCGGCCGACCTGATCATCAGTTCGATGGAAAAGGCGATCACGTCCAAGAAAGTCACCTATGATTTTGCGCGCCTGATGGAAGGCGCGACCCAGGTCTCGTGCTCGGGCTTTGGTGAAGTGATGATCGAAAACATGTAACCGTGTGCCGCGCAGGGCAAAAAAAACCCCGCAGCTGCGGGGTTTCTTGCTTCCGGGAGGGGAACGATCAGTTGCCCTGGATGTTGGAAGCTTGCTTGCCTTTCGGGCCTTGCGTGACTTCGAATTGAACTTTTTGACCTTCTTTGAGGGTCTTAAAACCGTTCATGTTGATTGCGGAAAAGTGTGCGAACAGATCTTCGCCGCCGTCATCAGGAGTGATGAAGCCAAAGCCTTTGGAATCATTGAACCACTTAACAGTACCAGTTGCCATAAAAGAGCCTTCAAGTAAAAACAAATCACACGAGCCATAAAAGCAAGAAGCTTCTTGCCCCCTCCTCAGCCTGCTCACTTCTTATCAACAAGGTCACAAAAACCCCCTGTTGATGACTGCATTGTTGGTTGAATAACCACGCAAGTCAAGCGCTTTTGAGCAACTGTTGGCATTTTTCCCATGGTAGCGTTAACCCAGCTCTTGATTTCGTCAATTGGATCGCCATCTGCGCATTCAAGCGAAAACAAGTAAGATGGAAAGCACATGAGAACGCGCTGACGTTTACGCTTGGCACCGATACTGAAAGCATTAGAATACGCCCATGGCTACGAAGCATGACACCGAACAGCTGCTGGAGCGGCAAACCGTAAAACCGCCACCGTTGTATCAGGTGGCACTGCTGAACGACGACTACACGCCGATGGAATTTGTGGTGGCGGTCATCCAGGAGTATTTCAACAAGGACCGTGAAACCGCGACCCAGATCATGCTGTCCGTGCACCGTCACGGTAAAGGTGTCTGTGGAGTGTTTTCCAAAGATATAGCGTGTACCAAAGTGGAGTTTGTCTTAACGCATGCGCGTAAGGCGGGGCATCCCCTGCAATGCGTGATGGAGGAAGTATGATTGCGCAGGAACTTGAAGTATCCCTACACATGGCCTTTGTCGAAGCGCGACAGGCACGCCACGAGTTTATTACCGTGGAGCATTTGCTGCTTGCCCTGCTCGATAATCCGTCGGCTGCCGAAGTCCTGCGTGCGTGCGCGGTCAATATCGAAGACCTGCGCAAGACCCTGACGAATTTTATCGGCGATAACACCCCGACCGTGCCCGGCACGGGCGAGGTCGATACCCAGCCGACGCTCGGTTTCCAGCGCGTGATCCAGCGCGCGATCATGCATGTGCAATCGGCCTCGAACGGCAAGAAAGAAGTCACCGGCGCTAACGTGCTGGTGGCGATCTTCGGCGAGAAGGACTCGCATGCGGTGTATTACCTGCACCAGCAGGGCGTGACCCGCCTCGACGTGGTCAACTTCATCTCGCACGGCGTGCGCAAGGACCAGCAGCTCGACACCTCCAAGGCGTCCGAGGGCGTGGAAGAAGCGCAGGTCGAAGGCCAGGCCAAGGAAAGCCCGCTCGACCAGTTCACCCAGAACCTGAACAAGGCGGCGGCCGATGGCAAGATCGATCCGCTGATCGGGCGCGAAGAAGAAGTCGACCGCGTGATCCAGATCCTGTGCCGCCGCCGCAAGAACAATCCGCTGCTGGTAGGCGAGGCCGGTGTCGGCAAGACCGCCATCGCCGAGGGCCTGGCATGGCGCATCGTCCAGGAAGACGTGCCCGAGATACTGCAGAATGCCGTCGTGTATTCGCTCGACATGGGCGCGCTGCTGGCCGGCACCAAGTACCGCGGCGACTTCGAACAGCGCCTGAAAGCGGTTCTCAAGCAATTGAAAGACACCCCGAACGGCGTGCTGTTCATCGACGAGATCCATACGATCATCGGCGCCGGTTCCGCGTCGGGCGGTACGCTCGACGCGTCCAACCTGCTCAAGCCGGCCCTGGCCAACGGCCAGCTCAAGTGCATCGGCGCGACCACGTTCACGGAATTCCGCGGCGTGTTCGAGAAAGACCATGCACTGAGCCGTCGCTTCCAGAAGGTCGACGTCAACGAACCGTCGGTCGAGCAGACCGTGGCGATCCTACGTGGCCTCAAGTCCCGCTTCGAAGAGCACCATGGCGTCAAGTATTCGGCGTCGGCGCTCACTACCGCGGCCGAACTGGCGGCGCGCTTCATCAATGACCGCCACCTGCCCGACAAGGCCATTGACGTGATCGACGAGGCTGGCGCTGCCCAGCGTATTTTGCCGAAGTCGAAGCAGAAAAAAACCATCGGCAAGACCGAGATCGAGGACATCATCGCCAAGATCGCCCGGATTCCGCCGCAAACGGTCAACCAGGACGACCGCAGCAAGCTGCAGACCATCGACCGCGACCTGCGCAACGTGGTGTTCGGCCAGGATCCGGCGATCGATGCGCTGGCGTCGGCCATCAAGATGGCGCGCGCTGGCCTGGGCAAGCAGGACAAGCCGATCGGTTCCTTTCTGTTCTCGGGTCCGACCGGGGTCGGCAAGACCGAGGTCGCCAAGCAGCTGGCCTTTATCCTGGGTATCGAGCTGATCCGCTTCGACATGTCCGAGTACATGGAGCGCCACGCTGTGTCGCGCCTGATCGGTGCGCCGCCGGGTTATGTCGGTTTCGACCAGGGTGGCCTGCTGACCGAAGCCATCACCAAGAAGCCGCACGCAGTGCTGCTGCTCGACGAGATTGAAAAAGCCCATCCGGACATTTTCAACATCCTGCTGCAGGTGATGGACCATGGCACCCTGACCGACAACAACGGACGCAAGGCCGACTTCCGCAACGTGATCATCATCATGACCACCAATGCGGGCGCCGAAAGCCTGACCAAGCGCTCGGTGGGCTTCGTCGATTCGAAGCAGGCGGGCGACGAGCTGGCCGATATCAAGCGCATGTTCACGCCAGAGTTCCGCAACCGCCTGGACGCCACCATCAGCTTCCGTGCACTGGACGAGGACATCATCCTTCGTGTCGTGGACAAGTTCCTGATGCAGCTCGAAGAACAGCTGCACGAGAAAAAGGTGGAAGCCATCTTCACCGAGAAGCTGCGCAAGTTCCTGTCGAAGAAGGGCTTCGATCCGCTCATGGGTGCGCGCCCGATGTCGCGCCTGATCCAGGACATGATCCGCAAGGCGCTGGCCGACGAACTGCTGTTCGGCCGCCTGGTCAACGGTGGCCGCATTACCGTCGACCTGAACGAGAAGGACGATGTCGTCCTCGAGTTCCCGGAAGGCGACGTGCTGCCGCCGCCGGCTCCGGCCGAGACAGTCGAGATCGAGTAAATCGTTCTTGTCAGAGAAAACCGCGCTGTGGTAGCGCGGTTTTTTTTTAGGCGCTGTCACCGTTGGCTATGGATGACTCCGAATGCGATGCGCAGCAAGTGCTCGACGGAAGTGACCCGCCCGCCATCGAGTGCCCAATGCCAGCCCAGGTAATTGGGGAGCCAACGCGAGGCAACCCCGTGGAACCGCGCCAGCCATTGGCGCAAGCGCCGGTGGTAGGCGTTGACGTTCTGGACATGGATCGCGCCCGCCTTACTGAACCGAACCCGCTCGCCGGAGCGCAGGTTGACCGCCTGGTGGGCGATGCCCCGCTGGCGGGCGAACGCACGGTAGGCGGCATGCGAATCGGTGACCAGGAGCGCTTGCGGGGCCAGCTTCGGCAACAGGTGCCGCACCAGTTGGACTACCTTCAAGGCGCCACGGCCGGTAACGGCGTCGATGGTCTGCCCACTGCGGTCGCGCGCGACCAGGATGCAGTCGAGGTGATGCGAGATGCCAGGCAGACTGGCCCGGCCGCCTCGCTTGCGCGGCGGGCGACCGAGTGTGCGCGAGCCTTTTTGCGATTCGAGCAGAAACATTTCGTCGGCTTCGACGATGCCGCCGAGCTGCGCTGGCCGGTCATGCCTGACCCGGTCCAGGAAGCGATGGCGCCAACGAAACGCCGTGTTGCGATGGACGCCAACCCGCTTGGCGGCGTCGCGCACCGGCCTTGAATCGAGCACGGCGCCGAGGTAGTCGAGCCACTTGCCGCGCAGCCTGAGCCGTGCCAGCGGCGTGCCACTCAGGTCGTTAAATGTGCGCCGGCACTGGCAGCAGCGAAAGCGTTGCAGGTCGTTGGCCTGGCCGTGCCGGTGGTAGCGCTGGCAGCCGCATTGCGGACAGCGCCGCCCTGCCGAACGGATCTGCCCGATCAGGGCGATTACCCGGTCGAGGCCGGCTGCGGGATGCAGGGCATCGAGCATCTGCAGCCGCTGGGCCTGGTTGAGCATGGGAAGCTGGGCAAACAGCTTGGCGAACCTGGGCGTTTTCATTCACCACTCCGTATCGGGATCGACCCGGGGTTGGACCGCCAAATAGCTCAGCAGTTCAGCTCAGCAGTTCAATGCTCATCCATAGCTAACGAACACAGCGCCTTTTTTCGCCATTACCCTTCGTGAAACTGGATCGCGGCGGGGTGGAACTCCAGGCTGCCAGGCGCAATTTATTCTGTGTAGGGACGCCGTTCGCTCCGCCACCTGTGGCAAACTCTTTTTCTTCAGCAATTCGCGTCTCGATCCAACATGACCTTGTCCCGCACCATCCTGGCCGCTTCCCTGGCCGCTTCCCTTGCCCCTATCGGCGCCCAGGCCGCCGCCGCCGACCCTTATTTCCGGTTCCCGGCGGTGCGCGGCGACACCGTGGTATTCACCGCCGAGGGCGACTTGTGGCGATCCAGTACGGCGGGGGGCAAGGCGACGCGCTTGACCACCCATTCATCGATGGAAACGCATGCCGCGATCTCGCACGATGGCAAACAGGTCGCCTTCGCCGCTTCTTACGAAGGGGCGCAGGAAGCCTATGTGATGCCGCTCGAGGGTGGGCTGCCCAAGCGCATCACCTTTGAAAATGGCGGGGTGACGGTGCTGGGCTGGACGGCGCAGGGCGAAGTTTTGGTGAACACCGAGAATTCGGTCGGGCCGGCCAAGCACCGCGTGGTGGCCGCGCTCGACCCGGCAACGCTGGCGCGCCGGGTACTGCCGCTGGCCGACGCCAATGACGCCCTGGTTACCGACGATGGCAAATCCGTGTTCTTCACGCGCATGGGCCTGTCGATGACCAACGATAACGTCCGCTCCTACCGTGGCGGCGCGCACGCGCAGTTGTGGCGCTTCGACCTTGGCGCCAGGGACGAAGCCGTGCCGCTGTTCCGGGGCGACAGTGCGAACAATCGCCGCGCCATGTGGTGGCAGGGCCGCATTTATTTCATCAGCGACAGCGGCGGCAGCGACAATATCTGGTCTGCGCTCCCGGACGGGAGCGACCGCCGGGTGCACACCAGCCACCAGGAGTGGGACGTGCGCACCGCTTCGCTCGGCGATGGCCGCATCGCCTACCAGCTCGGCGCCGACCTGCGCCTGTTCGACATCGCCAGCGGGCGCGATACGCGCCTGCAAGCCAGTCTGGTGTCGGACTTCGACCAGCAGCGTACACGCCGGGTGCGCTCGCCGCTCGATGCGCTCAGCGCGATCGAGGTGGCCAGCAAGGCCGAGCGCATCGTACTCACCGCGCGCGGCCGCGTCACCATCGCCGGCACCGGCAGCCAGCGCCGCGTCGAGATCGCGGTGCCGGAAGGCGCACGTGCCCGTAGCGCCGTGTTCAGCCATGACGACAAATCGGTGTATGCCTTCGTGGACAGCACCGGCGAGAACGAGATCTGGCGCTTTGCGGCGGACGGCTCCGGCAAGGGCGAGCGCCTCACTGTCGACGGCGCCAGCCACCGTTCGGGCCTGTATCCGTCCCCGGACGGCCGCTGGCTGGCCCACACCGACAAGAAGGGCCGCACCTGGCTGCTCGATCTGGCGGCGAAAACCAATGTCATCATCGACGACGCCAAGCAGGCCGGCGCCGACCGCCCGGACCAGGTGGTATGGTCCCCGGACAGCCGCAACCTGGCCTTTGTGCGGGTCGGTACGAACGAGCAGCGCAACCAGATCGGCATGTTCAACCTGGTGTCGAAGACGCTGGCCTTTGTCACAACCGACCGTTACACGGCCGATTCGCCGGTGTTCTCGGCGGACGGGAAGTGGCTGTACTTCCTGTCCGCGCGCCACTTCAACGTCGGTAATGGCGGCCCCTGGGGCGACCGCAACATGGGCCCGGTGTTCGACCGGCGCGTCGGCGTGTACGCACTGGCCCTGCAGGCCGGCGTGCGCTTTCCTTTCAAGCCCGAAGACGAGCTGACCAAGCCGGAAGCGGCCTCTCCAGAAGCGGCTGCCCGCTCCGCGGTCATGAAGCCGGGCAGCGACGAGTCGGACAAGAACGCCGCCGCTGCCACGGCGACCGCCGCGGCCCTTGCCGCGGCCAGCGCCGCCGCGCCCGACAAGGCCAGGGGGCCGGTGCCCGCTGTCGACTATGCAGGACTGCGCGAACGCCTGTACGAAGTGCCGATTGCGCCGGGCAACTACCGGGCCCTCGCGAGCGACGACAAGCGCCTGTACATCCTGGAGTCGGACAATGGCCGCAGCGGCGTGCTCAAGACCCTGGAGATTGCGCGCAGTAGTGCGCAACCGGAAGTGTTCGCCGCCAATGTGCGCGAATTCGGCCTGAGCACCGATCGCAAGCACGTTTTCTTTCGCACGTTTGCCGCCAGCGGCGCTGGCGACATGCTGATCGTGGCGGCGGGCAGCAAGGCGCCGGCCGACCTGGCCAAGGCCCGGGTCAAGATCGACGACTGGGCGGTCAGCACCAATCCGCGCCTGGAATGGGCGCAGATGTTCAACGACGCCTGGCGTATGCACCGCGATTTCTTGTACGACGCCAACATGCGCGGCATCGACTGGAACGCGGCGCGCGCGCGCTATGCGCCACTGGTCGAGCGGGTGACCGACCGCGCCGAGCTCGACGACGTGCTGGGCATGATGGTGGGCGAACTCGGCGCGCTGCATTCGCAGATCCGTCCGGGCGACCAGCGCCGTGCCAGCGGCGAGGGCGTGCCATCGAGCCTGGGCGCGGTACTGGTGCGCACGCTCGAAGGCTTCCGGGTCGAGCGCATCTACCGCAGCGAGCCGGAACTGCCATCCGAGCGTGGCCCGCTGGCCGCGCCCGATGTCGGCATCAAGGAGGGCGACACCATCCTGGCGGTCAACGGCAAGTTGCTGGCCGAGAGCCGGGACATCGCCGACCTGCTGCTCGACCAGGCCGACAAGCAGGTGCTGCTGCATGTGAAGACCGAGGGCAAGCAAGCGGGCAAGCCGCGCGCCGTGATCGTCACGCCCGTGTCGATGGCGCGCCATGCCAGCCTGCGCTACGCCGACTGGGAGCAGGGCAGGGCGCAGCAGGCCGATGCGCTTTCCAGGGGCAGGATCGGCTACCTGCACCTGCGCGCCATGACCGCGCGCGACATCAATGCCTTCGCGCGCGATTTCTACGCCAACATCAACAAGGAAGGCCTGGTGATCGACGTGCGCCGCAATAACGGCGGCAACATCGACAGCTGGATCATCGAAAAGCTGCTGCGCCGCTCGTGGGCGTTCTGGAGCGCGAACGGCAACCAGCCGCAGTCCAACATGCAGAACAGCTTCCGCGGCCACCTGGTGGTATTGATGGACGAACTGACCTATTCCGACGGCGAGACCTTTGCCGCCGGGGTCAAGGCCCTGAAGCTCGGACCGCTGGTGGGCAAGCGCACCGCCGGCGCCGGCGTCTGGCTCAGCGATGGCAACGGCCTGCTCGATAACGGCATGGCGCGGGTGGCCGAATTCGGCCAGTTCGCGGCAGACGGCGAATGGCTGATCGAGGGCGTGGGCGTGAGTCCGGACGTCGAAGTGGACAACCTGCCGCACGAGACCTTCAGCGGCCGCGACCGCCAGCTCGAAGTGGCGCTGGCACTGCTGGAAAAAAAGATGGCCGAGCAGCCGCTGCAGCAGTGGAAGCCAGCGGCGATTCCGGCACTCAAGCGCTGATCGGCGCGCGCCAGGGGCGTCGATGGCGCGCGGGCGGGGGCGCCGGTGTATCCTGCGCAGTACCGCCGCCCGGGCGCCCAAGGAGAGCTGCCATGCTGGACAGTTTGCGGAGCTTGATGCGCCCCCCGGAGGGCATGATGTTCGACTTCAGCCGGCCGGCCGGGGAGCCCGCGCTCACGCCGGCCCACGGCGTGTCCTGGCGCGTGTTCGCCAATCCGGTGACGCTGTTCGTCGGCGGCGTCGCGGCCGTGCTGCTGGAACTGGCCGAGCCGTCGGTACGCAGCGGCGTATGGAACCACAGCAGTTTCCAGCGCGACCCGGGTCTGCGTTTGCGGCGCACCGGGGCGGCCGCCATGATGACGGTCTACGGCCCGCGTTCGGCGGCCGAAGCGATGATTGCAAGGGTGGTGCGGATGCATGGCCAGGTAAGGGGCAGCACGCCGGGCGGCCTGGCCTACCGCGCGAACGATCCGCGCCTGCTCGACTGGGTGCATGCCAGCGCCGTCTTCGGTTTTACCGAAGCCTTCCACCGCTATGCACAGGCGCTCTGCGCCAGCGAGAAAGATGCCGCCTTCGCCGAAGGCGCGCACAGCGCATGCCTGTACGGTGCCCGTGGCGCGCCGCAGAGCTGGCGCGCCTGGGAGGCGCTGCTCGCAGCGACTGCGCCCGGCCTCGAAGGCTCGCCGATCCTGGCCGAATTTTTGCGCATCATGGACGCGGCGCCGATCTTGCCGGCACCGCTGCGCTGGCTGCAACGCCTGCTGGTGCGCGCCGCGGTGCACATCACGCCCGAGCCGGTGCGCTCGCTGCCGCAACTGCGCGGACGCGCGCTGCGCACGGGCGAAGCCACGCTGGTGCGCACGCTGGCATGGGTCGCCACGTGGTTGCCGCTGGGCGACACGCCCCAGCTGCAGGCGGCCCGGCGGGTCGCGTCCGAGCCTGCTTCCAGGCTGTAATCCTACGTGCGGCCGAGCCGACGCCTGACATGCTGCAGCGCAGCATATGCGTACACTAGCAGCTTATTACCGCAGGCTTCGGGCTGGAGAGGTCAACATGACACATTTCGCATCAGATCCCTGGCAGTTTCTTGGCTGGAATCCCTGGGCCGGCTTGCAAGACTGCGCGACCGGCGCCGCCATGCCAGCGCCCGCGCCCGGCCAGGGCAGCTTCGTGGCCGGGGTATTCGAGTTTGGAGCGCACACCCTCCACTACAAACTATTTATACCGAGCAATGCTGGTGCGGCCTCGCTGCCATTGGTCGTGATGTTGCACGGCTGTGGACAGGGCGCCGACGATTTTGCGCTCGGTACCGGCATGAACGCGCTGGCCGAACAGGCGGGCTGCATGGTCCTGTATCCGGAACAATCGCCGCAAGCGCACTGGAACCGCTGCTGGAACTGGTACGACCAGGCGCATCACGAGCGCGACGAAGGCGAGCCTGCCCTGATCGCGGGATTGGTGCAACACGTGATCGCCGAATACGGCATCGACCGCAGCCGCGTCGCGGTTGCCGGCCTGTCCTCTGGCGGCGCCATGGCAGTCATCCTGGGCCGCACCTATCCGGACGTGTTCAGCGCGGTTGGCTGCCATTCGGGCCTGGCGCATCGCAGCGCCTTTGACGGCGCAAGTGCCATGATGGCCATGCGCGAAGGGGCGGGCCCCGACCTTCTTGAGTCGGCCAGGCCGCTGGCTTCCATTCCGACCATCGTCTTTCATGGCGATGTCGACTATACCGTGCACCAGAATAACAGCGCCGACGTCATCCGGCAGGCGCTGGCCTGCTATGCCGGGCAGGTGCCGGGCCTGGCGCGCGAAACCGCCATGTGCGAACACACCGGCGAGACCAGCGGACGCAGTTTCACCCGCCATACCCATCACGGGGAAACCGGTGACGTCGTCGCCGAACGGTGGATCGTCCACGGAACCGGGCATGCCTGGTCTGGCGGAAGCTCGCAGGGAAGCTATACCGACGCGCGTGGTCCGGATGCCAGCAAGGAGATGCTGCGCTTCTTCATGAAACAATAAGACCCGAACGCCGACCCTGGCGAGCGGTTCAGGCTTTGGCTTGCTCGATCGACTTTCCGGACGCGATCCAGGCCTTGACCCAGGCGGGTTGCCGTCCGCGCCCGCTCCACTGCTGGGCGCAATCTTCAGGGTTGCGGTATTTGACCGCGACCTTGGCGCCGCCTTGCTTTGCCGGTTTCGGGGTCTTGATGCCGTGCAAGGCGTCGACCGACATGCCGGCATTGCGGGCGATATGCAAAATTTGCTCGCGCGCCTGGCTCACGCCCAGGAAATGGCGGGTCTTGAGCTCGTCGATCAACTGGACTTCCAGCGCGCGTAGCTGGGCGATCGAATACTTGGATAAATCGTGCATGTGGTGACCTGATCGAAGAAGATGTGCTCGCCAGAAGAACTGCTGGCGACGAAAACCTGCACCCTAGCATGGAAGGCAAAGGGCCACCGGTTTTTCTTGCCTGGCCCCGGGCTCAGATCGCAGCCAGCGCCTGACGCAAGTCTTCGCGCTGGTCGTCCAGGTGCTCGATTCCCACCGACAAGCGGATCAGCCCGTCGCCGATACCCAGTGCAGCGCGCTGTTCGGCAGGAATGCTGGCATGGGTCATCAGGGCAGGGTGCTCGATCAGGCTTTCGACCCCGCCCAGGCTTTCGGCCAGCGTGAACACCTCGCGGTTTTCCAGGAAACGGCGCGCCCCCGCCAGGTCGGTGGCCAGGTCGATTGACACGATGCCCCCGAAACCGCTCATCTGGCGCTGCGCCAGCGCGTGCTGCGGATGCGATTGCAGGCCTGGGTAGTACACCTGGCGCACCTTTGGTTCGCGCGCGAGCCACTCGGCCAGCGCGAGCGCGTTGGCGCTGCTGCGTTCCACGCGCAGGGCCAGGGTCTTGATTCCGCGCAGCACCAGGAAGCTGTCGAACGGTCCCTGGATGGCGCCCACGGCGTTCTGGATGAAGCCCAGCTGCTCGCCCAGTTCCTGGTGGCGGGGCTCGGTCCCGACCACCGCCACGCCGCCGATCACGTCGGAGTGGCCGTTCATGTACTTGGTGGTCGAGTGCACCACGATGTCGATGCCCAGTTCCAGCGGTCGCTGATTGACCGGGCTGGCAAAGGTGTTGTCGCAGACGCTGATGATGCCGCGTGCGCGGCAAAGCGCGGCGATGCTCGCCAGGTCGGCCAGCTTGAGCATCGGATTGGTCGGCGTCTCCACCCATACCAGCCTGGTGTCGGGCGTGATGGCGCGGGCCAGCGCATCCGGGTCGGTCAGGTCGGCATAGCTGAAGCTATGGCCGGCGCTCTTGCGGCGCACGCGCTCGAACAGGCGGAAGGTGCCGCCGTACATGTCGTCGCCCGCCACGATATGCGAATTGGCCGGCAGCAGTTCCAGCACCGCCGCGATCGCGGCCAGGCCCGAGGCGAACGCGAACGCCGCGCTCCCGCTTTCGAGGTCGGCCACGCAGCGCTCCAGCGCCCAGCGGGTCGGGTTGTGCGAGCGGCCGTAGTCCAGGCCCTTGTGCACGCCCGGGCTTTCCTGGCGATAGGTCGAGGTGGCGAAGATCGGCGGCATCACCGCGCCGGTCGATGGCTCGGGCACCTGGCCGCCGTGGATCACGCGGGTGGCGAGATGTTTCTTGGCTTGGTACACGGGCGAACTCACGATAGCGTCCTTCGAAGATGGTTGAGCAGGTCGAAGCGGGTAATCAGGCCATAGAAGCGATCGCCCTCGGCGACCACGGCAGTGAGCCCGCGGCCGAGGACCGCGCGCAGCTCGGCCATGCTCGAACAGGGGTGCAGGGTCTGCAGCGTCGCGGTCATGGTCGACGAGACCGGCGCTGCGAACTGACTGGCCACCTGACCCGCGCCCTGGGGCGAGGTCACGTGCAGCAGCAGGTCGGATTCGTCGATCAGGCCGGCCAGGCGGCCGTCGCGGTCGATCACCGGCAACTGCTGCAGGTCGCTGCTGCGCATGCGGCTGAAGGCGGTCAGCAGCGTGTCGTCCGGCGCCACGGTCACTACTTCGCCGTCGTCGTAGCGGCGCCCGATCAGGTCGCGCAGGTCGCCCAGCCTGGGGCGTGCCAGCAAGCCCTGGTCGAGCATCCAGCCGTCGCTGTAGACCTTGCTGAGATAGCGGGTGCCGGTATCGCAGACAAAGCTCACCACGCGTTTGGGGCGGGTCTGCTCGCGGCAATAGCGCAGCGCCGCCGCCAGCAGGGTGCCGGTGGACGAGCCGCCCAAAATGCCTTCTTGTTGCAGCAGCATGCGCGCCGTGGCGAAGCTTTCTTCGTCCGAGACGGTGTAGGCGTGCTTGACGCGCGACAGGTCGGCGATGCCGGGAATGAAATCCTCGCCGATACCCTCTACCGCCCACGAACCGGCATCGGTGCGCAGCACGCCGGTGTTGATGTAGTCGGCCAGGATCGAGCCCTGGGGATCGGCCAGGACGAATTCGAGCATGGGCTGGGTCTTGCGGAAATAGCGCGACAGGCCGGTAAGGGTGCCCGAGGAGCCGACGCCCACCACGATGGTGTCGAGCCGGTGGTTGACTTGGTCCCAGATTTCCGGGCCGGTGGTGGTCTCGTGGGCGCGCGGGTTGGCCGGGTTGTTGAACTGGTCGGCGAACCAGGCACCGGGAATGTCGCGCGCCAGGCGCGCCGCGACATCCTGGTAATAGTCGGGATGCCCCTTGCCGACGTCGGAGCGGGTCAGGTGGATTTCGGCACCGAGCGCCTTCAGGTGCAATATCTTTTCGGCGGCCATCTTGTCGGGTACCACCAGCACCACGCGATAGCCCTTGATGCGCGCTACCAGCGCCAGCCCCAGGCCGGTATTGCCGGCGGTGGCCTCGACCACGGTGCCGCCGGGCTGCAGGTGGCCGTCATGCTCGGCTTGCTCGATCATGGCGCGGCCGATCCGGTCCTTGATGGAGCCGCCGGGGTTTTGCGATTCGAGTTTCAGGAACAGCTGGCAGGGACCGGTGTCGATCCGGGTGACTTCGATCAGGGGGGTGTCGCCGATCAGGGAGAACAGGGCAGCTTGCGACGCATGTTGCATATTGCCTCCGTAAGGCCGGGGCCGGGCCCGGACTGGGCGCCGCCGGGTAGGCGGCGCTGGCTGTGTGCTGGCGTGTGCTGGTCGTGCATGGGCGCCAGGCCATGTAGAGAAATAATGATAATGCGTTTGCGAGCGCAGGTGTTGATTCTGTAGGGTTGGCACTGCCTGGCTACGCTAGGGCTTGTCGGTCTTCAGGCGCCGCCACAAGGTGGTGCGACTAATGCCAAGATGCTTTGCGGCGGCATCGCGTTGCCCGCCGAAGCGGGCCAGTACCGCGGCGATGCTGTCGGACCCGGGGGCCACGCCGGGCGAGGCAGGCTGCGTGCCCAGTTCGGGTGCAATCGCGAGCAGGAAACCCGGGCTCAGGGCCTGCAAGGGTTCGGCCGCCAGGAACAGCGCCAGCCGCTCCATCAGGTTGCGCAATTCGCGCACATTGCCTGGCCAGTGGTAGGCATCGAGCAGCGGGGCGCAGGCGGCGAGCTCGGCATGCAAATTCGGATGCGGCCGCGCGTCGAGCGCCGCCAGCGCATGCTTGAGCGACCATTCGGCCAGCGGCGCGACGTCGCCGGGGCGCTCGCGTAGCGGCGGCAGCCGCAGGCGCAGCACGGCAAGCCGGTAGTACAGGTCGGCGCGGAAGCGTCCCTCGCGCACGCGCGCCTCCAGGTCGCAATGGGTTGCGCTCACCACCCGCACGTCGATCGGCACCGGGCGGGTGCCGCCGACCCGCATCACCTCGCGTTCTTCCAGTACCCGCAGCAGGCGGGTCTGCAGGGCCAAGGGCATTTCGCCGATTTCGTCCAAAAACAAGGTGCCGCTGTCGGCCGCTTCGAACAGGCCGGCGTGTCCCCCGCGCCGGGCGCCGGTGAAGGCGCCTTCTTCGTGGCCGAACAATTCCGATTCGAGCAGGGATTCGGCGATCGCGCCACAATTGACCGCCACGAACGGGCGCTGGGCGCCGCGCCGCGGGCCTTCGCGGTGGATGGCCTGTGCCACCAGCTCCTTGCCGCTGCCGGTTTCGCCCTGGATCAGCACCGTGGCGGGCGAGCGCGCATACAGCACGACCATCTGGCGCAAGCGCTCCATCGCGCTCGACTCGCCGCGCAGGTCGTGCAGCCCGCGCCGCACCCGGCGCGTGTCAGGCGCGGCCGTGCGGCGTCCGCGGTTGGCCTCGAGCCTGGTCAGGCGCGCCATTTCGAGCGCGTCGTCGAAGGCTTGCCGGATCGAGGCGGCCGAATACAGGAATACGGCCGCCAGGCCCGCTTCTTCGGCCAGGTCGGTGATCAGGCCGGCGCCGACGATGACCTCGATGCCGGCGGCCTTGAGCTGGTGGACGCCGGCGCGCGCGTCTTCTTCGGTGACATAGGTGCGCTGGGCAATGTCGATGCCGAAGGTGGTGGCGAATTCCGCCAGTTCGCGCATCGGTTCCTGGTAAGTGATCACGCCGATGCGCTCGGACATCTGGCGCGCCCGCGCGAGCGCCTGCATGACATCAAAGCCGCTGGCCTTGGCCACGACCACCGGCGCCGCGACGCGTCCCTTGAGGTAGGCGGCGTTCGAACCGGCCGCGATCACGACATCGCAACGCTCGCTGGCCATGCGCTCGCGCAGATGTCGTGCAGCTTCATCGAACCCGAGGTGCATTGGCTCGATCATAGCCAGGTGATCGTATTCCAGCGTAATGTCGCGGAACAGGTCGGACAGGCGCGATACCGACACGGTCCAGATTACCGGCTTGTCGTTGTCGGCGCCGCCGCTGGCCGAATTGCGGTTAGAGTAGCTCATGGCCGGAGTGTAGTCGATTTCACCCGTGCCGTTTCATCCTGAAACATCGCCCCATGGCGACTGCCAGTCCTTGCCGTAAGTGTGAGGTAAGCGCATGCCCGTACGATGGGCCAGGCCTTGCAGTAAAAAACACCAGAACAATCAGGAGACAAAAATGGAACAAGACGTTGTACAGCGGGTCAAGGCCGACCCCGATTACCAGAAGCTGGTCAGGACGCGCTCGCGTTTCGGCTGGACCCTCACCTGGGCGATGATGATCGTCTACTACGGATTCACCTTGCTGGTGGCATTCAACAAGGAATTCCTGGGCTCCCGCATCGGCGAAGGCGTCATCACCTGGGGCATTCCGCTCGGGCTGTTCGTGATCGTGTTTACCATCGTCATCACCGGTATCTACGTACGCCGCGCCAATGGCATCTACGACGAGCTGACCGCGGCCATCCGCAGCAAGGTGGGCGCATGACCATGCCGACTCTCCACCGCCGCAGCGCCGCGCTGGTCCTGCCGGGCCTGCTGACCCTGCCGGGCCTGGCCATGGCCGCACCCGACCTGGGCCAGGCCACCCAGCAGGCCACCAACTGGACCGCGATCGGCATGTTCGCGGTCTTCGTGATCTTTACGCTCTTCGTCACCAAGTGGGCTGCGTCGCGCACCCGCTCGGCGTCCGATTTCTATACCGCCGGCGGCGGCATCACCGGTTTCCAGAACGGACTGGCGATTGCGGGCGACTTCATGTCGGCCGCGTCCTTCCTGGGTATTTCGGCCGCCGTCTTCCTTGACGGCTTCGACGGCCTGATCTACGCCATCGGCTTCCTGGTCGGCTGGCCGGTCATCACCTTCCTGATGGCCGAGCGCCTGCGCAACCTGGGCCGCTACACCTTCGCCGACGTTGCCGCCTACCGCTTCGCGCAAAAACCCATTCGCGTGTTCGCCGCCTCGGGCACCCTGGTGGTGGTGCTGTTCTACCTGATCGCGCAGATGGTCGGCGCCGGCCAGCTCATCAAGCTGCTGTTCGGCCTGGAGTACTGGATCGCGGTGATGATCGTCGGCGTGCTGATGATGGTCTATGTGCTGTTCGGCGGCATGACCGCCACCACCTGGGTGCAGATCATCAAGGCCGTGATGCTGCTTTCGGGCGCCTCCTACATGGCCTTCGCGGTGCTGGCGCAGTACGATTTCAGCCCGGCAAAACTGTTCACTACCGCCACCGAAGTCCATGCCAAGGGTTTCAGCATCATGGGGCCAGGCAATTTTGTCAAAGACCCGATCTCGGCGATTTCCTTCGGCATGGCCTTGATGTTCGGCACTGCCGGCCTGCCGCATATCCTGATGCGCTTCTTCACGGTTCCAAGCGCCAAGGAAGCGCGCAAGTCGGTGCTGTGGGCCACCACCTGGATCGGTTACTTCTACATTCTTACCTTCATCATCGGTTTCGGCGCGATCGTGCTGGTCGGTACCAATCCGGAATTCAAAGATGCTGCCGGTAAGCTGTTGGGTGGTAATAACATGGCGGCGGTGCACCTGGCCAAGGCCGTGGGCGGCGACATCTTCCTTGGCTTCATCTCGGCGGTGGCCTTCGCGACCATCCTGGCGGTGGTTGCTGGCCTGACCTTGTCGGGCGCCTCGGCCGTCTCGCACGACCTGTACGCCACCGTGTTTTCCAAGGGCAAGGCCACCAGTGCCAGCGAGCTGCGGGTGTCCAAGATCACCACCATCTGCCTCGGCTTTATCGCTGTGCTGCTGGGCATCGCCTTTGAAAAGCAGAACGTGGCCTTCATGGTGTCGCTGGCCTTCGCCATCGCCGCTTCCGCCAATTTCCCGGTGCTGTTCATGTCGGTGCTCTGGAAAGACTGCACCACCCGTGGTGCGACGATCGGCGGCTTCCTTGGCCTGTCGAGTGCGGTAATCATGACAGTGGTCTCCAAGTCCGTATGGGTCGACGTGCTCGGAAATGCCGAGGCGATCTTCCCCTACACTTCGCCCGCGATCTTCTCGATGCCAATTGGCTTCATCGGTATCTGGCTGTTCTCGGTACTCGATCGCAGCCCGCGCGCTGCAATGGACAAGGCTGGCTTCGAGGCGCAGGAAGTACGCTCCGAAACCGGCATCGGCGCATCCGGCGCCAGCGGCCATTGACCTGCCAACGAGCGTAGCGTGAGCTCAGAGACCCCGCTGCGGCGGGGTTTTTTTATTGGTATCATGTTTCATCTGGTGTTTCATGGTGAATGGGTGTGAAACATCGTGGGGTGCGAAATCGGTGTCGGGCACGCGAGATCGCTTCCAAGTGCTTGATTTGCGCGCTGTCATTGCGCCAGTGCCCGCTGGCACGGCCCTTGCATAACAAAAGGGATATTCGTTCAACGACTCATTTGAAAGGTCAGGCATGAGCCACTATTCCGCAGGTGCGGCGTTTCGCAAGGCAGTCCGGGAAGAATCCCCGCTGCAGGTTGTCGGCGCCATCAATGCCAACCATGCATTGCTGGCCAAGCGCGCCGGCTTCAAGGCGATCTACCTGTCGGGCGGCGGCGTAGCCGCCGGTTCGCTGGGCCTGCCGGACCTGGGTATCTCGAACCTCGACGACGTACTGGTCGACGTGCGCCGCATCACCGACGTGTGCGATCTGCCGCTGCTGGTCGACATCGATACCGGCTTTGGCGCCTCGGCCTTCAATGTCGCGCGCACCGTGCGCTCGCTGTCCAAGGCCGGCGCGGCCGCCTGCCATATCGAAGACCAGGTCGGCGCCAAGCGCTGCGGTCACCGCCCGGGCAAGGAAATCGTCGGCCTGGGCGAAATGGTCGACCGCGTGAAAGCGGCGGCGGACGCCCGCATCGACGAGGATTTCGTCATCATGGCGCGCACCGATGCGCTGGCCGTGGAAGGCCTGGACGCCGCGATCGAGCGCGCCGTGGCCTGCGTCGAGGCCGGCGCCGACATGATCTTTCCAGAGGCGATGACCAGCCTCGAGATGTACCGCAAGTTCGCCGATGCGGTGAAGGTGCCGGTGCTGGCCAATATCACCGAATTCGGCGCGACCCCGCTGTTCACGGTCGACGAACTCAAGAGTGCCAATGTCGGACTGGTGCTGTATCCGCTGTCGGCCTTCCGCGCCATGAACAAGGCCGCCGAGAATGTCTACAATGCGATTCGCCGCGACGGCACCCAGCAGAACGTACTCGAGACGATGCAGACCCGCGCCGAACTGTATGATCGCATCGACTATCACAGCTACGAGCAAAAGCTCGACGCGCTGTTCGCACAGAAAAAAGCCGGGTAACCCAGGAGACCGCATGAGCACCCAGAATAACGACACCCCCACTTTCAAGCCGAAGAAATCGGTCGCCCTGTCCGGCGTCGCCGCCGGCAATACCGCACTGTGCTCGGTCGGCAAGTCGGGCAACGACCTGCATTACCGCGGCTACGACATCCTGGATGTCGCCAATGCCTGCGAATTCGAGGAAATCGCCTACCTGCTGGTGCACGGCAAGCTGCCCAATAGCGGCGAGTTGAAGGGCTACAAGGCCAAACTGCGCTCGCTGCGCGGCCTGCCGCAGGCGCTCAAGAGCGCGCTCGAGGCACTGCCGGCCGGCGCCCACCCGATGGACGTGATGCGCACCGGCGTCTCGGTGCTGGGCTGCACCTTGCCGGAGAAGGATGACCACGGTATTCCGGGCGCACGCGACATCGCCGACCGCCTGATGGCCTCGTTCGGTTCGATGCTGCTGTACTGGTACCACTTCAGCCATAACGGCAAGCGCATCGAGGTCGAGACCGACGACGACTCGATCGGTGGCCACTTCCTGCACCTGCTGCACGGCCATGCGCCGAAAGAAGAGTGGGTGCGCGCCATGCACACCTCGCTCATCCTGTACGCCGAGCACGAATTCAACGCCTCGACCTTCACCGCCCGCGTCATCGCCGGCACCGGCTCCGACATGCATTCGGCCATCACCGGCGCGATTGGCGCGCTGCGTGGCCCCAAGCATGGCGGTGCCAACGAAGTGGCGCTCGACATCCAGAAGCGCTACGAGAACGCCGACGAAGCCGAAGCCGATATCCGCAACCGCGTGGCCAACAAGGAAGTCGTGATCGGCTTCGGCCACCCGGTCTACACCATCAGCGACCCGCGCAACGTGGTAATCAAGGAAGTCGCGCGGTCGCTGTCGGAGCAGGGCGGCTCGATGAAGATGTTCGACATCGCCGAGCGCCTCGAGTCGGTGATGTGGGAGGTCAAGAAGATGTTCCCGAACCTGGACTGGTTCTCGGCCGTGTCCTACCACATGATGGGCGTGCCGACCGCGATGTTCACCCCGCTGTTCGTCATCTCGCGCACCTCGGGCTGGGCCGCCCACGTGATCGAGCAGCGCATCGACAACAAGATCATCCGCCCGAGCGCGAACTATGTCGGTCCGGAAGACCTGCAGTTCGTGCCGATCGCGGATCGAAAGTAAATCGATACCACCAGCTTCGATCCGTCATCGCGCCTTTGCCTGCATGACGGATCGATGGATTAACCGAGTATTCCTGAAGGTAGCCGCGAACCATGAACACCAACCACCGCATCCCCCTGCCGGGCACCACGCTCGACTACTTCGACACGCGCGGCGCGGTCGATGCAATCGAGCCCGGCGCCTATGACACGCTACCCTATGCTTCGCGCGTGCTGGCAGAGAACCTGGTACGGCGCTGCGACCCGGCCACCATGCACGAGTCGCTCAAGCAGCTCATCGAGCGCAAGCGCGACCTCGATTTTCCATGGTTCCCGGCGCGCGTGGTCTGCCACGATATCCTCGGACAGACCGCGCTGGTCGACCTGGCCGGCCTGCGCGACGCCATTGCCCTGCAGGGCGGCGATCCGGCGCTGGTCAACCCGGTGGTGCCGACCCAGCTGGTGGTCGACCACTCGCTGGCAGTCGAATGTGGCGGCTTCGATCCCGACGCCTTTGCCAAGAACCGCGCCATCGAAGACCGCCGCAACGAAGACCGCTTCCACTTCATTGAGTGGACCAAGAAAGCTTTCCAGAATGTCGACGTGATCCCACCGGGCAACGGCATCCTGCACCAGATTAACCTCGAGCGCATGTCGCCCGTGATCCAGTCCGAGCATGGCGTGGCCTACCCGGACACGCTGGTCGGCACCGATTCGCACACCCCGATGGTGGACGCGCTGGGCGTGATCGCCATCGGCGTGGGCGGCCTCGAAGCCGAAAGCGTCATGCTCGGCCGCGCCTCCTGGATGCGCCTGCCGGATATCATCGGCGTCGAGTTGACCGGCAGGGCGCAGCCCGGCATCACCGCGACCGACATCGTGCTGGCGCTGACCGAATTCCTGCGCAGTGCGAAAGTGGTATCGAGCTGGCTCGAATTCTACGGCCCCGGCGCGGCCAGCCTGACCCTGGGCGACCGCGCGACCATTTCCAACATGGCGCCCGAATTTGGCGCCACTGCGGCGATGTTCTACATCGACGAGCAGACCATCAAATACCTGCGCCTGACCGGGCGCGAAGAAGAAACCGTGCAGCTGGTCGAGACCTACGCGAAACAAGCGGGCCTGTGGGCCGACAGCCTGGCCAGCGCGCAGTACGAACGCACGCTCAGCTTCGACTTGTCGAGCGTGGTGCGCAACATCGCCGGCCCGTCGAACCCGCACAAGCGGGTGCCGACCTCGGAGCTGGCCGCGCGCGGCATTTCGGGCGTGGTCGAGGACCGCACCGGTAACGATCAGGGCGAAATGCCAGACGGCGCGGTGATCATCGCTGCGATTACCAGCTGCACCAATACCAGCAATCCGCGCAACATGATCGCGGCCGGCCTGATCGCGCGCAACGCCAATCGCCTCGGCCTGCGGCGCAAGCCCTGGGTGAAAAGCTCGCTGGCGCCAGGCTCGAAAGCCGTGGCGCTCTACCTGGAAGAAGCCGGGCTGATGCCCGAACTGGAGCAGCTGGGCTTTGGCGTGGTCGCCTTTGCCTGTACCACCTGCAACGGCATGAGCGGCGCACTCGAGCCCGCGATCCAGCAAGAGATCATCGAGCGCGACCTGTATGCAACCGCGGTCCTGTCGGGCAACCGCAACTTCGATGGCCGCATCCACCCGTATGCCAAGCAAGCCTTCCTGGCGTCGCCGCCACTGGTGGTGGCCTACGCGATTGCCGGCACCATCCGCTTCGACATCGAGAAGGACGTGCTGGGCCTGGACAGCGCCGGCCGGGAAATCCGCCTGGCCGACCTGTGGCCGCTCGATGCCGAGATCGACGCCATCGTCGACGCCAGCGTCAAGCCGGAACAGTTCCGCAAGGTGTACACGCCGATGTTCGCGCGCGTTCTTGATAACGGCAGCAAGGTCAGTGCCTTGTACGACTGGCGCCCGGCAAGCACCTATATTCGCCGTCCGCCCTATTGGGAAGGCGCCCTGGCGGGCGAGCGCAGCCTGGCCGGCATGCGTGCGCTGGCGGTCCTGGGCGACAACATCACCACCGACCACCTGTCGCCGTCGAACGCGATCATGCTCGATTCGGCCGCCGGCGAATACCTGGCAAAGATGGGCCTGCCAGAAGAAGACTTCAATTCCTATGCGACGCACCGGGGCGACCACCTGACCGCGCAGCGCGCCACCTTTGCCAATCCGACGCTCAAGAACGAGATGGTGCGCAACGAGGCTGGCGCCGTGATCGCCGGATCTCTGGCGCGCATCGAGCCGGAAGGCCAGGTAACGCGCATGTGGGAGGCCATCGAGACCTATATGCAGCGCAAGCAGCCCTTGATCGTGATCGCCGGGGCCGACTACGGCCAGGGTTCGTCGCGCGACTGGGCGGCCAAGGGCGTGCGCCTGGCGGGCGTGGAAGCGATCGCCGCCGAAGGCTTCGAGCGCATCCACCGCACCAACCTGGTGGGCATGGGCGTGCTGCCGCTCGAATTCAAGCCGGGTGTGAACCGCTTGACGCTGGGGATCGACGGCAGCGAGACCTTCGACGTGGTGGGCGAGTGCACCCCGCGCACCGACCTGCTGCTGGTGATTCATCGCCGTAGCGGCGAGCGGCTCGAGGTGCCGGTGACCTGCCGCCTCGACACCGCCGAAGAAGTCGCGATCTACGAGGCCGGCGGCGTGCTGCAGCGCTTCGCACAGGACTTCCTGGAGTCGTCGGCGCCCGAGGCCGCCGTGTAAATCTTATGGCGGGCGGCAGCGCCGCCCGCCAACGCAACCGGATCATCTATGCCCCACATCCCCCAAATCAAGATTGCCGCCACCTACATGCGAGGCGGCACCAGCAAGGGCGTCTTCTTTCGCCTCGACGACCTGCCCGAAGCGGCGCGCGTACCCGGCACGGCGCGCGACGCGCTGCTGCTGCGCGTGATCGGCAGCCCCGACCCCTATGCCAAGCAGATCGACGGCATGGGCGGCGCCAGCTCGAGCACCAGCAAGGCCGTGATCGTGGCCAGGAGCACCCGCGAAGGCCACGACGTCGACTACCTGTTCGGTCAGGTCTCGATCGACAAGCCGTTTGTGGACTGGAGCGGCAATTGCGGCAACCTGTCGTCGGCGGTCGGTTCGTTTGCCATCGCCAGCGGCCTGGTGGATCCGCAGCGCATCGCGCAAGACGGCATGGCCACGGTGCGCATCTGGCAGGCCAATATCGGCAAGACCATCGTCGCCCACGTGCCGGTCAGCGGTGGCCAGGTCCAGGAAACCGGCGACTTCGAACTCGATGGCGTGACCTTTCCGGCGGCCGAAGTGCAGCTCGAATTTCTCGATCCGGCGGCCGAGGAAGAGGGCGCCGGCGCGGGCGCGGAAAATGCCATGTTCCCGACCGGGAACCTGGTCGACGAGCTGGAAGTGCCGGGCGTGGGCAGCGTAAAGGTGACCATGATCAATGCCGGCATTCCGACCATTTTCATCGATGCGCAAGCGGTTGGCTACGACGGCACCGAACTGCAGGACGCCATCAATGGCGACCCGCGTGCGCTCGCGATGTTCGAGACCATCCGCGCCTACGGTGCGGTGCGCATGGGCCTGATCGCATCTATCGAAGACGCCGCCAAGCGCCAGCACACGCCCAAGCTGGCGTTCGTTGCCAGGCCAGCGAGCTATGTGGCGTCCAGCGGCAGGCAGGTACTGGCCACCGACATCGACCTGCTGGTACGCGCACTGTCGATGGGCAAGCTGCATCACGCGATGATGGGTACGGCGGCGGTGGCGATAGGAACCGCCGCCGCGATTCCCGGCACCGTGGTCAATCTCGCGGCCGGCGGCGGCGCGCGCACGGCGGTGCGTTTCGGCCACCCGTCCGGCACGCTGCGCGTCGGCGCCGAAGCGGTGCAGACCAATGGCACATGGAGCGTCTCAAAGGCCATCATGAGCCGCAGCGCGCGCGTGCTGATGGAAGGCTGGGTCTGCGTGCCAGGCGACACACTTCAAGCCTGACTGAGAGGGCACTACAACACGGGCAGGATTTCATGCTTGTCAGTTTAGGAACATTGACCATTTGTGGTTTATGATTGCTAACCGGCAACCCAGCCGTTAGCAAACACGAATCGCCATGGCCCGACTTTCCAGCAAGCGCTCGCTCACGACAGGCACCTCTACCTCCATCGACCTCGCGCGCCCGGCACAGCCCGACGCCATGGCCCTCGAGCAGGAAATGCTGCAGGTCGCGCTGCGCGAGCAGCGCGCCATCCTGGAAAACGCGCCGGTCGGCATTCTCTTTACCCTGCCGGGGCAGTTCAAGTCGTGCAATCCGCGCATTTGCGAAATGCTCGGCCTGTCCCATACCGAGCTGTCGAGCCTGCGTCCGGTCGATGTGTTCGGGTCGCCCCAGGCCTACGAGGCGCTGACCGCGGAAGCCTATCCGGTGCTGGCGGCGGGCGGCCTGTACGAAAAGGCGGAGCACCCGTTCCGCCGCCGCGACGGCTCGCTGATCTGGGCGCGGCTGCGCGGGCGCGCGGTCGATCCGGGTGCGCACGAGGCGGGCACGATCTGGATCGTCGAAGACGTCACCGACGTGCGTCAGACCATGATCGAGGTCCAGGCCATCATGACCAATGCCTCGGTCGGCATCATGTTTGTTCGCAACCGCACGATCCAGCGCTACAACCCGGCCTTTGCACGGATGTTTGGCTACCACGACGGCGAAGCGCTCGGCCGCTCGACCCGCATCGTGCACGTGGATGACCAGGCCTACCATGATTTTGGCGCCGCCGCCTATCCGCAGCTCGAGCGCGGCATTCCCTACCGCAGCGAAACCGAACTGCTGTGCAAGGACGGCTCGCGTATCTGGGGACAGCTCAACGGCTACCTGTTCAACCCGGAAGATCCGGAGCTGGGCACGATCTGGATGTTCGAAGACCGCCGGCGCGAGCGTTACGACGAAATCCAGCTGCGCAACGCACTGCTGGAAAATCGCGCCATCCTCGACAACGCGGTACTGGGCATCGCGGTGGTGGAGCAGGGCGTGACCCTGCATTGCAACGCCAAGATGGAAGAGCTGTTCGGCAGTCTTGCGGGTGGAATGGACGGCACGCCGGTGCGGGCACTGTATCCGGACGAAGCCACCTGGCGCACGGCGAGCGCGGAGACCGCGTGCAGCTTCGCAGCAGGTGAGGTGCACACCGCCGAGTACCGCATGACGCGCCGCGACGGCAGCTGTTTCTGGGCGCGGCTCTCGGGCAGGCTGGTCGACGCCGCCGAGAGGCGCGGGCGCAGCGTATGGATGATCGACGACGTCACCGCGCGGCGCGAAGCGGCCGAAGCCATTCGCCGCGCGCGCGACGAGCTCGAGGTGCGGGTGGCCGAACGCACCGCCGAGCTGGCCGGCGCCAACGCGCTGCTGCAAGAAGAAATCAACGAACGGCGCCAGGCCGAGGCGCGCGCCCACCATATGGCGTATCACGACAGCCTGACCGGGCTGCCGAACCGCGCCCTGCTGTCCGACCGGATCGACTGCGCATTGCGCGCTGTCTTGCGCAACCGCCAGCCCGGTGGCCGCAAGCTGGCGGTGATGTTCCTCGACCTCGACCGCTTCAAGAACATCAACGATTCGCTCGGCCATGCCATGGGCGACCACTTGCTGCGCGAAGTCGCCAGGCGCCTGTGCGCAGCGGTACGCGACAGCGACACGGTAGCGCGCCTGGGCGGCGACGAGTTCGTGGTGCTGCTGCCGGATATCGGCAGCGCGCAGGAATGCGCGCTGGTGGGCGACAAGATCATCGAGGCGCTGTCGACGCCATTCGAATTCGACGGCCACAGCCTGCATATATCGCCGTCGATCGGCATCTGCCTGTGCCCGGACAATGGCGACGACGTCGACACCCTGATGCGCCACGCCGACGCGGCGATGTACCACGCCAAGGCGGCCGGCCGCAACAACTACCAGTTCTTCGACCAGCGCCTGAACCAGGCAGCCGCACGCCGTTTCGAACTCGAGTCTAGCCTGCGCAGTGCGCTGGCGCGCAAGCAGTTCGAGCTGCACTACCAGCCGATCGTCGATACCTCGACCCGGCGCCTGCATGCACTCGAGGTACTGCTACGCTGGAGAAGAGGCGGCAGTGCCAGCCCGGTACTGGTCGGGCCGGACGAATTCATCCCGATCCTCGAAGAAAACGGGACGATCGTGGCGGTTGGCGAATGGGTAATCCGTACCGCCTGCGAGCAGAGCATGGCGTGGCAGGCCCAGGGCTTGGGCGCGGTGCCGCTGGCCATCAACCTGTCGGCGCGCCAGTTCATGCATGACGGCCTGGTGGACTCGATGCGCCGCATCCTGCACGATACCGGCATCGAGCCTTCGCTGGTGGAATTCGAGATCACCGAGACGGCGCTGATGCAGCATGGCGCCCGCACGCTCGAGATCCTGCGCCAGATTAATGGCATGGGCATGCGCCTGTCGATCGACGACTTCGGTACGGGCTATTCCAGCCTGGCCTACCTGAAGCGCTTCCCGGTGCGCAAGATCAAGATCGACCGCGCCTTCGTGCGCGAACTCGAGGCCAGCTCGGAAGACCGCGCGATCGTGGCCGCCGTCATGGCGCTGGCCAACAGCCTGCAGCTGTCGGTCGTGGCCGAAGGCGTCGAGACCGAAGGGCAGTACGCGCTACTGAAGGGTTACGGCTGCCAGTTCGCACAGGGGTATCTGTTCGCGCGCCCGCTGCCGGCCGCCGATGCTGCCGAGCTGCTGGTCAATTCGACACTGGCTGCGATCGGGCACTAGTCCGAGAGTGTCGCGACCACGGGCGCGTGGTCGGATGGCTGCTCCCATTTGCGGGTCTCGCGGTCGATGTGGCAGGCGGTGCAGCGCTCGGCCAGCGCTCGGGAAAGCAAAATGTGGTCGATGCGCAGCCCGCGGTTGCGGCGAAAGGCCATCTGCCGGTAGTCCCACCAGCTGTACTGCTTCTCGGGCTGTTCGAACAGCCGGAACGCATCGGCCAGTCCGAGCGCCATGAAAGCCTGTAGCGCGTCGCGCTCGGGCGGCGTGAAATGGATATGGTTTTCCCATTCTGCCGGGTCGTGCACGTCGCACGCTTGCGGTGCGATGTTGTAGTCACCCAGCACCGCCAATTGGGGGTGCATGCGCATTTCGTCGGCGACCCATTCCTGCAGCCCGGCCAGCCACGCCATCTTGTAGGCAAATTTCTCGCTGCCAATTTCCTGACCATTGACGACGTAGGCACAGATGATGCGCATGCCTTGAATCGTGGCGGCGATCAGGCGCTGCTGCTCGTCGTCGAAGCGCGGATTATTCTTTTGTACATCTTCGATCGGGTGCCGCGACAGGATCGCCACGCCGTTATAAGTTTTCTGGCCACTGAACACCACTTCGTAGCCGGCCGCATTGATGGCGGCCAGCGGGAACTTATCGTCGGTAAGCTTGGTCTCCTGAAGGCAGAGAACGTCGACCGGATTGGCTTGCAGCCAGGTAAGCAGGTGCGGCAGGCGGACCTTGAGCGAATTGACGTTCCAGGTAGCGATCTTCATGGGGAGGGCGGCGGGCCGTGGTGAGCAAGGCGGCATGATAACCGCTGCCGGCGCAGGCGGCCAGTCGGGCGGCCGCAGCGTGCGCGCGATGCGCGCTGCATACAAATTTCAAGGTGTCACAATCGTATTGACGGTATTTCGGTTTTATTGTTGCTAAGACGCATAGACAATTGCGGCCCTTGCAATTCGCTATGCTAGAATAAATTAATAAAATTATAAATTGCATTAAAAGCTGTTTTATTCAGCATAACCGTAATTGCGTTGATGCAACTATTGTTGTATTATTTGCAGATTGAAACATGTTCGGACGTCATCATGCCTTGCGCAATCGTGCGCACCGTTGGGCACAATGCAACATGGTACTATTGGATAATATTGCTTTTCCGATAGCAAATGAAACCGAACGACGATTTACAAAGGACTGAAATGCGCACTGCATTCGAAGCGTGGGCTCAACGCGAAGGCCATATCGTTCGCCGCCGCGAAGACAAGCCCGAGGAATACCTGGTCTATGAAACCCAGCGCCGCTGGGTGATCTGGCAGGCTGCACTGACGCATGGTGCCAAGGCTGCCGCCGAGGCGCCATCGAAGTTCGCGAAAGAAGCCGAGGTCAAGCCTGCGCTTACCCAGGACGAAGCCGTGGTCCGCAACCGGGTACTCAACGAAGTGCTCGATGCGTTCAGCGAGCTCGACGAAGCAGCCGGCATCGAAGGCGTACTCAAGGTGATCCAGGGCCTCAAGAAGAAGCAGAAGGCCCTCGAAGAAGCCAAGGCTTGATCCGATACCGCCATTACAAGGGCGGTGTCTACGAGCTGGTGTGCGAAGCCGTGCTGGAAGCCGATCACACGCCGGTGATGGTCTACCGCGGCGCCGATGGCGCCGTGTGGGTGCGCCCCCGCGATGATTTTTTCGACACTGTCATGGTCGACGGGGCGAGCATGCCGCGTTTTTCGTCCATGCCTAGCGCCCCCCGCGGCTAAGATCAACCCTTCAGTAATTGCATTCGGCTGCCGTTAATAGGGTATGACGCTCCCTAAGGCTGGTCCCATGTCGCGCTTGTTGCGCCATCTTCTCTTGCTCGCCGCACCGCTGTTCATCGGCGGTTGCGCGACCTTGTCCGATTCTCCCCACCAGCAACTCGAACTGCACGCCGTGCTCGACTATCAAGAAGTCGCCGGGGTAGGGTGCGTGCTGAGCAATGACAAGGGGCGCTGGTTCGTGGTCTTGCCGGGCCGGGTGACGGTAACGCGCAGTACGCAGGCACTGGTGGTCAGTTGCCAGAAAGATGGCATGGGCAGGGCCGAGGAAAGCATCGGGGCGCGCGCCGACACGTCCAGCCTGATGGGCAATGTCGTCTTCAGCGCTGGCCTGGGTCACCTGGTGGACCGCCATTCGGGGGCCGGATTTTCATATCCGGCGCATATGACGGTGTTGATGCAGCCAGTCAAGCCACGTCAAGACGTGGCGGCGGCGCAGCGGATTGACAGTCCGGTGTTCTAAGCTGGCACAGAAACAAGAACAGCCCCGCAAGCGGGGCTGTTTCACGATGAAATAAAATTTCATCTTAAGTGCCGTAGTGAAATATTATTTCAGTGCGGCACGTGTTGCATTCAGACCCGGTTCATCAGGAAGGTCGTCAGCAGCGGCACCGGACGCCCGGTCGCGCCCTTGGCGGCGCCCGATTTCCAGGCCGTGCCTGCGATATCCAGGTGAGCCCAGGTGTATTTGCGGGTGAAGTTTTCCAGGAAGCAGGCGGCGGTGATCGACGCGGCTCCCGGGCTGCCAATGTTGGCCAGGTCGGCGAAATTCGACTTGAGCTGCTCGTTGTAGATCTCGCCGAGCGGGAAGCGCCAGGCGACGTCGCCGGCCTGCTTGCCTGCGTCCATCAGCTCTTCGGCCAGTGCGTCGCTCGCCTCGTCATGGCGGGTGAACAGGCCGCTGGTGTGGTGGCCCAGCGCGACGATGCAGGCGCCGGTCAGGGTAGCGATGTCGACCACGACCGCCGGCTTGAAGCGCTCGGCATAGGTCAGTGCATCGCACAGGATCAGCCGGCCTTCGGCGTCGGTGTTGAGGATCTCGATGGTCAAGCCGTTCATCGACGTGACGATGTCGCCCGGCTTCGAGGCGCGGCCCGAGGGCATGTTCTCGCAGGCCGCCACGATGCCGATGACGTTGAGCTTCAGGCCCATCTCGCCGATCGCGCGGAAGGTGCCCAGCACCGAACCGGCGCCGCACATGTCGTATTTCATCTCGTCCATGCCGGGGCCAGCCTTGAGCGAAATGCCACCGGTGTCGAAGGTGATGCCCTTGCCGACCAGGACCACCGGCGCATCTTTCTTGTTACCGCCCATGTGCTTGAGCACGATGAACTTCGGCGCTTCGTCGCTGCCCTTGGCTACCGACAGGAAGCTGCCCATCTTCAGCGCCTCGAGCTGCTTGCGCTCCAGCACTTCGATGTCGAAGCCGAATTCGTCGGCCAGGCCGCGCGCGGTCGTGGCCAGGTAGGTCGGGGTGCAGATGTTCGGCGACAGGTTGCCCAGTTCCTTGGTCAGCGCCATGCCGTTCGAGATCGCCACGGCCTGCGCCAGCGTCGACTTGAGCGCGCTCGCGGTGGTGGCGCCATCGACCGCGATGGTGATCTTGCGCACGCCGGCCACGGCAGGGTCTTTCTTGCTCTTTTGCGTATCGGTACGGTGTTCGGTCTCGTTGGCCGCGATGACCATCGCCCGCAGTGCCCAGTTGATATCGCGGTCTTTCACATCCGTGGCCGGGAATGCGATAATGGCGTCCTGGCTGCCGAGGGTGCCGAATACTTTCAGGGCGGCGCCGACGGCGCTGCTGAAACTCTTCTCGCTCACGTTTGCATCATTGCCCATGCCGACCAGCAGTACGCGCGCAGCAGCTACGCCCGTTACGCCGCGCAGCAGCAGGGTCGAACCGGCCTTGCCGCTGATGTCGCCGGACTTGAGCGCCGCAGTGATGTCGCCGTTGGCGTCGAGCGCCTGCGCAGCTTGCGACAGCTTCTTGTTTTCGAACACAGCCACTGCCAGCACGCCGGCTTTTGCGGCGCTCAGGGTGTTCTTGGTGTCGAATGCTTTTATGCTAAAGTCCATTTTTGGTTCTCCGTTTCGTTATTCGTTGCACCGAGCGCTGCGTGCTGCCTACCGCTGCGCCTACCGCCGTGCCTAACCTGCAATTATATCTATTGAATGATCTTTCGACGCGCCCTGCAACGTGAATTACTCAGTTCGGCCGGGGCCACCTTCACGGTGCTGTTCACCGTCCTTGTTACCTGGACCCTGATTTCCGTCCTCGGCAAGGCCGCCGGCGGCAAGGTTGCATCAAGCGACGTGCTGGCCCTGATCGGTTTTGCGATCCTGAATTATCTGCCAACCATCCTCACGCTCACCACCTTTATTTCGGTGCTGGTGGCGGTGACGCGCAGCTACCGCGATTCCGAAATGGTCGTGTGGTTCGCCTCGGGCATGTCGCTGCGGCGCTGGATCCGTCCGGTGCTCACCTTCGGCTTGCCGGTGATGCTCGCGGTGGGCGTGCTGTCGCTGTATGTGGCGCCCTGGGCCGCGCTCAAGCGCGCCGAATTCGTCGAGCGCTTCCAGAAGCGCGAAGACCTCAAGCGCGTGGCCCCCGGCCAGTTCCGCGAATCCTCGTCTGCCGACCGCGTGTTCTTCGTCGAGCGCTCCACTGCCGGCGCCACCGTGGTGCAGAACGTGTTCGTCAATTCCAACGACGGCAAGGGCAGTTCGATCGTGGTCGCCAAGGAAGGCGTGATCGAGTCCGACGGCCAGGGTGGCCAGTACCTGGTGCTGACCAACGGCCGCCGCTACCAGGGCACGCCGGGGCAGGCCGATTTCCAGTCGATGGAATTCGAGCGCTACAAGATGCGCGTAGCCACCAGGGTGCCGGTGCTCGGCACCGAGACGCCGACCAATGCGCTGCCTACCTCGGTGCTGATCCAGCTCGACCACCAATGGGCGCGCGCCGAACTGCTCGGGCGCATGTCGGCGCCGATCGTTTGCCTGGTACTGATGCTGCTGGCAATTCCGCTCGGCTTCGTGAACCCGCGTGCCGGCAGTTCGGCCAACATGATCTTGGCGCTGCTGATCTTTTTCACCTATAACAACCTGGCCAAGATGATGGAAAACAGCGTCAAGCGCGGCAAGCTCGAATTCGCAGTAGCCTGGTGGCCGCTGCACCTGGCGGCCGCGCTGACGGTGCTGGCGCTGTTTGCCTGGCGCCTGAACGTCAACCATCGCTGGCATCCGCTGGTGCTGCTCAATGCCTGGAAGCGGCGCCGCCATATCAAGCCAGGATCGCCGGCTGCATCGCCGCTGGCAGGGGCGCAGTCAGAATGAAGATCTTGCAACGCTATTTCGCGGTCAGCATCTTGCAGGCCGTGGCCTTCGTGCTGGTCGCCTTCCTGGCCTTGATCTCATTCATGGACCTGACCGGCGAGCTGCCCTCGGTGGGCAAGGGCGGCTACGAGATGCAGCACGCGCTGCTGTACGTGCTGCTGCTGGTGCCGGGCAACGTCTACCAGGTGATGCCGGTGGCGGCGCTGATCGGCACCATCTACACGATGTCGCAATTCGCATCGAGCTCCGAGTTCACCATCATGCGCGCCTCGTCGATGTCGACGCGGATGGCGGCCTGGATGCTGTTCCGGGTCGGGATCGTGCTGGTGCTGATTACCTTCGTGTTTGGCGAGCTGATCACGCCGCGCACGGCGCCGCTGGCCGAGCGGGTGCGCCTGGCGGCCAAGGGATCGACCGTGTCGGCTGAATTTCGCTCCGGGATGTGGACCAAGGACAGCGTGCACGAGAACGGCGTCAAGGGCCCGGTGATCGGTACCCGCTTCTTCAACGTGCGCCAGATCGGTCCCGACGGCCAGCTGGTCGACGTGCGCCTGTACGAGTTCGACGCCAACATGCGCATGCGCGCCCTGATCACGGCCAAGGGCGGCACCTACAGCGGCAACAATACCTGGCGCCTGACGCAGGTGAGCGAGACCACCTTCTCGAACAGCCGCACGCTGCCCGCGCCGGGCAGCCCGGTGCCGCAGGGGCAGAGCATCCAGGCCACCTTCGGCCAGGACACCGCCGCCGTCGCCACGCGCACCCTGGCCAGCATGGACCTGGCCTCGGAGATCACCCCCAAGATCCTGTCGGTGTCGCGCTCCGAGCCCGGGCGCATGTCGGCCAACGAGCTGGCGGTCTACACCAAGCACCTGGCCGAGAACCGCCAGGAGACCGAACGCTTCAAGACCGCGTTCTGGAAGAAGATCATCGATCCGCTGTCGATCCTGGTATTGATGGCGCTGGCGCTGCCCTTCGCCTACCTGCATACCCGCAGCGGCGGCGTCAGCCTCAAGATTTTCGTCGGCATCATGATCGGCGTGAGTTTCCTGCTGCTTAACGCGCTGTTTGCCCACCTTGGTGTGCTGACCACGCTGCCGGCTTTCTTCACGGCCGCCGCGCCGAGTACCCTGTTCCTGCTGCTGGCGCTCGGCGCCCTGTGGTGGGTGGAGCGACACTGATGACCCGTGCCCTTGTCCTGTTTGCCCATGGCGCCCGCGCTGCGTCCTGGGCGGCGCCGTTCGAGCGCCTGCGCGACGCCGCCCAGGCGCGCCTGCCCGATTGCCGCGTCACGCTGGCCTTCCTCGAACTGATGGAGCCGCGCCTGCCGGCCACGGTCGATGCGCTGGTGCAGGAGGGTGTCGACGACATCAGCGTGGTGCCGGTGTTCCTGGGGCAGGGCGGGCACCTGCTGCGCGATTTGCCCGAGCTGGCCGCCGCCATCCGCGCGCAGTACCCGCACCTGCGCCTGCAGGTGGCCGGCGCGATCGGCGAAGACCCGGGCGTGCAGGCTGCGATGACGGAGTATTGCGTGCGCTCGCTGGGCTGAACACTACCGGGGCTGATGCTCGCGCAGCGCCAGCGCCTCGCCCAGCATCACGAGCACCGGACCATGGCCCGGTTCCAGCCCGCGCGCCAGCTCTGCCAGGCTCAGGCGCAGGATGCGCTCGTCGGCGCGGCTGCAGTTCTCGACCACAACCACCGGCAAGTCCGGGCGCCGGCCGTCGGCCAGCAGGCGTTCTGCGGTGGCCGCGGCTTCGCGCCCGCCCATGTACTGCACCAGGGTGTCGGTCTCGGGAAGGGCTGGATGTTCGGGATGGTCGGGCGCGGTGCTCGACGTGAAAAAAGCGACGCTGCGGGCGATGCCGCGCTTGGTCAGGGGCTGCCTGGCCGCCGCCGCCGCGGCCACTGCCGTGGTAATGCCGGGAACAATGGCGACCTCGATACCGGCCGCCTCCAGCGCGCGCAGCTCTTCGTCGGCGCGCCCGAACAGCATCGGGTCGCCGCCTTTCAGGCGCACGATCAGCCGGTACTTGCCGGCGCACTCGACCAGCTGCTGGTTGATGATGGTTTGCGCCACCGAGCGCTGGCCCGAGCGCTTGCCGACCGGGATCAGGTGGGCGCCGCGGCACAGCTCCAGCATCTCGGGGATCACCAGGGCGTCGTAGAGCACGACGTCGGCCTGGGCCAGCAGGCGCGCACCGCGTACCGTGATGAGGTCTGCGGCGCCCGGACCGGCGCCAACCAGATAGACTTTTCCCAGTGCCGCCATGGATTCCTTCGTGGTGATCAATCCAGACGGATCATACCCGCTGCAACGGTCTGGTGCGTGACTTCGTCGATCAGGATGAACGCACCGAGGGCGCGGTTGTCGGCATAGGCGTCGGCCGCCAGCGGCTGCTGGACGTTCAGGTGCACGCGCGCGATATCGTTGAGCGTCAAGCCCTCGGCCGCATGGCGCTGCTGGGTGTTGACGTCCAGGATGCTATCGATGCGGGTGAGCTTGGCGCCGGTCTGGCGGGTGCCGTGCTTGATCCAGTACTTGCGGCGCAGGTCGAGCGGCTCGTCCGACATCCAGCACAGGTCTGCCACCACCTGCTTGAGCAGGGTAGCCGGCTGCTCGCGGCTGGCCAGCAGGTCGCCGCGCGAGATGTCGAGGTATTCGTCGAGCAGCAGCGTGACCGACTGGCCGGCCGATGCCGACAGCAGCGAGCCGTCGAAGGTCACGATGTCTTTCACGGTAGCGCTCTGGCCGGACGGCTGCACCACCAGCTTGTCGCCAACGGCTACCTGTCCCGATTCGATACGCCCCATGTAGCCACGGAAGTCGTTCGCTTCGTGGCCATTGTGGCGTGCCACCAGCTGCACCGGAAAGCGCAAGGGCGCGGCATGCGCTTCGTCGTAGACCGACAGCGACTCGAGCAGCGCGATCAGGGTCGGGCCCTGGTACCACGGCATGTTGTCGGACAGGCTGACCACGTTGTCGCCGCCCAGCGCCGACATCGGCAAGGCGGTCACGTCTTTCAGGCCGAGCGAGGCGGCGAATGCGCCGTAGGCCGCGACGATGCGGTCGTAGATGGCCTGGTCATATCCCACCAGGTCCATCTTGTTGACGGCCACGATCACGTGCTCGATCTGCAGCAGCTTGGCGATGGTCGAATGGCGCTTGGTCTGCACCAGCAACTCGACACTGCCATCGTCGCCCAGTTTTACCTTCGACACGTCCACCAGGATGATCACGGCGTCGGCCGTCGAGGCGCCGGTGACCATATTGCGGGTGTACTGCTCGTGGCCCGGCGTGTCGGCAATGATGAATTTGCGCTTGGGCGTGGCGAAATAGCGGTAGGCCACGTCGATCGTGATGCCTTGCTCGCGCTCGGCCTCCAGGCCGTCGGTCAGCAGCGACAGGTCGATGGTGTCGCCCACGGTGCGCTTGTGCTTCGAGCGCGAGACGGCCGCCAGCTGGTCGGCAAAGATGCCCTTGCTGTCGAACAGCAGGCGGCCGATCAGGGTACTCTTGCCATCGTCGACCGAGCCGGCGGTAATGAAGCGCAGCATGCCGCTTTGATGGAGCTGTTCAGTCATGACGTTCATCAGAAATATCCTTGCTTCTTGCGTTTTTCCATCGAGGCTTCGGAGGTCTGGTCGTCCATCCGGGTGGCACCGCGCTCGGTGATGTCGGTCACGGCGGTTTCGGCGATGATGTGCTCGACCGTACTGGCGTGCGAGGCCACCGGACAGGTGCAGGAGATGTCGCCCACGGTCCGGAAACGCACGGTGCGGGTTTCCACCGTCTCGCCGTCGCGCGCCGGCGTCAGCGGCGTGAGCGGCACCAGCAGGCCGGAGCGCGGGATCACCTGGCGCTCGTGCGCAAAATAGATCGGTGGCAGCGCCAGCTGTTCACGGGCGATGTACTGCCACACGTCCAGTTCGGTCCAATTCGAGATGGGAAACACGCGCATGTTCTCGCCCGGGTGCACGCGAGTGTTATACAGGTCCCACAGTTCCGGGCGCTGGGCTTTCGGGTCCCATTGGCCGAACTCGTCGCGGAAAGAGAAAATGCGTTCCTTGGCGCGCGCTTTTTCTTCGTCGCGCCGGGCGCCGCCGATGCAGGCGTCGAAACCGTGCGCGGCGATGGTTTCCAGCAGCGTGATGGCCTGGGCCGAGTTGCGCGAGTCGGTCGCCGGATTACGCAGGCGCACGGTGCCGCGCCCGATCGAGTCTTCGACCGAGCCGACGATCAGGCGCTCGCCCAGTTCTGCCACGCGCGCATCGCGAAAGGCGATGACTTCGTCGAAATTGTGGCCGGTGTCGATGTGGACCAGCGGGAAGGGGAATTTGCCGGGGCGAAAAGCCTTTTCAGCCAGGCGCAGCAGCACGACGGAATCCTTGCCGCCGGAGAACAGCAGCGCAGGGTTGGCGCATTCGGCGGCCACTTCGCGCAGGATGTGGATGGCTTCGGATTCCAGGGCGTCGAGGTGACGCGCGTTGACGGCGCTGAGCACGCCCGGATTGTCGAATACTGTCGTCATGTTGTTTTGCCTTGTTGTAAATGCTTACCCAGCCACGGAGGTCATGCGAATAAGTTTGCCGTCGACCACGTGCAGGCCGCATTCCTTCGATTCGGGCTGCTCCCACCACCAGCGCCCGGCGCGCAGGTCCTCGCCCGGCTGGACCGCGCGGGTGCAGGGCTCGCAGCCGATCGACGGGAAGCCGCGGTCGTGCAGGGCGTTGTACGGCACATTGTTGCTGCGCAGGTAATCCCAGACGTTATCTTCCGACCAGTCGGCCAGGGGATTGAATTTCTGGGTGTCGTGGGCGGCATCGAACTCTTGCACCGCCAGCTCTGACCGGGTGCTCGACTGGGCCCGGCGCTGGCCAGTGATCCAGGCCCGCTTGCCGGCCAGGGCGCGCCCCAGCGGCTCGACCTTGCGGATGCGACAGCATTGCTTGCGCATCTCGACGCTGTCGTAAAAGGCGTTCAGGCCGTTGTTCGCCACATAGGCGGCGACCGCTTCTGGCTGGGGGCGGAACAGGGCGATCTCGTGGCCATAGGTCGCGCGCACCTGATCCAGCATGGCAAGGGTTTCCGCGTGCAGGCGGCCGGTCTCGAGCGAGAAGATCCCGATCGGCAGCCCTGCCGTCAAGATCAGATCGGTGAGCACCATGTCTTCAGCTGCCAGGCTCGACGCGAATACGGCGGGCGAGAAATCGCGCGCGATGCGCGCCAGGATGGCCTGGGTTTCTGCGACGCGCTGGAGGAGTTCGCTCATGGTGCCTCAGATGCCTGCACCAAGATCGGTGAGCGCCGGCGGCGTGCCACGCGGCGCGCGCCGGAACAGCGGCTCGGGCTGGTCGATTGATGCCTGGTAGGTTTCCGAGAACACGGTCAGGCCCTTGAGCGCATCATGGATGCTGCGGTCCTGGCGGGTAGCGAAGGCGTCGAAGCCGACCCGCGACAGCGGCCACAGCTGGTCACGCAAGACGTCGCCGATGGCGCGCAGCTCGCCGGTATAGCCAAGCCGCTTGCGCAGGTTGAAAGCGGTCGAATAGCCGCGGCCATCGGTAAACTTCGGGAAGTCCACCGCGATCACGGCAAAGCGGCCAAGATCGTCCTTGATGGCGCCAGCGGCTTCGTCGCCCGCCAGCCAGACCCCGAGCTCGGCGCGCTCGGCACGCCGGAGCAAAGACTCGCGCCGTGACAGCCAGACGGCCAGCGGCACGATCAGCTTGCCGTCCGGGAGCGCGACGGTTTCCGCCGACTCGCCCTCGGCCAGGCGCAGCACGCTCCAGTCGTCGTCGACCACGGCGCGGCCCTTGATGACCTGCGGGTGTTGGTCCAGATTAGGCATAGTGGTCTTCTCCAGTGAGTGCACCGGCCACGATCGGCGTGGCATACACATGTTCCTTGAACGGCCCAATGCCGAGGCGCTGCGCGGTATCGACGAAGCGTTCGCCTTCAAAGCGTTCGCGCACATAGACTTCAAGCAGGCGCCCGACCACTTCCGGCATCTGCAGGGCCGAGAACGACGGCCCGATGATCTTGCCGATCGCAGAGTGGTTGCCCTGGGCGCCGCCGATCGACACCTGGTACCACTCGCTGCCGTCCTTGTCGACGCCGAGGATGCCGATGGCACCCACGTGATGGTGGCCGCAGGCATTGATGCAGCCCGAGATGTTCAGTTCGATGTCGCCGATATCGTGCTGGAAGTCGAGGTTGTCGAAGCGCTCGGCGATGGCGGCCGCGATCGGCAGCGACTTGGCATTGGCCAGCGAGCAGAAATCGCCGCCGGGGCAGGCGATCATGTCGGTCAGCAGGCCGATGTTGGGCGTGGCCAGGCCCCTGGCCTTGACCAGCTGCCATAGCTCGAACAGCTTGCCCTGCTCGACGTCGGCCAGCACCAGGTTCTGCTCGTGCGTGACGCGCACTTCGCCATAGCTGTAGCGATCGGCCAGGTCGGCCACGAAGTCCATTTGCTCGGCGGTGGCATCGCCCGGCGGCACGCCGGTCTTTTTAAGGGACAGCACCACGGCGGCGTAGCCCGGCACCTTGTGTGGCTTGACGTTGCGGTTGAGCCAGTTGGCGAAGGCCCGGTTCTCCGGATGGGCGGCGCTCGGGTCGGTGTCGTCGCGCTGTTCGTAGCCATGCGGCTGGAACCAGGCGGCGACGCGGTCGAATTCTTCCTGGGTCAGGGTTTCCGGACCGTCTTTCAAGTCCAGCCATTCGGCTTCGACCTGGCGCGTGAATTCTTCGACGCCTATGGCTTTGAGTAAAATCTTGATGCGGGCCTTGTACTTGTTGTCGCGCCGGCCCTGCTGGTTGTAGACCCGCATCACGGCTTCGGTATAGGTCAGCAGGTGGCGCCACGGCAAGAAGTCGCGAATGACCGAGCCCAGGATGGGCGTGCGGCCCATGCCGCCGCCAGCCATGAACTTGAAGCCGACTTCACCAGTCTCGTTGTGCACCAACGTCAGGCCGATGTCGTGGATGGCAATCGCGGCGCGGTCTTCGACGGCGCCGTTGATCGCAACCTTGAACTTGCGGGGCAGGGCGATGAATTCCGGGTGGAAGGTGCTCCATTGGCGAAGGATTTCCGCGAACGGCCGCGGATCGATGATCTCGTCGGCGGCGACACCGGCGAATTCATCGGTCGTGATGTTGCGGATGCAATTGCCCGAAGTCTGGATCGCATGCATTTCGACCGAGGCCAGGTCTTCCAGGATGTTGGGCGTCTGTTCCAGTTCGATCCAGTTGTACTGGATGTTCTGGCGGGTGGTGAAATGGCCGTAGCCGCGGTCGTACTTGCGGGCGATATGGGCGAACATGCGCATCTGGCTCGACGACAGCAGGCCGTAGGGAACCGCGACACGCAGCATGTAGGCATGGCGCTGCATGTACAGGCCGTTCTGCAGGCGCAGGGGCACGAATTCTTCTTCCAGCAGCTCATCGTTCAGGCGGCGCTGCACCTGGTCGCGGTATTGCGCAATGCGCTCGCGCACGATGAGATGGTCGTAATGGTCGTAGCGGTACATGGTCTCTTCCTGGGGGGCGGGCCTTGTCCTGGCTCGACAAACATTGTCCACCCGTTAAATGGTTGACCCCAGTGTACGGATCGCTCTATATATTCCAAACTACGGAGAATTCATTTGCTTATATGCGTAACTTGAATAAGCATCTTAAAATGTCGCCTGATGCAGGATTTGCAAGCCATCGCCACCAGAATAATCAAAAGAACAACACACCTTCATGAATCTTCACCAACTGCGCTTCGTGCGCGAGGCCGTCCGCCAAAACTACAACTTGACCGATGCGGCCAAGTCGCTGTTCACCTCCCAGCCGGGAGTGTCGAAAGCCATCATCGAACTCGAAGAAGAGCTCGGCGTCGACATCTTCACCCGCCATGGCAAGCGCATCCGCGGGTTGACCGAGCCGGGGCGACTGGTGCTGCAGTCTGTCGAGCTGATCATGCAGGAGATCGAAAGCCTCAAGCGCATCGGCAAGGAATACGCGGCCCACGATAGCGGCAGCTTCACCATTGCCACCACCCATACCCAGGCCCGCTACATGCTGCCCAGGGTGGTGCAGGCCTTCATGGTGAAATACCCGAAGGTGCGCTTGTCGCTGTTGCAGGGAAACCCGAAGCAGATCGCCGACATGGTCAAGAACGACCAGGCCGACCTGGCCATCGCCACCGAATCGATCGCCGCCATCGATGGCTTGATCAGCTTGCCCTGCTACCAGTGGGAGCACGTGCTGGTGGTGCCGCACGAACACCCGCTGACACGTTCGAAGGCGGTGTCGCTCGAAGAGATCGCCAGTTACCCGGTGATTACGTATGATGCGGCCTTTGCCGGACGCAGCAAGATCGACCATGCCTTCGGCTTGCGCAGCCTGAAGCCGGACGTGCTGCTCGAAGCGATCGATGCCGACGTCATCAAGACCTATGTCGAACTGGGCATGGGCGTGGGCATCATCGCCGGCATGGCCTTCGATCCGGAACGCGACCGCAACCTGCGCGCAATTCCCGTCGGGCAATTGTTTGGCATGAATATCTCGCGGGTGGCGATCAAGCAGGGCGCTTATCTGCGCAGCTATGTCTATACTTTCATCGAACTGCTGGCGCCTACGCTCAACCGCGACATGGTCGAGTCGGCAATGCGCGGCGGCGAGAACTATGAGCTTTAATCACGACGAACCGAGAACCAAGGAACACCCCATGAGCACCAACCCAGTCGCGGACTTTTTCACGGCCATCGCTGACCACTACGACAGCCAGTTCCACGACGAAGCCGACGAAGACCGCCAGGACGACCTCGACGACGTGGCCGAACAGGTCACCGAACTGCTGCGCGGGCATACCGTGCTGGAACTGGGCTGCGGCACCGGCTACTGGACCGACGTGCTGGCCGAGAGCGCCAAATCGGTGATCGCCACCGACATCAGCGAAGCAATGGTCGATGTCGCGCGCGAGCATGGCGGCGACCACGAGAACGTGCTGTACCGCGTGGTCGATGCACTCGACGTTCCGGCCAACATCGGCGGCGACGAAAAAATCAGCGCCGTGTTCGCGGGATTCCTGTGGTCGCACCTGCGCCGCGAGCAGCAGGACGCTTTCCTGGCCGGGCTGCGCGCGCGCATCGGCAAGGATGCGCTCCTGGTACTGATCGACGACGTCTACATCGAGGGCGTGAGCCCGACCGTCTGCCGCACCGATGCGCAGGGCAACACCTGGGCGCAGTTCATCGATGCCGAAGGCAAGCGCCATGAGCTGCCAAAGAACTACCCGACCGACAGCGCGCTGCGCAAGCGCCTCGGCAGTGCGGTACGCGAGATCAAGATCGGGCGCTGGGATTCGTGCTGGGCGCTGACCTGCCGCCTGAAGTAAGCCAGCGGCGGTAAGCGCCGGCGCGGTCCGCTTCGGGCTGCCCAAACAAACACTGCCGCGAATGCGGCAGTGTTTGTTTGGCGGGCAGCTTGGCTCAGCCGATGATGTCGGCCTTGGCCGGATCGCCCGACTTCTGCTTGTCCAGCGCTACGCGCTGCTCCCAGAAATGCGCGTTCTTGATGCCCAGCGCGGCCGGGTCGAACACCGGGTCCTTGCCCAGCTTTTTCTGGGCTTCGTAGTCGCGCAGGCACTTGAACGCCACGTCGCGCATCAAGAGAATGGCGATCAGGTTCAGCCAGGCCATCAGGCCAACCCCCAGGTCGCCCAGCGCCCATGCCACGTCGGCGGTCTTGAGCGCGCCGTAGATGGTCGCGCCGATCATGGCCAGCTTGAGCAGGACACCCATCCACGGCCGCTTGGTGGTGCGGTTCAGGTAGGCGATATTGGTTTCGGCGATGTAGTAGTAGGCCACGATGGTGGTGCCCGCGAAGAACATCAGGGCAATCGCGACGAACATCGAGCCGAAACCCGGCAGCACGTTTTCCAGCGCGGTCTGGACATAGCCCGGACCCGAGGCAACGCCCTGGACGCCGACGAACATCGGGGTGCCGTCAGGCGCTTCGACGTTGTACTGACCGGTAATCAATAGCATGAAGGCGGTAGCCGAGCACACGAACAGGGTGTCGATATACACCGAGAAGCCCTGCACCAGGCCTTGCTTGGCCGGGTGGCTCACTTCCGCGGCCGACGAGGCGTGCGGGCCGGTACCCTGGCCGGCTTCGTTCGAGTACACGCCGCGCTTGACGCCCCACATGATGGCCATGCCGATGATGGCGCCGAATGCGGCGTCGGTACCGAAGGCAGACGTGAAGATCAGGCTCAGGACGCCTGGCAGTTTCTCGAGGTTCATGGCGATGATCGCGCAGGCCACCAGAATATAGCCCAGTGCCATGAAGGGCACCACGAACTCGGCAAAGCGCGCGATGCGCTTGACGCCGCCGAAGATGATAAAGGCCAGTACCGCAGCGAGCACCACGCCGGTATAGGCGGTGTCGACGCCGGCCGCGGTCTTGAGGCTTTCGGCCATCGCGTTGGCCTGTACGCCTGGCAACAGCACGCCGGTGGCGAGGATGGTGGTGATCGCAAACACGACTGCATACCACTTGATGCCCAGGCCTTTCTCGATATAAAAGGCCGGGCCGCCACGGAACTGCTTGTCGACCGATTCCTTGTACACCTGGCCCAGGGTCGATTCCACGAAGGCCGAGCTGGCGCCGAGGAAGGCCACCATCCACATCCAGAACACCGCGCCCGGTCCGCCGAAGGTGATGGCAGTGGCCACGCCAGCGATGTTGCCGGTGCCGACACGCCCGGCCAGGGTCATGGTCAGCGCCTGGAAGGACGAGACGCCCTGGTCGGAGCTTTTTCCCTTCCACATCAGGCGCAGCATTTCACCGAAGTGGCGCACCTGCAGGAAGCGCGAGCGGATGGAAAAATACAGGCCTGCGCCCAGGCACAGCGCGATCAGCGCCGGACTCCAGACGACACCGTTGATGGCAGTGACCAACTCGTTCATTTACTTTGTTCCCCGTAGCAAGCAATCGCAGGTGGTAGCGCCTGCGTTCATGTGATCGATCATGGCCGGAAACGCTGCCCGGCCGCTCGTGGGGTACAAAGATACCTGAAGAGTTAATTGATTCCTATCCTTATTTTTGCAGCGGGCCGGGCTCAGCGCAGCCGGATCGCGACCGGGGTGGTGCCATCGCGCACCTCGATGGCGGCATCGTCGAAACCCGGCGGCCCGAAGCGGCCGGCGGCGGCGCGGCTAAAGCCGTAATTCTCGCGTGGAATGCCGATGAAATTGCGGTCCAGCTCGCCATTCTCGTTTTCGTCCTGGTAGGCCAGCACGGCCCAGGTACCAAGCGGTATGTCCTGCAGGCTGGCCACCACCTCGGCGGCCTGGGCCGGCACCGAGCTACTGTAGAGGCATTGCTTGAGGAAGCGCTCGCGGTCGCAGACGGCGACGTTGACCTTGCCTTTGCCGGCGGCTACGCCACTGATCCGTACTTCGAGGGTCGCGCTCGAGGCCGGCATGGCCGCCAGCAGCAGTGCGCCGCCCAGCAGGGATGTGAATGCAAATCGCATGGTATTCCTTTCGTGAATCGGGTTGTGTACCGTCGCTGACCCGCACGCCAGCGCGCCTTGCGGCGCGGGGCCGGGTGGGTATGGTAGGCTCTGGCCATCGTGTTCACAGGCCTGTCATTTCCATGTTGCTCAACACTTTCATTGTCGTGCTGACCGTCGTGCTGATGGAGCTGTTTTCCATCGTGGCGCACAAGCACGTGATGCACGGCTTCGGCTGGGGCTGGCACAAGTCGCACCACGAGCCGCGTACGGGCTGGTTCGAAAAGAACGACCTGTACGCCGTGGTGTTCGCGGGCGTGGCCATTGCGCTGATCTGGTTCGGCACCGAGGGCGCCCACCCGCTCGAATGGATCGGCGCCGGCATGACCGCCTATGGCCTGCTGTATTTCGTCGCCCACGATGGCCTGGTGCACCGGCGCTGGCCGTTCAAGGTGACCCCGCGCAGCGGCTACCTCAAGCGCCTGTACCAGGCCCACCGCATGCACCATGCGGTCGAGGGCAAGGACGGTGCGGTGTCCTTCGGCTTCTTGTATGCGCCGCCCGTGGCCAGCCTCAAACGGCAGCTGCATGCGCTGCATGGGGGGCGCTTGCCGCGTCACCCGGACGCTGCCACAGCGCCGCCGGACGCGCCGGCAGCGGACGCGCGCGAACGCGCGAGCTGAGCGCGCTCGCTGCGCCCCTGGCCAGCAACCATAGTTTCATCGCCTTGCCGGTTCCGGCGCGCCGGTCCCATGCACGCGGTCCGCGCCGCTTGACCTCGATGCCGATCTGGCGATACACGTGGCGCGCGCTGGCAATTGCCCATGCCGATCGCAGGGGCAAACAAGCGATGCCCTCGAGCGCCGAATCGTAATAGGGCTCGGCCTGGTCGACCAGCCGCGCCGCCACCTTCGCCAGTGCCGCGCGGTGGCGCGGATCGGCTACTTCGTCGGCCGCAATACCGGCATCGAGCAGCCACTGGGCCGGCACGTAGCAGCGCCCCATGCGCGCGTCTTCTACAATATCACGCGCGATATTGGTGAGCTGAAAGGCCAGGCCGAGGTCGCAGGCCCGATCAAGCACCCTTGGGTCGCGCGCGCCCATGATCGACGCCATCATCAGGCCGACCACCCCGGCCACATGGTAGCAGTAGCGCAGGGTGTCGCCGAAGACTTCGTAGCGCACGTCGTGCACGTCCATGGCAAAGCCGGCCAGGTGGTCGAGCGCATAGCGCGGCTCGATGCGGTGGCGCAGCGCTACTTCCTGGAAGGCGGCAAAGGCCGGGTCGGCCATCTTCTCGCCGGCGTAGGCGCGGCGGGTCTGGTCTTCGAGCATGGCCAGGCCGGCGGCGCCGTCGTGCGGGGCGTGTTGCGCATGGCTGGCGAGGTTGAAGCCGAGCTCCTGGCCGTCGACTACGTCGTCGCAGTGGCGGCACCAGGCATACAGCATCAGCACGCTGCGCCGGGTGGCCGGCTCGAACAGGCGCGCCGCCGCGGCGAAGCTCTTCGAGCCGACCTCGATGGTGCGGGTGGCATGCTCCATCAGGTCCTGGCTCATGCCGGCGTCCTTTCCCCCATGTCCTGCACCATCAGCCCGGCCGTCGCCTTGGCCGAGCCGATCACGCCCGGTACCCCCGCGCCCGGATGGGTGCCGGCGCCAACCAGGTAGAGGTTGAACAGGGTGCTGTCGCGGTTGTGCGGACGGAACCAGGCGCTCTGGGTCAGGATCGGTTCCAGCGAGAAGGCCGAGCCGACGTGGGCATTGAGCTGGTCGCGGAAGTCGTGCGGCGTGAAGATGCGGCTGGTGACCAGCTGGCCGCGCAGGCCAGGCATGTAGCGCTGTTCCAGGTACTCGAAGATGCGGTCGCGATAGCGCGGGCCTTCGGTTTCCCAGTCGATCGGTGCATTGCCCAGGTGCGGCACCGGGGCCAGCACGTAATGGCTGCCGCAGCCTGGCGGCGCCAGCGACGGATCGGTGATGCAGGGCGCATGCAGGTAGAGCGAGAAATCGTCGGCCAGCGTCTCGCCCTTGAAGATGTCCTTGATCAGCTCGCGATAGCGCGGGCCGAAGCACACGGTGTGGTGCTGCAGCTGCTCGTGGTGATGGTCCAGCCCGAAGTAGAGCACGAACAGCGAATTGGAAAAGCGCTTCTTCTGCAAGGCCCGGCCTTCGGCCACGCCGCGCGGGTGCTGGCCCAGCAGCGACGCATAGGTATGCACCACGTCGGCATTCGACGCTACCGCGTCGGCCGCGAACAGGCGCCCGTCTTCGAGCCGCACGCCGCTGACCCGGTTGCCGCTGGCTTCGATGCGGGCCACCGATGCATTGACTTCGATCCTGCCGCCGATGTCTTCGAACAGCTTGACCATGCCACGCACCAGCGCGCCAGTGCCGCCGCGCGGGAACCAGACGCCCCATTTGCGCTCGAGCGCATGGATCAACGTATAGATCGAACTGGTGGCAAACGGATTGCCGCCCACCAGCAGCGAGTGGAAGGAAAACGCCTGGCGCAGGTGATCGTTCTGGATGAACTTGGCCACCAGGCTGTACACGCTGCGCCAGGCTTGCAGGCGCGCCAGTTGCGGACCGGCCGCGATCATGTCGCGAAACGACAGGAAGGGCACCGCGCCCAGTTTCAGGTAGCCTTCTTCGAACACCGCCTTGGAATAGGCCAGGAAGCGCCGGTAGCCCTCGACGTCGGCCGGATTGAGCGCGTGGATCTGGCGGTCCAGCGCGTCCTGGTCGTTAACATAGTCGAAATGGCTGCCGTCTTCCCAGCACAGGCGGTAGAACGGCGCCACCGGCAGCAGCTCGACATAGTCGCTCAGGCGCTTGCCGGCCGCGGTAAACAGCTCTTCGATGCAGGAGGGGTCGGTAATCACGGTGGGGCCGGCGTCGAACACGAAGCCCTGGTCTTCGTACACATAGGCACGCCCGCCCGGCTTGTCGCGCTTTTCCAGCAAGGTGACCTGCATGCCGCTGGCCTGCAGGCGAATCGCCAGGGCCAGGCCGCCGAAGCCGGCGCCGACCACTACTGCTTGTTTCTGTTCGTTGTTAGCCATGCTTATGCAACTTTCCTGATCTGATCGGGATGAATCTTGAGGGCGGCCGACATGGCCTGTCCTACCGGAACCGGCGGCTTGCCGCTCAACAGGCGCGCCTTGTCGCGCAGGCGCAGGCGCCCGGCGTAAAAGCGCGCGATGAGCGGCGCCGGCAAATGGTAGAAACGCTGCATCACGCGCCAGCGCTGCTCCGGGCGTCCGGCCAGGAACAGCATGCGGTTGAGCAGCCTGAAAAAACCCTGGGCGCGCCAGGCTTGCGCGGCCTCGGCGCGGAGTGTGGCAAACAGCGCCGGCGCGTGCAGTGCGCCAGGGTCCAGCGCCAGGTCGGCGATACGGTCGGCCAGGCGCACTGCGTGCGGCAGCGAATAGCCGGTAGTCGGGTGGAACAGGCCGGCGCGCAGGCCGGCGCTGGGCTGGCCGGCGAGCCCGGCCCAGTGGGCGTCGAAGTCGCCCGCCAGCACGATCGGCAGCGAGCCGTGCTCTTCGCGCAGTACCTCGGCGATCTGCCAGCCGCGCCCATGCGCATAGGCTGCGATGTTAGCGCGCAGCCGGTCTGGCTCCCAGGCTGCGCTGTCGACATAATGGGTATCTTCGACCAATACCCGGTCGCATCCGAACGGCAGCAGGTAGACGAAGCGGTAGCCGCCGCTTTGTTCGACGCTGGCGTCCATGATCACCGGCGCGGTCAAGCCATGCGGCGCGGCCAGGCGCAGCTCCTGGCCAAGAAAGGTCTGGTAGCCGAGCGACAGGTGCGGGGTCGGGCGCATGCCGCGGCCGTCGATCACGGCCCTGGCCTGGAGCGTCTCGCCGCCCGCCAGGCGCACCGTGGTTGGGGTGAGCGCCTCGATCTGCGCGCCAAGGCGCAGCGCGGGGCCCAGCTCGGCCTCGATGACGCGGGCGAAATCGTCCGAGGCGATGCTGGCATAGCCACCGTCGAGCGTGCGCGCCAGGTTCGGAAACAGCACGTCGTAGCGCGGCCAGCGGTGCGACACCAGCGGCGCCAGCCACGCGTTCTGCGCCGGCGTCAGGTCGGTATCGTGAAACGACCAGGTATGGTTGCCGCCGATGTGTTCGGCCGCTTCGAGCAGCACGATGCGTAGCCCGGGACGCAGGCAGCGCAGGCGCCAGGCGATCAAGCCATTGGCCAGGCCGCCGCCGGCCAGGATCAGGTCGTAGGGCGGCTTATCCATGGCTGGCCGCGGCTTGCGCCAGGGGCGGGCGGGCCGACCGCAGCGCCGCTTCGATCAGGTCGGCGGCGCGCGCCGCGCCGCCGCTGGCCGCGACGCTGCCGGCCAGCGCGTCCAGGCGCGCCCCGAAGCTGGCGTCGTCGAGCAGGCGCCGCAGCTGCGCCGCCAGGTGCCGGCTGCCCGAGAAATGGGGCGAGGCCTTCAGGCCGATGCCGGCGTGGACGATGCGGGCCGCCGCACCGGGCTGGTCGAAGGCGATCGGCAAGGCCAGGATCGGGGTGCGCGCCGCGATGGCGTCCATCACCGTGTTCAGGCCCGCGTGCGACACCACCGCGTCGGCACGCGCCAGCGCCGCCTGCTGTGGCGCGAACGCGCAGACCCAGGTCGCGCCAGCGCGTTCGAGGGCGCGTTCCTGGGCCGCATCGAGGCCGCCGCAATGGGCCACCAGCAGCTGGGCATCGAGCCGGCGGCAGGCTGTCGCGATCCGTTTGAACAGGGCCAGGCGCTGGCCTTGCAGGGTGCCGAGCGAGGCGAACACGAAGGGGCGGCCCGGCGCGATGTCCGGCAAGGGCGTTACCGCGTCGGGGGCGCTGGACGCGCGCAGCGGACCGACATGATGAAAATGCGGCGGCAGCGCGCGCCGCGGAAAATCATAGCCGTCGACGGTCTGGCTGACCTGCACCAGCGGCGACAGGCAGTCGTGCAGCGCGCCGCGCGGCGCCAGCTGGAGGCGGCGCGCATTGGCCTCGATGCTGCGCCGGTGCGGTCCCATCATCCAGTCGTACACGCGGGTGCTGCCGTCGACGATCTGGTGGGCGCGCTCGCTGTCTTCAAACCCGAAGGGCATCACCGGCAGTGGTATGCCGGGTTCGCGGTTGACCGGCAGCGCGCAGGCGACCGACACGAAAGGCATGCGCAAGGCCTCGGCCACCAGGCCGCCGGCCGCTTCCATCTGGTCGGCAATGATGGTGTCGATGCCGAGCACCTCGATCGCACGCGGCAACTCGCGGCACAGCATCGAGGTCGCATCGGCCATGTCGAGGATCACGCGGCGCAGTCCCAGTGGACTGCCGGGGTTGGCGGCCAGCCGCAGCGACGCCTCCAGCGATCCGGGCGGGTGGGTGGCGGCGCCGATGGCCCGGAAACCGATGCGCCGGTCGCGCAGGAAGCGCGCCGCATCCGGGCGGTGCAGGAAAGTGACGCGGTGGCCGCGCTCGACCAGCACGCCCGCGAGCGCTTCGAGGGCATTGAAGTGACTGTAGAACGCAGGTGCGACGACCCCGAAATGCGCCATGCGATCGCTTTCGGCCGGGGTCAGTTGAGGTGAACTTCGCGTACCCGCGCAGCGACGCTGTCGCCGAACGGCGCGCCGCTGTCGGCATCGGGGTGCTTGCGCGCGCGGCCCTGAGCGAACAGGCTATCGAGAAAGCGGCGGGTGCCGCCGCCGGCGCCGAGCGCATCGCCCAGGTGGCGGTCGGCGTCCTTCAGGTAGGCCGCCAGGCGGCGCTGGGTTTCCTCTTGCCCGAGCGAGGCCAGCAAGGTAGCCTTGCCGATGTCCTTGCCGGTGTCCTTGCCGGTGAGCGCGCTGTCATTGCCCGGGATGTCGTGGAAATCGTCGCGGATCTGGAAGGCGTGGCCTGCCGCCAGCGCGAACGCGCGCAGCGAGTGCGACACGCCGTCGCAGGTCTGGGCGATGATCGCGGCCATGTCGACGGCGACGCCGAGCAGTACCCCGGTCTTGAGTTCGTTGGTGGTGGCAATGGCGTCGGCCGTGCGCGAGCCGGACCCGCGCAGGTCTTCGAACTGCCCGCGCACCAGGCCCTGGGTGCCGATGGTGTCGGCCAGGCGGGCCACCAGGCGGGTACGGGTGATCGGCGCGATGTCCTGGGCTGCCGCCAGCACGCCGAAGGCGCGGCTGAGCAGGGCCACCGAGGCCAGGATGGCAACGTCTTCGCCGAATTCGACGTGGATCGCCGGCTTGCCGCGCCGCAGCCGCGCATTGTCCATGCACGGCATGTCGTCCAGCATCAGCGAGGCGGCATGCACCATCTCGACGGCGCAGGCCACATCGACCACGGCTGGCGAGGTGCAGCCGAGGTCGCGCGCCACCAGCATCACCAGCAAGGGGCGCATGCGCTTGCCGGCGCTGAGGGCGCCGGCGCGCATGGCCGCGGCCAGCATGTCGGCCTGGCTGCCAGAGTCTGCCAGCAGCTGCGTGATGCGCTCTTCGATGGTGCCGCGCATGCGTTCGAGCTCAAGGTGGTGTGCGTCGCCATGCCCGGGTTTGGCGAACTCCCCGAGCCCGCTGTAGCTGTCGAACCGCCGTGTCGCTGTTGTCATGCGTGACTCCTTTTGCCGAATGCAGGGGCTGCGGAAAATAATCCATTCGACGCTGATAATACATGATCAAAATATCAACGATTTGCGAATATTTCAATCGTGCGAGCGCCTGCGCAAGTTGCCGCATGGCTGTGTCTACATAGTAAGCTTGAATAAAAGGCCACGCCGTCCTACTTTACCTCGCCTTGGCAGCTTTGGGGGACAAACTCGGGACAGCAGAACGGTCGTGCGCGCGGCACCGGGGGGCGGCGCCGCGCCAATGACGGAGGGAAGTGGAGGCTTAGAAGCTGTGGCGCAGGCCGACGGTAAATACCGAGGGATCAGCGCCAGGGGCGGTGGCCGGCGGGGTGACTGCGGTCGACGACGAACTGATCCCGAACACGCCGCTGCCGTTGTTGCGCAGCTGGGCATAGGTGGTGTACACATTGGTGCGCTTGGACAGCGAGTAGGTATAGGCCACCGACACGGTCTCGCCCCTGGCGCCGGTATCGATTTCCTGCCGCTGGTAATTCACGAAGAACTTGCCGGGGCCGACCGTGTAGGCGAGCCCGAGGTTGGCATTGGTGTACGCGTTGCTGGCGCCGGTCGGGTCGGATTTCAGGTAGTTGCCCTTGATCTCGAACGGACCCACGGTATAGCCGGCGCCAAAGGCCAGCTCCTGGTCGTCCCCGAGCGCCAGGCGTTCAATCGCATGGTAGCCGGCGCCCAGGTACAGGCCGCCGGTCTTGTATTCGAGCGACAGGCCCATCAGGTCGCCTGAAGGTTCGACGCTACGCTCGCCGCTCGAGTACGCCGCGTTGACCGTGAATCCGCTGATGGCCGGGCTCTTGTAGTTGACCGAATTGGCCAGCCGCCGGGTCAGGCGGTTGCTGGCAAAGGCCGACAGGTTACTGCCGAACATGCCCTGGCCCAGGATATCGCTGGCGGCGGCAACCGCGGCGATCGGGCTGTACTCGCGCCCGAGTGTGACGGTGCCGAAGGCGCCCTGCAGGCCGAGCACGGCGCGGCGGCCAAACAGCGCCGAATCGGCGGCGCCGCTGTCGAGGGCGACGCCGGCTTCGATGTTGAACAAAGCCTTCAGGCCGTTACCCAGATCTTCGGTGCCGCGAAAGCCGATGCGGCTGCTCGACTGGTTGCCCGAGTTGATCACGGTGCGGCTGTCCTGGCCAGGAGCATCGGTGTCTTCCACGGCAAGCGCCGCATCCATCACGCCATAGATGGTGACATTGGTCTGGGCGTGGGCGAACAGCGGGAGGGTGGACAGCAGCGCGGCTGCCAGGTACGTGAACTTCATGCAGGTCTCCGGTGGGTGTGAACGAGATGTCGGGTTCGCGAACGAACCTGATCGACCGGAATGCTACCCAGCGAATATGTCGTGCCCATGACATTCCGATACGCTTGGGGCAGGGAGACTGACTGCGCGCGAGCCAAGCTGGCTCAGGCCCCTACATGGCGCGATCGGCGAGCGGGAGGATGATGGCGATGCGGGTGCCGCACGGCTGGTCGGCATGGATGGTGATCTCGCCGTGCATGGCCCAGACGCGTTCGCGCATGCCGACCAGGCCGAGCGAAGCGGCTTTTTCCATGTCTTCAGCGCGGATGCCGCGGCCGTCGTCGCGGATCGTGAGCAGCAGCCTGCCGTCGAGGCGCGCGAGTTCGAGCAGCACACCGGTGGCCCCGGCATGGCGCGCGATATTGGTCAGGGCTTCTTGCACGATGCGGAAGATGGCGGTGCTGGCGCTGTCGTCGAGACGCAGTTCAGCCTCGTCGGCGATCAGTTCGCAGGCAATGCCGTGGCGCTCGACGAACTCGTTGCGCAGGCCCTGCAGCGCAAAGTACAGTCCGCCCTCGTCGAGCGCGCGCGGGCGCAGGTTGGTGGCGATGCGGCGCAGCGAAGCGATCGCCGTCAGCAGGTTCGCTTCCATGCCTTCGGTCAGGCGCCGGGCGGGCTCTTGCAGGGTGGCGCTGCCCTGCAGCAGGGTCAGGTCCATGCGCAGCGAGGCCAGCAGCTGCCCGAGGTCGTCGTGCAGCTCGCGCGCGATGTGGGTGCGTTCTTCTTCGCGAATGGTCTGCAGCGCCGATGACAGCTGGCGCAGCTGGTCGTGCGAGCGCGACAGCTTTTGCTGGACCAGGTGGCGTTCGGAGACGTCGCGCAGGATCACGGTGCAGATGGGTTCGCCATCGTGCTCGATCACGGAAATCGAGCCTTCGATCGGAAACAATTGGCCGGTGGCGCGGATGCCGGTGACGGCATAGTCGGTGGCGCGGCGCCCGGCACGGCCGGCGCCGGCCGTGAAATAGTCGAGCGGGCTGCGCGCATCGCGTCCGGGCGCCTGGATGAAGCGCGCCAGCGCGCCCCCCTGCATGGCAGACACGCTGGTGGCGAACATGTGCGCCGCTGCCGGGTTGGCGAACAGGATGACGGCATGCTTGTCGAGCGAAATGATGGCATCGCTGGCGCTGTGGACGATGCGGCGGCCTTCGAGTTCGCGCGCCACCCGGTGCAGTTTGCGCGCCCGCCGCAGCGCAGCTGCCTTGGCGCCAGCGCAAACCCCGCCTACAAAGCCGAACACAAGAACTGCCGTGCCCGCGCGGCCGCGCCGTTGGCGTCGCTGTGGTGTCATGCGGGAATGCCAGAAAGCAGCCCGAAAAAGGCCGGAAGCTCTACATTACTGGGCAGGGCAGCAGCGGTGCTTGAGGCCAGACAAACGGGGGGGGGGCCGTAGCACCCCCCCCCGCTTGCATCACATCTGCTTGAACAAATGCAAGAAACTCCGGCTCACTTCGAGCTTTTCCGGGCGTCCCTTGACCAGCACCAGGTGACGGCCGCGGATGTCGCGGGTCACGCCTTCGATTGCATTGACGTTGACCAGGGTGGCGCGGTGAATTTGCCAGAACAGCGACGGGTCGAGTTCGTCGGCCAGGTCGCGCACCGGCTTGCGGATCAAGGCCTCGAACGACGCCGTCTGCACGCAGGTGTATTTTTCGTCCGAGCGGAAGAACAGGATGTCTTCCACCGGGATCATGCGCAGGTCCTGGCCGATGCTGGCCTGGATCCATTGCAGGTGCTTGGGCTTGGGCTGGCCGATCTTCTCGGCCAGCTGCGACAGCATCGCCTGCACACTGTCGTTGACCTTGCCGGCCGGGCGCTCGAGGCGCTGCTTGAGGCGGTCGACGGTGAGCTTCAGGCGGTCCGGCTCGGTCGGCTTGAGCACGTAGTCGACCGCGCCGCGCTCGAAGGCCTCGACCGCGTACTGGTCGTAGGCGGTGACGAACACCACCTGGCTGCGCTCGCCAATGTCGCGCGCCGCTTCCATGCCGGTCTTGCCCGGCATCCGGATATCCAAAAAAGTCAGGTCGGGCTTGAGCTGCTCGACCAGTTCCACCGCCTCTTCACCGTTCTTCGCTTCGCCGACGATCTCCAGCTCGGGCCAGGTCTCGGTCAGGCGCATGCGCAGCTGCTCGCGCATCAGTCTTTCATCGTCGGCAATAATCGCGGTGGGCATGGCGGTCCTGGGAGCAGAAGATTAGCTGTCAATTATTCAACGAAACGGCGCGCCAGGCAAGTCACCACGCATGACTCTAGCCCTGTTTCGCCAACGCATACGGCACTTCGATCATCGCGATCACGCCGCTCGGGCTGTTGGCGGCGATGTGCAGCTGGCCGGCCTCGCCATGCAGCAGCTTGAGGCGGTCGCGGATCGTCTGCAGGCCCAGGCCGGTACCGTCGCTGGGCACCACGCCGAAGCCCACGCCGTCGTCGAGCACCGTCACGCGCAGCCGGTTGTCGACGACTTCGGCGGTGATCTTGAGGGTGCCGCCTTCGGGCTTGCACTCGAGACCATGCTTGATCGCATTCTCGACCATCGACTGCAGCATCATGGGCGGGAAGGCGGCGCTACGCAGGCCATCGGGTATCTGCATCAGCACGGTCAGCCGTTCTTCCATGCGCATCTTGAGCAGGGCCAGGTAGGCCGTGACCATGTCGACCTCGCGCCCGAGGCCGGTGACCACGGCGTTGTCGCGCATCTGCGGCAGCACCGCGCGCAGGTACTGGATCAGGCTGCGCTGCATGGCCGAGGCGCGCGGTGGGTCGACCTGGATCAGGTGCTCGACCGAAGCCAGGGTGTTGAACAGGAAATGCGGTTCGACCTGGGCCTGCATCATTTGCATTTTGGTCTCCGACAGCTGGCGTTGCATGGCTTCGCGCTCGGCGGCCGCGTTGGCGACCTGGGCCTGGGCCACGGCGCGCTTCTTGCCGCCGACCAGCGCCTTGGTGCCGAACAGCGCCAGCACGAGCAGCAGCACGAAGTTCATGAACCAGGTCGAAGCCTGCTTGTGGTAGCGCGACACTTTCTGCTCTGCAGCATCCTCGACCGCCATTTCGATCGCGTTCGAGAGCTCTTCGCCGATCTGGGGCGGCAGCTCGATATGGACCGATTCGCCGTTCGGGTAGTCTGCCGCGGTAGGCGTGGCAGGCGTGGTAGGCGAGGTAGCCGGTGCCGGCACCGCCCCCGGCAAGGTCTCTGGTGACATCGCGGGTGGGGCTTCCGGTGGCGCCGGCGGCGGCGGCACGCTGCCGCCGGCGCCGCGCGGCCTGGTCCGCGGGTTGAAGCGGATGCCGCTCTCGTCGATCATGATCGCGGCGCTGCCGCGCCGGTTCGACTCGCGTTCGGCGCGCGCCTGTTCTTCCAGTACCGGGCCGGAAAACAATTCTTCTTGCAGGATGGCACCCGCAGCCAGGGTCAGCAGCGCAAACAGGAAAAACTTCCACCACGACAGCTGGGTGACCCAGGTCGCAACGGCATCGAAGCCACGGAAGATCCACGACAGGATGCTGGAAAAATAGTGCTGGCTTGTATTCCTGTCTTGCATGCTTGCGGTGCTGTCTTTCGGCTGTACGGGAGGCGAATGGCGAGTGTACCGCGTCGCAGGCTGCGCGTGTCGGAAATGCAACATCTCCGGCATCCGTCACGATGTGGATGAGGTAAGTTTGCCGCCGGCGCCGCCCGGGAGCGAGCCCGGTGCGACAGCCTGCACGATCCGGGGCATGGGCTGCGCGCTGTGGAGCCAGGATGCGCTAGCGCAAGGGCTGCGATATGGAAACATTGCAAGGTATGTTTTTTCAGTTCCGCAATCCGTTTCTTTCCACGAAAGGATGTGCCGATGTCAGCCGTTTATAAAACACTTCCAGGAGAAAAATTCCGGCTCGTCACCCGCAGCGATTTCGACGGGCTGGTCTGTGCGGTGCTGCTGCGCCACCTCGATCTGATCGACGACATTCTGTTCGTGCACCCAAAGGACATGCAGGACGGAAAAATCGCCATCGGCCCGCGCGACATCACCACCAACCTGCCTTACATGCCAGCGGCCCACCTCGCATTCGATCATCATCTTTCGGAAACCATCCGCCACCCGGGCCTGCGCGAGAACCACGTGATCCATCCAGAGGCGCCCTCGGCCGCGCGCGTGGTGTTCGGCTACTATGGCGGCGCGAACACCTTCCCTGCGGCCTGGCACGACATGCTGGCGGCGGTCGACAAGTGCGACGCGGCGCGCTTCTCGCGCGACGAGGTGCTGTTCGCGCAAGGCTGGAATTTGCTGAACTTCTTGATGGACGCCCGGACCGGACTGGGGCGTTTCCATGGCTTCCGGATCTCGAACTACCAGTTGATGATGGACCTGATCGACTACTGCGCGACCCATCCGATCGAGCAGATCATGGCGCTGCCCGACGTGTGTGAGCGCACCGCGCTGTATGCGCAGCATGCCGACGCCTGCCGCGAACAGATCCGCCGCTGCGCCATGGTGCACCAGAACCTGGTGGTGCTCGACCTGCGCGCCGAACCGGTCATCTATGCTGGCAACCGCTTCATCGTCTATGCATTGTTTCCTGAAACGAACATCTCGATCCACGTGCTATGGGGTGTGAAGCAGCGAAATACGGTATTTGCCACAGGCAAGTCGATCCTCGACCGCAGTTCCCGGACCAATATCGGCGCGCTGATGCTCGAGTATGGTGGTGGCGGCCATGAAAACGCCGGCACCTGCCAGGTGGACAACGATTTGGCCGAAGATGTGCTCGGTGCGCTGATCAACCGGATCAACCGGGATGGCTGAAATGCGTCATGAAATGCGTCATGAAATGCGCCATGAAATGCGTCGTCATGAGTGATGCCGCTGCTCCAGCATCGCGCGGACTGCCTCCGCAGCGAGCGGTTCGCTGAACCAAGTACCCTGCAATTGATCGCAGCCGTGCGAGGTGAGGAAAGCCATCTGGGCCTCGGTCTCGACCGCTTCGCCGACCACCGACAGTTCCAGGTTGTGGCCGAGGTCGATCAGGGTCTTGGCCATCATGCTGCCGCGACCGATTCCGGCGATGTCGTGCACGGCCGTCTTGGACAGTTTGACCTGGCGCACCGACAGTTGCTGCAGGAAGGTGAGATCGGAAATGCCCTTGCCGAATTCGTCGATCGACAGCGCGACCCCGGCTTCGCGCAATTGTTCGGATATATCGCGGCCCAGGGCGGGATTGCTGATCAGGTCGGCCTCGGGAATCTCGATCTCGATGCTGCCGGGCGGCAGGCCGTAGTGCTGCATGCGCGCTGCGATGCCGGCGACAAAGCCATGCTGGCTGTATTCGCGGTGCGACACGTTCACCGACACCGGCATGCCCTTATGACCGAGCTGGAGCAACTGCTGCTGGAATTCGCAGGCCTGGTCCAGCACCCAGTTGCCGATGTCGACCATCTGGCCGGATTCCTCGGCCTCGGCCAGGAAGCTGGCAGGCAACATGACCCCATTTTTTGGGTGGCGCCAGCGCAGCAGCGCTTCGAAGCCGCGCACCTTGCCGTTACGCGCATCCATGCGCGGCTGAAACAGCAAGAACAGCTCGTCATGGTCGAGCGCCGCCCGGATGCCGTCGGCCAGCGCGGCGCGCTTGGCGTTGGCCGAGCGCATTTCGGGCGAATAGAAATGCACGCCGCCGCCATCGCCCTTGGCGTGGTACATCGCCAGGTCGGCGGCGCGTACCAGCTCCGCCGGCAGCTTGCCGTCGTGCGGGAACAGCGCCACCCCCAGACTGGCGCCCACGGGAATCTCGTTGCCGCCAAAGGCGACCGGCATTGTCATGGCGCGCCGCAGCCGCTCGACCATGCGCAGCGTGAAGCGCAGCGACGGCTGGTCGACCAGCACCAGCACGAACTCGTCGCCCGACATGCGCGCCACCGTGTCGCTTTCGCGTACCGCCGACTGCAGGCGCCGCGCCACGACCTTGAGCACAACGTCGCCCGCCTCGTGCCCGAAGGTATCGTTGATGGTCTTGAAGTTGTTCAGGTCGATCAGCACCGTGGCCACCATGGATTGATGGCGCTGCGCCAGGTGCACTGCATGGTCCAGCCGGTCCCACAGCAAGGTGCGGTTGGCAAGGCCGGTGAGCGCGTCGTGGTTGACTTCGTGCTCGAGGTGGTCGGTGCGCTGCTTGATGGCCGTCACGTCCTGCAAGATGCCAATGAAGTGGGTGACTTCGCCATATTCGTCGCGCACCGGGGTGATGTTCAGGTCGTTCCAGAACAGCTCGCCGTTCTTGCGCATGTTGCGAAAGACCACGCCAACCTGGCGCCGTTCGGCCAGGGCCAGGCGGACCTGGCTGCGCTCGTGCTTGTCGAACTCGGGCGCGGCCATGAAGCGCGGGTCGCGCCCGATGGCTTCGGCGGCAGGGTAGCCGGCAATGCGCTCGAAGGCGGGGTTGACGTATTCGATGATGTTGTCGCGCCCGCTGCAGCGGGTGATCACGATGCCGTTGCTGGCGGCGTGCAGCGCGCGCTCGCTCAGCAGCAGGCGGCGCTCTTTTTCGCGCCGCCTGGCGATGTCGATGCCCATGCCGAACAGGTAGTCGCCGCCGTCGCAGGAGACCCGGGCGCCGCCCAGCATGATGGGGGTTTCGCGGCCGCTGCGGGCCACGAAATTGATCTCCATCGAGACCTCGGCGCCTTCTTCGAACACGCGGCGAAAGTTTTCGAGCGCAAGCTCGCGGTCGCGTGGTTCGAACATGTCGATCACATGGGCCGCGCCGAGTTCGTCGGGCGTCATCTCGGTGACGCGTTCGAGATTGTGGTTCCAGAGCACGAAGCGGCCGGCGCGGTTAATGGCGTAGAAGGTGCCGGGCAGTAAATCGACGACCTGCGACAAGGGAGTGCCGCCGACGCGTTCGGATTCATGCACCGACTCGGAAGGCGAAATGGTGATGCTGGCGCTCCAGCCTTGCGGTTCGCCCGTGGCGTCGTACTGGCGGATCAGGCTCAGGCAGGCAGGGCCGTCGCGGCCGCCGGAAAAGCGCAGCCGGACCCGTCCGCCGCCGGCGGCAGCCAGCGCCGGCCAGCGCGCATCGCCTGCGATGAGTTCGCTCAACAGGCGGCCGGGTGCACCCTCGGCGGTCCATCCGAACATGCGCGCACAGGCCGGATTCCAGGTCAGCACCTTGCCGGCGTCGTCGGTCAGGAACGTGGCCTGGGCAGTTGGATCGATGGTGGTCATGCCGGCACCCTTCGTGAAAAGCGCTCGCTTGAGTTCTCAGCTTACACGCCTTCCCACCCGTGCGGCGCACCGCCTCGGCGCACCGCCTTGGCGCCAACAACAAAGCCACGGCAGGCCGTGGCTTTGAGGGAAGAACTGCGCTGAAGCGGCCGTGCCGGCCGATGTGGTTCAGGCCAGCGCGATTTCCTGCTTCGGCGGCAAGGCCACCTGGTGGTCGACGCTGAACTGGTAGTCTTCGAACACGTGCTGGGCCGACAGGATCTGGTAACTGCCGTCGGCCAGGCGGTGGCTGGTATCCTTGAGGCGGTAGGTGGTATGGCCGCAGGTCCAGCAGTTGAAGTTGCGCATGTGCGTGCACAGGCAGGTCTTGTCCAGCACCGAGATGTTCTTGCCATCCGGGCTGGCCTGTACTTCGCGGTTATACGAATTGATGTAGGCGCAATTTCCGGTGGCGTCGAGCAGATAGCCATACGATTCGCAGCCCGGGCGGATGCCGGAACCGATCGCCGGCGTGCTCTTGAGCATGCGCATAGGGTAGCCGGTCGGCGAGACGCCGTTGACAATGATGTCTTCTTCGCTGGCGCGGAAGTATTCCTGCTTGACGTCGTCGGGCATGCCGCATTCGGTCGTGACGGTGAAGCGGGTGGCAACCTGCACGCCAGCCGCACCTTTTTCGAGGAAGCCGACCGCATCCGAGCCGGTGAACACGCCGCCCGCGGCGATCACCGGGATATCGAGCTGTTCGGCGCGCATGTAGGCATGGATTTCATCCATGATGGTGTGCAGGTCGTACTGCTTCCAGTCGTCGATGCCGAAGCCGAGGTGGCCGCCGGCCAGCGGACCTTCGACGATGATGAAGTCGGGCAAGCGGTCCAGGCGCGAGACCTTGCGCAGGAACAGTTGCAGCGCGCGCACCGAGGACACGATGATGCCCAGCTTGGCGTCGCGAAAGCGCGGGTGATCCTTGATCAGGTCGAAGGAGCCGAGGTGCAGGCCGGCCGACATGGTGATGCCGTCGATGCCCGCGTCGAGCGCCGATGCCAGGCGCGTGCGCAGGGTTTCCTTCGGCGCGTTCATGGTCAGCTTTTCCATGCAGTTCACGAAAATCAGGCCGCTGCCTTTTTTCGCTTCCATGGTTGCGCCCACGTGCAGGCGGGTCGCTTCGGCCAGGCGCTCGAGGTCGAACTGGACCACCGCCTTGTTCATGTTGTTGATGTTGAACTTGTAGAGCTTGGTCTTTTCCTTGACGAAGCTGGTGTCGAACTTGCGGTCGGACACGTCTTGCACCATTGCATCGGAAATATGGCCAATGCCGCCCAGGCGCGCCGCCTCGAGCGCCAGCTCGGACGTCGAGATATCCACGCCCATGCCGCCGATCATGATGGGAACATATTCCTTGTTGCCCATTCGCAGGCGGAAATCATCAACACGTTTCATTGCAATCCTTAGAACGACCGTAGTTTCCTACGCGTACATATGCATCGACGACCGTGCACCGGCACGGGCGTCATTCTACCCCAAGGCGGGAAAGGGCTTGCGCAGCGTTCGCCGCGCGGCCGGGCTGGCCAGGGCCGATCAGTCGCGGAAGTTGTTGAACGCCAGCGGCAGGTCTTCGACATCCTTGCGCAGCATGGCCATGGCGGCCTGCAGGTCGTCGCGCTTGGCGCCGGTAATGCGCACCGATTCGCCCTGGATACTGGCCTGTACCTTCATCTTGCTTTCCTTGACCAGCTTGGTGATCTTCTTGGCGTCCTCGGTCTCGATGCCGTTGCGCACCTTGATCACCTGCTTGACCTTGTCGCCGCCGATCTTCTCGACCTTGCCTTCGTCAAGGAAGCGCACGTCAACCTTGCGCTTGGCCATCTTGTTGACGAGCACGTCCTTGACCTGGCTGAGCTGGAAGTCGGAGTCGGCGAACAGGGTCAATTCCTTCTCTTTCTGCTCGACATTGGCCGAGCTGCCCTTGAAGTCGAAGCGGGTGGTGATTTCCTTGTTCGATTGTTCTACGGCATTCTTTACTTCGACCATGTCTGCTTCGCAGACGACATCAAACGATGGCATGGGGTTTCCTTTTTTTCGATATTGCTAATAGATGAACCCCTCTATTTTAACGGACAACGGCTACCGCACGCGATCACAATTTGCCGCGCAGGCAACAGGCGCGCCCGGCCCAGGCCGCCCCACTTGCCCCTATAATGGACGAAAACACCATCACGCCCCATGCCTGCCTACGCCCCCATCGTCCACGACCATTCACTCGTTTCGCTCAACACCTTTCGCATCCCGGCGCGCGCCCGGCATTACCTGCGGGTAAACAGCGCTGCCGAGCTCGACGCGGTGCGCTGCGATCCCGCGCTGGCCGGCCTGCCGCGCCTGGTACTCGGCGGCGGCAGCAACGTGCTGTTTACGCGCGACTTCGACGGCATCGTGCTGCACATGACGGGCCAGGGCCGGCAAGTGCTGGGGGAGCAGGCCGGCTACCGCCTGGTGCGCGCCCAGGCCGGCGAGAACTGGCACGCCTTTGTGCAGTGGACGCTGGCCCAGGGCTTCGGTGGACTGGAAAACCTGTCCCTGATCCCGGGCACGGTCGGCGCCGCGCCGATCCAGAACGTGGGCGCCTACGGCACCGAAACCCGGGATCGCTTTCATTCGCTGACGGTCTACGACATGGCCAGCGGCACAACCCGCACCCTCGACGCCGCGGCCTGCCGTTTCGGCTATCGCGACAGCATCTTCAAGCACCCCGAGGGCAATGCCCTGGTGGTGCTGGACGTGACCTTTGCGCTGCCGCTGGCCTGGACGCCGAACCTGCGCTATGCGGAACTGGCGCAGGCGGTGGACGCCGCCGGCCTGGCCGCGCCCACGCCACAGGAGATCGGACGCATCGTGGAAGCCATCCGGCGCCGCAAGCTGCCCGACCCGCTCGAGATCGGCAACGCCGGCAGCTTCTTCAAGAACCCGGTCGTCTCCAGCGCGCAGTGCACCGAGCTGCTGGCGCAGTTCCCCCAGCTCGTGCACCACGCCCAGCCAGACGGCAGCCAGAAGCTGGCCGCCGGCTGGCTGATCGACCAGTGCGGCTGGAAGGGCAAGGCCCTGGGCGCGGCCGGCGTCTATCCGAAGCAGGCGCTGGTGCTGGTCAACCTGGGCGGCGCAACGGGCCAGGACGTGGTGCGGCTGGCAGGCGCGATCCAGGCCGACGTGGCAGCGCGCTACGGCGTGCAACTGGAACCGGAACCGGTGTTCATTTGAGAGAGGTAGCCATGATCAAGGCAGTCGTCACGGGCCACACACGGGGGCTGGGCGCCGCGGTGGCGGCGCAATTGTTGGCGCGCGGTATTGCCGTGCTGGGACTGGCGCGCGGCCATGCCGAGGGCGGCGAAGGCATGGAGCAAGCCAGCGTCGACCTCGGGGACGGCGCGGCGCTGGCCGCCTGGCTGCAGGGAGATACGCTGCGCCGTTTCCTGGCCGGCTGCGATACCGCGTTGCTGGTCAATAATGCCGGCGTGGTCAGTCCGGTCGGACCGCTGGCGCAGCAGGACCCGCTGGCAGCGCTGCGCGCCGCGACGATCAACGTGGCGGCGCCGCTGGCGCTGGCGGCGGCTTTCGTGCAGGCCGCGCCCCAGGCCCAGCGGCGCATCGTGCATGTCTCGAGCGGCGCCGCGCGCAATGCCTACCCGGGCTGGAGCGTCTACTGCGCCACCAAGGCCGCGCTCGACCAGCATGCGCGCGCCGTGGCACTCGATGCCGATCCCCGGGTGCTGGCCTGCAGCCTGGCGCCGGGCGTGATCGATACCGACATGCAGGCCGAGATCCGCGCCACGCCAGACGCGCGCTTTCCGCTCAGGCAGCGCTTCGTCGACTTGAAAGAGGGTGGGGACCTGGTCGCCCCGAGCCAGTGCGCGGCGGCACTGGTCGACTACCTGCTCGGGGCAGGATTCGGGCAGCAAGCGGTGGACGACCTGCGCAACTGATGCGGCGCGCGGCGCGCGGTGCCAGGCCGGTACTAGGGCAGCGCCAGCAGCGCCTCGAACTGGTCGGCCGGCAGCGGCCGTGAAAACAGGAAGCCCTGCGCAAAGTCGCAGCCCGAGGCGCTCAGGCAGCTGCGCTGCTCGGCCGTTTCGACACCCTCGGCAATGACCTTCAGGCCGAGCTTGTGGGCCATGACGATGATGGTGTCGGTGATCGTGCGGCTGAAGTTGTCGTGGACCAGCTCGGCGACAAAGGACTGGTCGATCTTGAGGTAGTCGATGTCGAGACGCTTGAGGTAGCTCATCGACGAATAGCCGGTGCCGAAATCGTCGATCGACACCTGCATGCCGCTGGCCTGCAGCGCGCCCAGCTTCGACAGCACCGTGTCCGACAGGTTCAGCAGCAGGCCTTCGGTGATCTCGACGTTGATACAGCGCGGCAGCAGATGGATATCGTCCAGGTGGGCTACCCAGTCGGTGGCCCCGGCTTGCGGCTGGAACTGCACCGGCGACTTGTTGATGCTGACCTGGAATTCGTGGCCGAGCTGGCCGGACCAGCGCTTGGAGTGATGCGCCGCGGTGCGAAACACCCAGTCGCCAATCTCGTGGATCAGGCCGGATTCTTCGGCGACCCCGATGAAGCTGTCCGGCACCAGCAGGACGCCCGAGGGATGGCGCCAGCGCACCAGGGCTTCGGCCTTGACGATCCGGCCGGAAGCCAGGTCGACGATGGGCTGGAAGTAAAGTTCGAGCTGGTCGTCCGGGACGGCGCGGCGTAGCTCGGCCAGCAGCTTGAGGCGGCGGATCGCGGCGGCCTGCATGGTGGCTTCGAAGAAGGTGAGCTGGTTGCGTCCCCCGGATTTGGAGCGGTACATGGCATGGTCGGCGTTGCGCATCAGCTCTTCGGGATTGGCGGCGTCGGCCGGGAAGCGCGCAATGCCGAGGCTGCCGGTGATGTGCAGCAGTTCGCTGCGCACCTGGAACGGCAGGGCGAGCGCATCGAGGATTGCCTGCGCGGCCGCCTCGACGTGCGCCAGCTCGCGGGTGTCGGTCAGGATCACGGTGAATTCGTCGCCGCCCAGCCGCGCCACCGTGTCGCCCTTATGCACGCAGGCCTGGATGCGCTGCGCCGCCTCGACCAGCAGCAGGTCGCCGGCGTCGTGGCCGAGCAGGTCGTTGACTTCCTTGAAGCGGTCGAGATCGATGAACAGCAGGGCCACTTCGCCCGCGTAGCCTTCGGCGCGCTCGATCGCCTGCTCCAGGCGGTCGCGGAACAGGGCGCGATTGGGCAGCCCGGTGAGGGTATCGTAGTTGGCGCGCTGCTCGAGCTTGCGGGTGAACAGGCGGATCGTGTTTTCGCTATGCTTGCGGGCCGAGATATCGTCGGTAAAGCCATACCAGATGGTGGCGCCGGCGCCGGCCCTGGCCGGCGTGGCGATGACTTCGCACCAGTGTTGCTCTCCGTTCGCCAGCCTGACCTGGAATTCCACCTGCAGCGGGTGCAGCTGGGCGGCCGAGCGCTCGAGTGCGCGCCGCAAACGGACCTGGTGGGCCGGTGCGATGCGGGCGCTCAGGCAGCCGAGATCGTCCTGGATCCGGGCTGGCGCCAGTCCGAACAGCTTGTAGGCCATGTCGCTGATGAACAGGCAGGCCAGCGTGCCGTTGGCATGCCGGACCAGTTCGAACAGCGCGCCCGGCACCTGCTGCGCCAGCTGCGCCAGCCTTTGGTTGCTGTCGGCCAGCGCTTGCCGCATGAGTTCGGTCTCGGTGATGTCGGTGAGGGTGCCGATCATGCGCAGCGCCTGGCCGGTCGCACTACGCTCGACCACGCTGCCGCGCGAACGCACGCGGATCCATTCGCCACTCATGCGTTGGACCCGGTATTCGCAGCTGTATATTGGTGTTTCGCCCCTGAGATAGCGCGTCACGCTGGCACGCACGCGCGCGGCGTCGTCGGGATGGATGCGTTCGAGCCACTGCTGCGTGGTCGCCAGGGCCTGCTCGTCGGCCGCGCCCATGATCTCTCTCCACTTGGTCGAGAAGCTGGTGGAATTCTCATCCAGGCGCCAGTCCCATACGCCCTCGCCGATACCGTCCAGTGCCAGCAACAGGCGTTCTTCTTCGCGCCGTACCGATTCGGCCAGCCGGTCGCGCGCTGCAATCGCCTGCTGCAGCGCGTCATTGGCCTGCTTGAGCTTATCCTCGCGCTCGATCATGTCGGAAATGTCGTGCACCGTGCCAACCAGGTCGGTGCAGCGGCGCTGTGCGTCGAACACCGGCGTGACCGACACCCGTCCCACCTTGCGCCCGGCCGGGAAGTCGCTCTGTTCTTGCCAGTGCTGGGTTTGGCCGGAACGAATCGCTTCGCGGTAGTGGCCGAGCACCATCGCCAGCGACGGTTCGGGGATGACTTCGCCTACCTGCTTGCCGATGACCTGCTCGGGCCGCAACTGGGTGGCCGCGTAGAACGCCCGATTGACGCTCACGAAGCGAAAGCGTTCGTTCTCCTCGACGGCGAGCTGGTAGATGACATCCTGGATGTTGCGGTAAATAATGTCGAGCGCGTTCTCGCGCCCCGCGCCGGCCGGGAGCGCCTGCGAGGGCGGGGGGATGTCGATCAGGCGCGGTGAAGCGCTGTCGGGTTCGTCGTCGGAAAGCATGCTGGGCCGGGGTGGTCTGTGCTTGTACCGATTGTAGACTGAAGACAAAAGACCGGTCGCGCGAGGGGAGCTCGGGCGGTCAAGCTAGAGGAAACATGCCAGGCTTGATGTAAAAAGCCGCCCTCGGGCGGCTTTCCAAAGCAGCAGGATTTACTGCCCGCGTTTTTCCCTGGCTTTCGCAGCGATGCGCATGCGCAGCGCATTGAGCTTGATGAATCCGCCGGCATCTGCCTGGTTGTAGGCACCGCCGTCTTCATCAAAAGTAGCGATGTTCATGTCGAACAGCGAATCGGTTTTCGAATCGCGCGAGACCACGATCACATTGCCCTTGTAGAGCTTGACGCGCACCCAGCCGTTAACGGTGGCCTGGGTGTGGTCGATCAGGGTTTGCAGGGCGATGCGTTCCGGCGCCCACCAGTAGCCGTTGTAGATCAGCGAGGCGTAGCGCGGCATCAGGTCGTCCTTGAGGTGCGCCACTTCGCGGTCCAGGGTGATCGATTCGATCGCGCGGTGGCCCTTGAGCATGATGGTGCCGCCCGGGGTCTCGTAGCAGCCGCGCGACTTCATGCCGACATAGCGGTTCTCCACCAGGTCGAGGCGGCCGATGCCGTGCTTGCCGCCCAGGCGGTTGAGTTCGGTCAGCACGGTAGCCGGGCTCATGCGCACGCCATTGAGCGCCACGATGTCGCCGCGCTCGTATTCGAGATCGAGGTATTCGGCCTGGTCCGGCGCCGCTTCGGGCGAGACCGACCAGCGCCACATCGATTCCTCGGCCTGCGCGCTCGGGTTTTCCAGGTGCCGGCCTTCGAACGAGATATGCAGCAGGTTGGCATCCATCGAATAGGGGGCGCCGCCGTTCTTGTGCTTCATGTCGACGGCGATGCCAGCGTCTTCGGCGTATTTCAGCAGTTTCTCGCGCGAGAGCAGGTCCCATTCGCGCCAGGGAGCGATGATCTTGACGTCTGGCTTGAGCGCATAGGCGCCGAGCTCGAAGCGGACCTGGTCGTTGCCCTTGCCGGTGGCGCCGTGCGAGATCGCATCGGCCCCGGTCTGGTTGGCGATCTCGATCAGGCGCTTGGCGATCAAGGGACGCGCGATCGAAGTGCCCAGCAGGTATTCGCCTTCGTAGACGGTGTTGGCACGGAACATCGGGAACACGAAGTCGCGCACGAATTCCTCGCGCACGTCGTCGATATAGATGTTCTCCGGCTTGATGCCGAACTTGATTGCCTTGGCCCGTGCCGGCTCGAGTTCTTCGCCCTGGCCGAGATCGGCGGTGAAGGTGACGATCTCGCAGTTGTAGTGATCTTGCAGCCATTTCAGGATGACCGAGGTATCGAGGCCGCCGGAGTAGGCGAGGACTACTTTTTTAATGTCGCTCATGGGTGTTTCCAGTGTGGAGGGAGGTGGGGGTGATATGGTCAGCTGGCGCTTGCTGCCGTTCCCGGGCAGGAACGGCGCGCCAACGATCAAACTAGGGGTTGGTGCTGACAAGGTGGTAAAAGGGTGCTGCTTTACTGGTCCCCGATGCGTCCGAGGAGCAGGTATTCGATCAGGGCCTTCTGCACGTGCAGGCGGTTTTCCGCTTCGTCCCAGACCACCGACTGCGGGCCGTCGATGACGGCGGCGGAGACTTCTTCGCCGCGGTGGGCCGGCAGGCAATGCATGAACAGCGCGTCGGGCGCGGCGCGCGCCATCTTGGCGCTGTCGACGATGAAGCCGTCGAAGGCCTTCAGGCGCTCGGCGTTTTCCTTTTCATAGCCCATGCTGGTCCAGACATCGGTGCTGACCAGGTGCGCGCCTTCGCAGGCGTGCGCCGGATCGTCGAACAGCGTGAAGCGGTCGGTCGAAACCAGCGCCGGGTCGAGCTCGTAGCCCTTGGGGGTGGAGACGTTCAGGTGGAAGCCGAACACTTCGGCCGCCTGCAGCCACGAGTACAGCATGTTGTTGGCGTCGCCGATCCAGGTGACCAGCTTGCCGGCGATCGGGCCGCGGTGCTCGTAGAAGGTAAAGATGTCGGCCAGTACCTGGCAGGGGTGGTGTTCATTGGTCAGGCCATTGATCACCGGGACCCGCGAATGGGCGGCGAAGCGCTCGATGATCTCCTGGCCGAAGGTGCGCACCATGATGATGTCGCACATGCGCGACATGACCTGGCCCGCGTCTTCCACCGGCTCGCCGCGGCCGAGCTGGCTGTCGCGCGTGTTCAGGTAGATCGCGGCGCCGCCCAGCTGGTGCATGCCGGCCTCGAAACTCAGGCGGGTGCGGGTCGAGCTTTTCTCGAACACCATTACCAGGGTACGGTCGACCAGCGGGTGGTAGACCTCATAGGCCTTGAACTTGCGCTTGATGAGATGGGCGCGCTCGATGACGTATTCGAACTCGTCGCGGGTGAAGTCGGAAAATTGCAGGAAGTGCTTAACTTGAGCAACTGGCATGGCGTCTGGGCTTTACTGTTTTATCCCCTGGAATTATAAGGGCTTTACTTGACGTTAGGGAAAGCGGCGGCGCGATCAATACAGCGTCTGCGCCGACTCATGCAGCAGCTGTCCGTACAGTTCGTGCCGGTAACGCGCGATCTTGCCGGCGGCTACCGCCTCGAGCACCGCGCACTGCGGCTCTTGCAGGTGGCGGCAGTTGTAGTACTTGCAGCCGCCCAGGTAGGGCTTGAACTCCACGAATGCGCGCTCGAGCATGCCTTCGCTCAGGTGGTACAGGCCAAATTCCTGGAAGCCGGGCGAATCGATGATCGAGGCGCCGTCTGCCAGCCAGTACAGGCGGGTAAACGTGGTGGTGTGCTTGCCGGTGTCGAGCGCTTCCGAGATTTCGCGCACCGCGATGTCGGCGTCGGGCACCAACAGGTTGATCAGGGAAGACTTGCCCATGCCCGACTGGCCGATGAAGATCGACGATTGCCCGGCGAGCAGCGGGGTCAGGGTCTGGACCGCGTGCTCCGGATGGGCGGTGGCCGAGACCTCGTGGATCGGGTAGCCGAGCGAGCCGTACAGGCCGGCGCGTTCGCGCGCGCGCGCCAGGGTGGCCACGACGTCGACCTTGTTGAGGATGATGTGGGCCTCGATGCCGGCCGCCTCGGCCGCCACCAGCGAACGCGAGACCAGATCGTCGGCAAAGCCGGGTTCGGTGGCGACGACGATGAACAGGCGCGAGATGTTCGCCGCCAGCAGCTTCGACTTGTACTGGTCCGAGCGGTAGAGCAAGGTGGTGCGGTCGGCAATGCGCTCGATGACGGCCTGGTTGTCCGAGGTCTTCATCAGGTGCACGACGTCGCCCACGGCGACGTTGGTCTTCTTGCCGCGCGTGACGCACTGCAGTTTTTCGCCGCCGGCGTCGGCCAGGTAATGGCGGCCGTGCGCCGCGATGACGGTGCCGCTGAGTTTGTGTGCGTCGCTCATGCGGCGTTTCCTTGTGCGTACAGCGCATCGGCCTTGGCCGCGCAGATGAAGTCGTTGGCGCTGAGGGCGCCGCCGGCCGAATGGGTGGAGTAGGCCAGCTTGCAGCGGCGCCAGCCGACCGTCATGTCGGGGTGGTGGTTTTCGATTTCGGCCATGCCTGCCACCGCGTTGACAAAGGCGATGGTGGCGCGATAGCTGGCAAAGGCATACGCGCGCATGATCGACGCGCCTTCGGCCTGCCAGTCGGGCAGTTGCGCCAGCAGCGCAAGGATCGCCGCATGATCGAGTGCGGGCGCGCCGTCGGTGCAGTGGCGTTCGAGCAGCTTCATGCGCCCGCCATGGTCAGGTGCTTGACCCGGACCGAGGCCGGCGGGTGCGAATCGTAGAAGCTGGAATACAGCGGGTCCGGGGTCAGGGTCGAGGCATTGTCTTCGTACATTTTTACCAGTGCCGACACCAGGTGGGCGCCGTCGGTGTGACGGGCCGCGAACGCGTCGGCCTCGAATTCGTGCTTGCGCGACGTGATCGCGTTGAGCGGCGAGAGCACGAACGTAAAGATCGGCAGCACCAGCATGAACAGGATCAGGGCCATGCCATCGTTCGAGGCGCCCAGCAGCGGCGTCACGCCCAGGCCGGTGTAGAACCAGGCCTGGGTTTTCAGGTAACCCAGCAGCGCCAGCAAGCCCAGCGACAGCGCGAAGATGGTCACGATGCGCTTGACGATGTGGCGCAGCTTGAAGTGGCCCAGTTCATGCGCCAGCACCGCTTCGATCTCGTGCGGTTCGAGGCGGGCCAGCAGGGTGTCGAAGAAGACGATGCGCTTGTTGCTGCCAAAGCCAGAGAAATACGCATTGCCATGCGCGCTGCGCTTGCTGCCGTCCATCACGAACAAGCCTTTCGAGGCGAAACCGACGCGCGTCATCAGCGCTTCGATGCGCTGCTTCAGGCCAGCGTCGTCGAGCGGCGTAAACTTGTTGAACATCGGCGCGATCACGCTCGGATAGAGCACCATCATGAGCAGCTGGAAGCCGCTCCAGACGCACCAGGCCCACAGCCACCATAAGTCGCCGCTTTTCTCCATCAGCACCAGGATCACCCATACCAGCGGCAGGCCGATCACGGCGCCCATCAGCGCGCCCTTGGCCAGGTCGGCCAGCCACAGGCGCGGCGTCATCTTGTTAAAGCCGAAGCGTTGTTCCTGGACGAACTGGCGGTACCAGTCGAGCGGCAGGTCGAGCAGGGCAGAGAGCACCGCAAAGGCCGCGACCAGGGCGATCTGGTGGGTCATGCCGGGGCCGGTCAGGCCCAGCAGGGTGCTGGACAAGGCCTGCAGGCCGCCGAGCAGGGTGAACCCGATCAGCACCAGGCCTGCCCACAGCAACCCGACGATGCCCAGGCGGGTCTTGGCCACCGTGTAGTCGGCCGCCTTCTGGTGCGCGGCGAGCGATACCTTCGAGGCGAACTCGGCCGGTACCGAGGCGCGGTGGCGCAGCACGTGCCGGATGTGGCGGTTGGCCAGCCAGAAACGCAAACCGAGGGTCAACGCAAAGAAAACAACGAACAAAACCGAAAACCCGAATGAAGACATTCTGTGCCTGTGAGAAAATGCAGGATACCCTTGCACACCGAAGTGCACATCAATAAGGCAAAGAGAGAATTATGTCACAAGCTACCCAAACCGATGCGGCGGCAAAGCCTGCGCGTCCGAACGAGTTCAACCTGGTCTGGCTCGACATGGAGATGACCGGACTGGACCCGGACAACGACCGCATCATCGAGGTGGCCGTGGTCGTGACCGACCCGGACCTGAACATCATCGCCGAAGGCCCGGTGTTCGCGATCCACCAGTCCGACGAGACCCTGGACAAGATGGACAACTGGAACAAGGGCACCCACGGCAAGTCGGGCCTGATCGACCGCGTCAAGGCGTCCACCGTGACCGAGGCCCAGGCCGAGCTCGAACTGATCGCCTTCTTGAAGCAATACGTGCCGGCCAATAAATCGCCCATGTGCGGCAATTCGATCTGCCAGGACCGCCGTTTCATGGCGCGCGGCATGCCCAAGCTCGAGGCCTTCTTCCATTACCGTAACCTCGATGTGTCGACCCTGAAGGAATTGTGCCGCCGCTGGAAGCCCGAACTCGCATCCGGCTTCAAGAAGCACCAGAAGCACACCGCACTGGCCGACATCGTCGAATCGGTCGAAGAACTGCGCTACTACCGCGAGCACTTCATCAAGCTCTGAGTGCCGCTCGCCGGTGAGGCGGCGCGGCATGACGAATGTGCTCCCGGGCCGGTTTACCGCATCTGGGTATAGTTGACCGGAATGAAACGGTAGCCCTTGCCTTCGGTTGCAAGATGGCCCAGGCCCGGGAATTGCAGGTGGGCGCCGCCTATCAGGTAGCCGCCCTTGGCCGCGGCGTCAAAGGCTTTCTTGCGCGCCGGAACAGCGGCTTGCTGGTCGCTGTCGAACTCGATCGTCACCGCCGGATTGTCCATCTGCACCGCCGCCACGTGGATCAGGTCGCCGATCAGGTGCAGCTTGCGCTTGCCGCTTTCCACCACATAGGTGGTGTGGCCGGGCGTGTGCCCCAAGGCCGCCTGGGCGCGGATGCCCGGCACCAGCTCGACGTCGCCGTCGAAGGCCTTGAACTTGCCTGCCTTGATATACGGGGTAATGGCGGCCCTGGCGGCCTTGAAGCCATCCTTGCTCTTGGCCTTGTCCATGTTTTCCTCGCTCAGCCAGTAGTCGGATTCTTTCTTGTTGGCGCGCACGGTGGCGTTCGGGAACACCAGCCTGCCATCGTCGACCAGGCCGCCCGCATGGTCGCCATGGAAGTGGGTGATGTAGATTTCGTCCACCTGGCCCGGCTGGTAGCCGGCGGCCTTCATGTTGGCGACCAGGCGGCCCAGGGTCGGGCCGAAGAACGATCCGGCGCCGCTGTCGATCATGATCAGCTTGCTTCCGGTATTGATCAGGTAGGCGTTGGCCGAGGTCTCCAGCGGCGCTTCCAGGTGCGCCTTCGCCAGCGCCGCGGCGGTTTTCTTGGGGTCTTGCGCCAGCAGCTTGTCCACCGGCAGGTCGACCGTGCCGTCCGACAGCGGGGTGACCTCGAACTGGCCCAGCATGATGCGCGACCAGCCGGGGGCAGGGGTCTTGGCCATCGGGGCGGCGGCCCAGGCGGGGCTGGCCAGGACGGCCGCTGCCACGGCGGTGGCCAGCAGGATAGGGGTAAGGCGGTTTGTCATCGCAGGTCCTTGGGTCTGTGTGCGGCGCGGGCCGGCCGCAAGCATTGCATATCGTACATGATTGCATGCCTGGCGTGCCGGCGCCGCGCGCAGCCCAAGCGTCACTGCGTTGGCTGGGCCCCGCAACACTTCTTGTGCTTCTTGCCGCTGCCGCAAGGGCAGTCGTCGTTGCGGCCGATTTTCGGCTCGTCGCGCACCACGGTTTCCACCGCCGGCTGGCGCAGCGGCAGCCAGTAGCGGTAGATGGCCGGCAGGTTCGCTTCGATTTCCAGCGCCAGCGCGTGCGCCTTTTTCGGGTCTTCGACTTCTGGCAGTTCGGATTCTTCGATTTCGTCGGCGCCGAGCAGGTAGATCGGGCGCATCAGTTCGGCCACCTCGGAGCTCCAGATCGGCTCCCATGAACCCGGGCGCAGTTCCATGCCTTCCCAGAAGCCCCAGCACCAGGCTTCGCCATCGATCAGGTTGCTGCCGTTGACTTCGTGCTCGCAAAACAGCGGCTCGAACTCTTTCGGGGCGACTTCGAACGTGACCAGCACTTCGTTCATGAAGCGCATGATCAGGTTGATGATCTTTTCTTCGTCGCGGCTGTTCTTCCAGGCCGGCGCCTGCTGGCCGTCCTGGCCCCAGACCCGTGGCAGCCACTCGGCCGGCATGATGGTTTCCGGACCGATCGCAATCGCCGTCAGGTAGCCGTGCAGGGTGTCCATCGTCATCGCGTCCTCGGGGGAGCGGTCGGATAGCAAAAACTGGTCGAGGTCGTCGAATTCTTTGTCGCTGAGGGGCTGGTCGAGATGCATGAGGGGCTCTTGTTGCGTGGGAAGGCGACAGTTTAACCGCTGTGGGACGCCCGAGCACGGAAATCGCATGCGCGGCGCGACGCCCGCCACGGCGGCGCTTACAATGTCCATATGGATAATCTGTCTTTCCCTGAACTGCCCCGCGCCAATACCCCGGCCCATCCGTACGCGCAACTCGACCCGCAAGTGGTGCTCGAAGCCGTCGAGAGCCTGGGCCTGTACTGCGACGGCCGCCTGCTCGCGCTCAACAGCTACGAGAACCGCGTCTACCAGGTCGGCCTCGAAGAGGGCGCTCCGGTGGTGGTCAAGTTCTACCGCCCGCAGCGCTGGACCGATGCGGCCATCCTCGAAGATCATGCCTTCGTGACCGAACTGGCCGAGCGCGAGATTCCGGTGGTGCCGGCCATGCTGATCGACGGGCGCAGCCTGCACAGCTGCCAGGGTTACCGCTTCTCGGTGTTTCCGCGCCGCGGCGGGCGCGCGCCCGAACTGGGCGATCCGGCCACGCTGGAATGGATCGGGCGCTTCATCGGCCGCATCCACGCGGTGGGCGCCCTGGCGCCCTATACGGCGCGTCCGGAACTGAACCAGCAAACTTTCGGGCGCGAGCCCGTCGACTGGCTGCGCAGCCATGGCTTCATTCCGCTTGAACTGGCCGCTACCTATGCCAGCGTGGTCGAGCAGGCGCTCGATGGGGTGGCGCGCTGTTACGAGCGCGCCGGCGAGCTGCCCTCGCTGCGCCTGCATGGCGACTGCCACGCCGGCAACGTGCTGTGGACGCCGGACGGCCCGCATTTCGTCGACTTCGACGATAGCCGCATGGGGCCGGCCATCCAGGACCTGTGGATGCTGCTCTCCGGCGAGCGCCACGAGATGGTCGGGCAGATGGCCGACGTGCTGGCCGGCTATGAAGACTTCTGCGACTTCCATCCGCGCCAGCTCTACCTGGTCGAGGCGCTGCGCACGCTGCGGCTGATCCATTATTCGTGCTGGCTGGCGATGCGCTGGGACGACCCGGCTTTTCCGGCGGCCTTTCCCTGGTTTAATACCCAGCGTTACTGGCAGGACCGCATTCTCGAGCTGCGCGAACAGGTGGCGCTGATGGACGAGCCGCCGCTGTGGGGACACAATGCCTGAATTGAGCCGGTTTGCGGCCCCAGTTCGGCGTGTCGACTTCTTGAAATTTGCCGGATAATCCGGTAACGCGTCCCACGCCCGGGGCCGCCGTCAGCGAGAACCACTATGGATCACCAATCACCCAAGCACGACGAACACGATTTCGCGATCGACTTGTCGCATGCCGGCCTGCCAGCCGCGCCCGGCCGCGCACCGATGGAGATGCGGGAAATCCAGGAAGCCATCGCCCGCGTCGAAGCCGAAGCCAAGGCCAATGTGGCGGCCGAGAGCCGGGCCCATGCCGAATCGCGCGCGCGTACGCTGGCCGAGGAGCGCGCCGCGCTGGACGCGGCGGCCACCGCAGCGGCGCTGGCCAATGCGCAGGCATCCGAAGAAGCGATCGCCGCCAACCGCGAGCGGCTCGATTCGCTGCGCGCGGCGGCCCAGGCATCGAGCGAGCGGCTGGAGGCGATTCGCCAGGAAACCGCCGAGTTGCGCGCCCGCGTGCAGCGCGAGACCGAAACCCGCAAGGCCTGCGAAGCGCGTTCGCGGGTAGAAGACGAATCGCGCCGGCGCGCGGCGGCCCAGGTGGAGGCGCAGGCCGAAATGGCGGTGCAGGCCGAAAAGGCGGCCGATGAGTTGATGGTCCAGACCGAACGCGCGCGCCAGCAGGCGCTCGAGCGCATGGCGGCGGTGGAGGCGGCGCGCGAAGAAGTGCTGCACACCGCCAGCGCCGACGCGCGCGTGGCGATCCTGGCGCGCGAGCGCGAGCGCGCCGAGCACGGCGCCCGCCAGACCGCCGAAATGCTGGCCGAAGCCGAGGCCGAGGCGCTGGAACTGACGCTCCAGCGCGAGCGCGCCGACCAGGTGGCGCTGGCCTCGAGCTTCGCGCGGGCCGCAGCCGAGGCGCGCGCGCTGGAAGAGGCGCGCGCCATGGCCCACATCGAGCAGGAACGTGAAGCCATCGCGCTGGCCCAGGCCGAATCGGACCGGGTCGCGGCGCAGTCGATGCGCATGCGCATGCAGACCGAAAAAGAACTGCGTGACGCCGCTACCCACCGGCTACGCCTGGAACAGATGGCGGCCAGCGGGGCGCAGGCACGGCGCGACGCCGAGGCCCGCATCCTGGCGGCGACCGAGGCGCGCATCGAGGCCGACCGCCAGTTGCGCGAACTGGCCGGCGAACGCGCGCGCGCCGAAGAAGACGCCAGCGTCCAGGTGCAGGCGCGGCTGGAAGCCGAAGCGGCCGCCGCCGACCATGCGCGCGCGCGCGCCGCGGCCGACGAGGCGGCCGCGCAGGCTGCCCAGCGCGACGCCGCCGAACACGAGCGCGAACGGGCGCTGGCCCTCGAGCGCGCCGCCCTGCTGCAGACTGGTGCCAATGCCCGCGCCGCCGAAAACGCCGCGCAGGACGCGGCCTTGCAGGCCGAGCGCGAACTGGCCGCGGCGCAGCAGCAGGCGTTTGAGGCAGCCGAGCGCCGCAGCGAAGGGGCGCAGCGCCTGCTGCAGGCCGAGCGTGCGCGCGCGGCGGCCGAAGAAGCCGCACTGGCAAGCCAGCAAGAACAGGAACAGGCCGAGCACGCGCTGGCGCAGGCAGCGACCGCCCGCGCCACGGCGGCCCAGGCAGCGGCGGCCCAGCTGCGCGAGCAGGCCGAGGCCGAACGCCGCGCCGAGGCGGTCCAGGTGGCGATGTTCGAGGCACAACAGGAGCAGGCCCGCGCCGCCATCGACGAGGCCGAGCATGCCGAAGCGGCGGCGGCGGCCCAGCAGGCGCAGGCGCAGCGCGCGGCCGAACTGGCTGCGGAGCAAGCCGCGCGCGCAGCCGCCGAGCAGCAGCAACTGGCGCTGACCGAGGCGGCCATCGCGGCCGAACGCGCCGCCACCGAGGCTGCGCGCGAAGCGCTGGTGCTCATCGAGCGCAAGCTGGCCGCGCAGCGCCTGCAGGCGGCGGCCGATGCGCGCGCCAGCGAAGCGGCCAGCGCGCGCCTGGCCTCGGAGCAGGCGGCCGCACAGGCTGCGCTAGCCAGGGCGGCGGCCGAAGAAGAGCAGGCACGCCTGGCGCGCGAGCGCGAAGCGGCCGAGCAAGAAGGCTTGGCGGCAGCGGTGCACAAGCGCGAGGCCCAGCGTGCGCTGCTGGAACACGCGCAGCGCCACGCCGACATGCAGCACAAGGCAGCCGAGGCTACCGAGCGCATGGCCAAGGCGCGCAAGGTGCTGGCAGACCTGGAAACGCAGCGCTACGAAGATGGTTCGGCCGACCTGGCGGCGCTGGGTCGCGCCATTGGCTCGCGCACCGAGGAAGCCGAGCAGCGGGTGGCATCGGTCAATATCACGCGCGAAGTGCTGGGACGCTTCAAGCAAGCCGCACCGGCATCGGCCTCGCAGGCCGCCACCCGGCTGGCGGAGGTGATCCTGAACCAGCGCAAGAACGAACAGGAATAAGGCCGGGCGCGCTGCAACACGTCAGCCGCGCTGGCTATCCCCATGCTGTGATATCTCAGGCGTATCACAGCATGGGAATCAATATGAAATGTGTATTACTGCGCCGACGGCGCATCGCTAGGGGCTACCGGATTGACCGGCCCGGTACTGGCCCTGGTGGCGAAATACTCGGTCTCGCCGAAGCAGGAGCTGGGCACGCCACGGTGCTGTTCATAGGTTACCTGCACGCGCTGGCCCATCGCGGCGAGCAGCTGCTTGGCCACCGCGTCGTCGCGCACCGTGAACGAGAAGCGTTCAGGAATCGCTCCCGGCATGCTCGAGAGAAGGATTTCGCCTTCCCAGGTCTTGCACAGCCAGCCTTTTTTCGAGAACTTCTGCAGGTAGCCTGCGCGCTCGCCTTCGGAATAAGACCAGCTCAGCGTAAACCAGGTGTACAGCGCGAACAGCACCGTGACGGCGGCGATGGCCGCGAGCAGAAGGACGGAGGTACGTTTTGGCAGGGCGTTGGGCATGGGGCGGCTATCGTAAAAGTAAAGGTCGGATTAGAACTGGCTAGTGGGCGGGGACCGGGCACCGATGCGATGCTGGCCCGGCACAGCCGCGCCCATTCTGCCACGGCTTGGCAGAATAACAAAATGGCGCTGTCGGTTCAGGGCGCCGCGCTCTCGAGGCGGCGCCGGTAGCGGATCGAGGACCACAGCGACACCAGGATGAACGCCAGCCCCGACAGCCCGGTGAACCATTCGGGGATGTGATAGTGGACGCTGGCGAACATGATCAGCGCCAGGATGCCGATCGCGTAATGCGCGCCGTGCTCGAGAAAGACGAATTCTTCGAGCGTGCCCTTGTAGACCAGGAATACCGTCATCGAGCGCACGAACATGGCGCCGATCGCCAGGCCGAGCATGATGATGACCACGTCGTTGGTGATCGCAAATGCACCGATCACGCCATCGAAGCTGAACGAGGCGTCCAGCACTTCAAGGTAGAGAAAGCCGCCGATGCTGCCCTGCGAGAGCATCTTGCCGACCGCCGGCTCGTCTTCCTGGTGTTCGAGCAGGCCGCTGAGCCATTGCACCCCTATATAGATGAGCACGCCGGTAACGCCGGCCACCAGCACCGGCAGCTTGCGCGCAACCGGCATCAGCGACATCGCGCCGCACACCGCCGACAGGGTGATCAGGATGGCCAGGCCCTCGGTGCCATACTTGCCGACTTTTTCCTCGACCCAGCCGAGCCAGTGCAGCTGCTTTTCCTGGTCGAACAAAAAGTTCAGGAATACCAGCAACAGGAAGGCGCCCCCGAAAGAGGCGACCTCGGCATGCTTTTCGGTGAGGTGGCGCGAATATTCGCGTGGATTGTCGATGGCCAGTTGCCATACCTCGATCAGGCCGAGCCCGGTTGCGGCCGAGACGATCACGAGCGGGAACAGCAGCCGCATGCCGAACACGGCCACCAGGATGCCGACGGTGAGGAATAATTTGCGCCAGAACTCGTTCCAGCCGCGCAGCACCGAGGCGTTGACGACCGCGTTGTCGAAAGAAAGCGACACTTCGAGTACGCCCAGCACGGCGGTGATTCCGAGCGCGTGCAGCATGCCGGCGATGCCACGGTGCTCGTAACCCCACCAGCCGGCAAGGCCCATCAGGATGAGCGTGACCGCTATCGACAACCTGAAATGCCGCATCACGCCCCCTTGGCTGTGCATTCGCGTTGTATCAATAGTACCGTTCCGGGCACCGGGGTGGCGCGGGAATGCCGCCGCGACCGTTCGAATAGGTATCGGCTAAGGCTTGCATCTGAGATAATTCTGGCCGGCATCAATTCACCTGGACCGAGACATGGATCTTGTTTACCTTGTAACACCCGTGCTGACCTGGATGGTGGTCGGCCCGATCAAATTCTTGATTACCAGCCTGCGCCAGCGGCGCTGGGCATTCAACCTGGTGGGCAACGGCGGCTTTCCCAGCAACCATAGCTCCGTCGTTAGCAGCATGGCCACCCTGATTGCCTTGCGCGAGGGCCTGGACCATCCTGCCTTCGGGGTCGCCGTGACCTTGGCCTTTATTGTGATGATCGACGCCAACAGCTTGCGCCAGCACGTCGGCCGCCAGGCGGCGGCGATCAACCAGCTGGCGTGCGACACGGTCGGACACACGGTCCTGCGCGAGCGCATGGGCCATACCTTGGTAGAAATTACCGGCGGAATCGCCACCGGCATCGGCATGGGCTTTCTGATCCATGCGGTGTTGGGCGCCGCTTAAGCGGCGCGCAGCGCAGGCAGGGCGGGCCGGCTCGGTCCGCATTCTGGTGTTGTTGCCATGCATCCTGGTTGTCCAGAATGCAGCTCATCGCGAAATTCCGCAGTTCATCCCACGATTTCCGCGTTATGCAGAGTCGTCAATTGACGCTGCCCGGGCGCTAATCGATACTGCGCGCTGACTATCCATCTACGCATTTTTACAAGATTACCGAGTCCTTCTCTGGAGACCCACCATGCTGCGCACATCACTACTCGTTCTTGCCATCGCCACGGCGCTTGCCGCCTGCGGCAAGGATTCCAAGGATTCGGCCGAGTTCAAGGACAAGCGTCCGTCGCAGCTGAAGGTCGCTTCCGAAGATGTGCTGACCATCCAGAGCGGCACCCTCAATAGCGGTCCGGTGGTCACCGGCTCGATCCAGCCGGAGCGCAAGGCCGACCTGCGCGCCGAAGTGTCGGCCGTGGTCCTTGAGGTTCTGAAAGACAATGGCCAAGCGGTCAAGCGCGGCGACGTGCTGGTGCGCCTGGACGAGACCGCGATCCGCGACAGCCTGGTGTCGGCCGAAGCGGCCGTGCGCTCGTCTAGCCTGGCGCTGGACCAGGCCAAGCGCCAGCTCGAGCGCATGCAAACCCTGCGCGCCTCGGGCATGGCCACCGCCGTCGGCCTGGACGATGCCGAAGTGCGCCGCAACAATGCCCAGAGCGAATTGTCGGCCGCCAGGAGCCGCGCCGCGAGCGCGCGCCAGCTGCTCAGTCGCACCGTGGTGCGTGCGCCCTTCGACGGCATCGTCTCCGAGCGCAAGGTGTCGGCCGGCGACACCGCCAACATTGGCAAGGAACTGGTCAAGGTGATCGATCCGACCAGCATGCGTTTCGAAGCGCGCGTGTCGTCCGATGCGATCGCGACCCTGAAAGTCGGCCAGAAGGTCAATTTCCGCGTCAATGGCTATGGTGACCAGCAGTTTGCCGGCGTCATCAAGCGCATCGACCCGGCCGCCAATGCCATCACCCGCCAGGTCGAATTGCTGGTCGAGTTCGCCGACAAGGCACAGCCGCGCGTGGCCGGCCTGTACGCCGAAGGCCGGGTCGACGCCCAGAGCAGCACCGCCCTGATGCTGCCGGAAGCGGCGCTGGTGAAAGCCGGCGACAAGGCCTATACCTGGCGCATCAAGGACAAGACCCTGAACAAGGTTCCGCTGGTGGTCGGCGCGCGCGATCCGCGTACCGGCAATGTCGAGATCAAGCAGGGCCTGCTGGCCGGCGACGTGGTGCTGCGCTCGCCCACCTCGAACCTGAAAGACGGCCAGAAGGTCGAGATGCCGTCGGCGCGCATGGCCAGCGCCGCCAGCGCCACGCCAGTGCAAGGGAAATAAACCATGTTCCTGTCTAATTTCAGCGTCAAGAAGCCGGTCGCCACGGTCGTGGTGATCCTGGCGATGATGGCCATGGGCCTGCTTGCCCTGTCCAAGCTCAAGGTCAACCAGAATCCGGACGTCGAGGTGCCGGTCATCGTGGTCGACATCCCGTATCCGGGCGCTTCGCCCGAAACCGTCGAGCGCGAGATCACCAACCGCCTCGAAAAGCAGATGCTCGCGATCCAGGGCGTGACCGAGCTCAATTCCAACTCCTACGAAGGCGGCGTGTCGATCTGGATGGAATTCGACTTCGACCGCAATGTCATCGAAGCCTCGGACGACGTGCGCAACGCCATCGCAGCGGTGCGCTACAAGCTGCCGATCGAGATGCGCGAGCCGGTGCTGCGGCGCTGGGACCCGGCTTCGGAGCCGGTGATGCAGCTGGCGCTGTCCTCGAGCAGCCAGTCGCATGCCGAGATCTCGCGCTATGCCGAAGACGTGCTGGCCGATCGGTTCCGCGCCATCGAAGGGGTCTCGACCGTAAACGTGAACGGCGCGCTGCGCCGCGAACTGTCGGTCTTGCTGCGCGCCGAGCAGCTGCGCGAATTCAATGTGTCGGTGTCGGAAGTGACCAGCGCCCTGCGCACCCAGAACACCAATGCCCCGGTGGGCAAGCTGCGCAGCGAGCTCGACGAGAAGGGCATCCGCCTGGTCGGCCGCATCGAGCGTCCGGAAGACTTTTCGCAAATCGTGGTCAAGCGCAGCGGCGACCAGATCGTGCGGCTGGGCCAGGTGGCCGAGATCAAGGACGGCTTCGCCGATGTCAACAGCCTGTCGATTCGCAGCGGCAAGCCCAACGTCGGCCTGCAGATCGCCCGTTCGCGCGACGCCTCGACCGTATCGCTGGCCAAGAAAGTCCATCAGGTCGTCGAAGAAGCCAACAAGGAAATGCCCGAAGGCACCAAGCTGGACGTCGTGCGCGATGGCGGCGAAGAAGCGCAGAGCAGCCTGAACAATGTGATCGAATCGCTGGTGCTGGGCGCCGTGCTGACCGTCTTCGTGGTCTACGCTTTCCTCAACTCCTGGCGCTCGACCCTGATTACCGCGCTGTCGCTGCCGACCTCGGTGCTGGCCGCCTTTATCGCGGTCTGGCTGAGCGGCTTCACGCTCAACTTCATGACCCTGCTCGGCCTGTCGCTGGCGATCGGGGTGCTGATCGACGACGCGATCGTGGTGCGCGAGAACATCGTGCGCCACATGGAAAAAGGCTCCGACCGCCGCACCGCCGCGCTCGAAGGCACGGCCGAGATCGGCATGGCGGTAGCCGCCACCACGTTCTCGATCATGGCCGTGTTCGTGCCGGTGGCCTTCATGCCGGGCGTCTCCGGCGAATGGTTCCGGCCGTTCGCGCTGACCGTCACCTGCTCGGTGATCGTATCGCTGTTCATTTCGTTCACGCTCGACCCGATGCTGTCGGCTTACTGGGGCGACCCGGCCGACTACCACCACCAGCCGAAAAAAGGCCTGAGCCGCCAGCTCGAGCGCTTCAACGTCTGGTTCGACCACCAGGCCGACCGCTACGGCAACGTGATCGCCTGGGCGCTGCACCACCGCAAATGGATGGCCGTCATTGCGGTCGGCAGCCTGATCGGCGCGTTCACCTTGCACCATTTCTTTGGCGGCTCGAGCTTCCTGCCGAAATCCGACGGCGGTAACCTGATGGTCGAAGTACGTACCCCGGCCTCGTCGAGCGTCGAGTATGCGCGCCGCAAGATCGAAGCCGCCGCCGAGATCGCCCGTTCGATCCCGGAAACCAAGGACACCAACAGCTCGATCAACCCGAACGGCGGCCGCATCTATATCGACATCGGCAAGCGCGGCAGCCGCGAGCGCAGTGCGACCGAGATCGGCGCCGAACTGCGCAGCAAGATCGCGCCGCTGGTGGGCGCCGAATACGTCGTCATCGACGACCTCAGCGGCGGCGGCAAGCCGGTCCAGGTCGAGTTCACCGGCCCCGATTCGCGCAAGCTGATGGAACTGACCGCCGCCTACATGGAAAAGCTGCGCCAGGTGCCGGGCGCGGTCGACGTCACGCTGTCAGAGCAGGACCCGAAGAACGAGCTGCAGATCGTGCTCGACCGCGGGCTGGCCAACGCCATGGGCATCTCGGTCAACGACGCCGCCCAGGCGCTGCGGGTGGCCTTTGCCGGCATCGAGGTGGGCGACTGGGTCGACCCGACCAACGAGACCCGCGACGTCGCCGTGCGCCTGCATCCGGACGACCGGGTCAATACCGGGAACATCGAGCGCCTGCCGATCGCGGTGGCCGGCACCGGCATGATGGTGCCGCTCGAGCAGATCGCCACCATCACCATGGGCAAGGGCCCGGCCGGTATCCGCCACAAGGATGGCGAACGCATGATCACGGTGTCGGCCAACGCCCAGGGCCGCTCGGCCGGCGAAGTCACTGCCGACGCCATGAAGCTGGCCAAGACCTTTGATTTCCCGCCGGGCTATGGCCTGGCGCTGGGTGGCCAGGGTGAAGACCAGGCGGAGCTGTTCACCCAGATGCTGATCGCGCTCGGCTCCGGCATCGGCCTGATGTACCTGATCCTGGTGATGCAGTTCGGCTCGTTCACGGCGCCGCTGGGCGTGATGCTGTCGCTGCCGCTGTCGCTGATCGGGGTGGTGCTGGCCCTGATCCTGACCAAGAACACCCTCAACCTGATGAGCATGATCGGCGTGTTGATGCTGATGGGCCTGGTGGCGAAGAATGCCATCTTGCTGCTCGACGCCGCCCGCGTGCTCGAACACGAAGGCATGGACCGCGAAGAAGCATTGATGCAGGCCGGCCGCAAGCGCCTGCGTCCGATCCTGATGACCACGTTCGCCCTGATCGCCGGCATGTTGCCGGTGGCCCTGGCGCTGGGCGACGCCGGCCAGTTCTACCAGCCGCTGGCGATCGCGATCATCGGCGGCACGATCACCTCGACGCTGCTCACGCTGCTGGTGGTGCCGACCTTCTACGACAGCATCGAGATCGCCCGCGACCGGATGTTTGCCAAGTTCCAGCGCCGCGCCGCGCGCTACAACGTGTTGGCCGCGTTCTTCGTGACCTTTGTCGAGGCACTCCTGACCTTGCTGATGGTGCGCTTGCTCGTGCGTACCGTGGTGCGCATCGGACGCTACTTGACTGGCCGCGGCCGCGGCAAGGCGTTGCCAGCCTGACCCACGCCCGGGCATGAAAAAAGCCAGCCCGGCGGGGCTGGCTTGTGGCCGATGAGCTCTAGATGAGCTCTAGATCAGCTGTATCGGGCAGGAACCCTTTATTAGCCGATCACTGGCCACTCACTGGCCACTCACTGGCCACTCACCGGCGGCGTGGTGGTGCCGGTGGCGCTGTTGCCCACTGGCGGCGGTGCTGCCGGATCGGTTGGCGTGGTCATGGCCGGATCGGTCACGGTGCCAGTTGGCGTGGTCGCGGGATCGGTCATGGTGCCGGTGGTGCCAGTGGTGCCGGTGGCGCCGGTACCGGTAGCGCCAGTGCCGGTGTCACCCATGGTGCCGGTGGTGCCGCTGGTGCCCGAGGTGGTGCTGGGGACGGTGGCCGACATGTCGCCGGTGGTGGTGGCATCGGTGACCGGTTCGTTCTTGCGGCATGCGCCGAGCAGGGAAGCCAACACGGCAGCAGTCAGCAGGATTTTTGGTGCTTGGGTCAGTGCGTTCATTGTTTAACTCCTCGTTCACGTCTATCTTGTGCCGCGCGCACTCCGGATGGAGCCTTGGAGGCTTGCGGCGCCAGGGTTAGGTCCTCCGAGGGTCCATTGGAACCCAGCAGTGGAACCATCAGGGAACCGACGCAACACGCGGCCCCATCAGCGCACGATACGACGGTGAAACCTACTGGCGGCAGCTGTGCCAGTTCGCCGGATCGCAGGCCTCTTGCTTTTCTGCTTGTTGCTAACTACTTGCTGCTTGTTTCCGCGATGCAGGCTGCGGATCGGTCGGAGCATGGGTGTCAGCCACCCATTGCTCCATCCACCGGCTAAGACCGGATGGTTGCTGCGCCGCCGGCATCGGTGCCCGCGACCTGTTCCAGTAGCGCGGGGATTTCCTGAGAAATTTCCCGCGCGAGATAACCGAGCCTTCCCATGCGCGCCGCCAAGCGTTCGCCGGCGCGTGCGTGCAGTGCCACACCCCAGCACGCGGCTTGCGCGAGTTGCGCGCCGCGCGCCGCCAGCCCTGCGATGATCCCTGCCAGCACGTCGCCCGAACCAGAGACCGCCAGGCCGATATTGCCGCCCTCGTGCTGATACAACGTTCCATCCGGCGTTGCGATGACAGTGCGCGCACCTTTTAATGCGACTACCGCATTCCAGTCGTGCGCCGCAGTCCTGGCCGTGGTGTCGGGGGCGCTGCAGACAGCCTCCTTGCCGGTGCCGGTCAGGTGCGCCATCTCGCCCGCGTGCGGGGTGAGCACCACCGGCCGCGCGAAACGCCAGGGCGCGCCCGCAGCGTGGGCCGGGGGCGGATAGAGCAGGGCGCTCATGGCGCACGCATCGAGCACCACGGCAACGCCTGCCTCCATCAGGCGCGGCAGCAGCGCATGCACCAGTTCGGCGGTAGATGCTTCGTCTTGCATGCCGGGCCCGATCAGCACGGCGTCGACACGGTCGGCCAGCGGCAGCAGGCTGGCGACGGCGCTGATGCACAGGCCGGCACTGGCGTGCTCTGGCAAGCCGATCACGCGCGCCTCGGGCATGGCCAGCGCCACGAGCTGGGCCACGCTCTGGCCGGTGGCGATGGTCAGCTTGCCGGCGCCTGCACGCAGCGCGGCGGTGGCCGCCAGGATGATGGCGCCCGGCATCTCGCACGACCCGCCCAATACCAGCACGTGTCCGCGAATTTCCTTGTCGCCATCGACGCCAGGCATCGGCACAGGCCAGCTGCGCAGCAGGGTGCTATCAACGTTGTGAACGGCGGCGTCGCAGGCCAGGGCGCGGGCGCCCGAGTCAGTCAGGGTGTCCATGGCGGATACTAGGCCTTCGGAGCCGCCGGCAGATCCTTGCCGGCGGTAACTGGGGTGCCGCTCGCCTCGAGTGGCGCGACGAAATTCACGAGGCGCAGGGCAGGGTGGCCGCCCTTGCCGAGCGCGGGATCGAATTCGTAGGACGTCACTGAACAGTTCGGAACATCGCCGGCCCGGTCGGCATCGAGGATGGCCTTTTCACTGAGATGCTCGAACAGGTAGCGGAAGCAATTAACCGTGACCTGATGCGCGACGATCAGGACGCGCTCTTCGCGATATTCGCGATTGAGCGTGTCGATCACGCTGCGCAAACGCAGGATGACGTCGCACCAGCTTTCGCCGCCGGGAGGGCGAAAATAGAATTTGCCGACGTGCTGGCGCTGCTCGTACAGCTCGGGGAAGTGATGGGCAATGCCATGGGTGGTGAGCCGGTCGAGGACGCCGAACTCTTTCTCGCGCAGGCGTTCGTCGGATTCGACCACCAGCCGCTCGCGGCTGTCCTGATCGAGGCGCTGCATCATGATGTTGGCGGTGTCGGCAGCGCGAACATAGGGCGAGTGCAGCACCACGGTTGGCCGCTGCCCGGGCGGCAGCGCGGCGAACCACGCACCGAGCGCCTCGGCCTGTCGTTCGCCCAGCTCGGACAGCGGCACGTCGACGTCACGGTCGGCAATGTCGATATGGTGTCCGGCGGCGGCCTCGGCCAGGTCACGTGCGACGTTGCCGGCGCTTTGACCATGGCGAACCAGCCAGATTTCTTGAGGCCACTGCTGTTCCATTACCAGTCCGTCCACGATGTTGACATGAAGTCATCATAGACGGATTCGACGGCCCCAAAGCGCACGATTGGCGTCCTTGCGCGACGGCTCGCGGCGGCGTCGGCGGGTTCTTACACAGCGCCCGCCGGACCCTCAAGCGACCTGTTCGTCGCCGTCCAGATTGATCTCCGCGTCGTTCTCGAATACCCGCATGTCGGTCTGGCCGAGCACGCGGCTGGTGACGGTGCCGGCGGTGATCGAGCCGCTGACATTGAGCGCGGTACGGCCCATGTCGATCAGTGGCTCCACCGAAATCAACAGGCCCGCCAGCGCCACCGGCAGGTCCATCGCCGACAGTACGATCAGCGCCGCGAAGGTAGCGCCGCCGCCGACGCCGGCCACCCCGATCGAGCCGAAGGCAACCACCGCCAGCAGCGGCAGCAGGAAAGAAGCGGTCATCGGGTCGATGCCGACCGTGGGCGCGATCATCACCGCCAGCATCGCCGGATAGATGCCGGCGCAGCCGTTCTGGCCGATGGTGGCGCCGAACGAGGCGGCGAAATTGGCGATGCCCTCGGGCGTGCCCAGCCGCGAGGTCTGGGTGGCAACGCTCATCGGGATCGACCCGGCGCTGGTGCGCGAGCTGAACGCGAAGGCCAGTACCGGGAAGATCTTGCGCACATAGCGCAGCGGGTTCAGGCCGCTGCCGGCGATCAACAGCAGGTGCACGCAGAACATCAGCGCCAGCGCGCAATACGAGGCGACCACGAAGTTGGCCAGGCTGAGAATATCCTGCCAGCTCGAGCCGGCCACCATCTTGGCCATCAGCGCGAACACGCCGAACGGGGTCAGGCGCAGCACCAGCGTCACCATGCGCATCACGATCACGTGCGCTACATGGACGAAGTCGCTGAACGAGCGGAATACTTCGGGTTTCTTGCCGGCGATGCCGGTGGCCGAGATACCGATAAAGATCGCGAACACCACCACCGCGATGGTCGAGGTCTTGCGCGCGCCTGTCATGTCGAGAAAAGGATTGGCCGGAATGAACGACAGGATCATGCTCGGCATCGAGATGTCTTTCGCCGCCGCCAGGTTGCCCTGCAAGTATTCGCCGCGTGCAAGCTCGGCACTCGACGCGGTCAGCCCGACCGCGCTCAAGCCGAACAGCTTGGCCATCAGGATGCCGATCGTGGCCGCCACGATGGTGGTCAGGATCAGGATGCCGATCGTGAGTGTGCTGATGCTGCCGAGCGAGGCGGCGTCGCGCAGTTTCAGGATGGCCTGGACGATCGACACCATGATCAGCGGAATGATGATCATCTGCAGCAGCTTGACGTAGCCGCTGCCGATCACGTCCAGCCAGGCGTTCGTGGCCGCGATCTCGGGCGAGGTCGCGCCATAGATCGCCTGCAGGGCCGCGCCCAGCGCAATACCCAGGCCGAGTCCGGTGAAGACACGCTTGGTGAACGATGCATGGCTTGCCTGCATGCGGTAGAGCAGAGCGCAGCCAGCCAGCGCCACCGCCAGGTTGAGCAGAAGAGGAAAGTTCATTCGAGCCTTGGTGTCGAGCGGTGACGAATAGGTAATGCGCGAATAGGTAATGCGCGAATAGGTAATGCGCGAATAGGTAATGCGCTATAGAAATCTATCGCCAGCATTTTATAGGCAAATCGATATTGCCGCCCGGCGCGACACCAGCGCAGCGCCGGTGCTTACTCCATGGCGACGACCAGCGCTGCCACGCCGACGCCAAGGCCAAGGGCCACGCCCATGCGCTGGCGAAGGCGACGGCCCTTGGCGACGATGCCCCTGGCGAAGCTGCGCTTGGGCGCGGCCGGCTTGCTGCGGTCGATGGTGGCTGGATGGATGCTTTCGTGCGGATGGTCGGTATGCATGATCGGTTCCTGTCGCAGTCTCCAGCGGAGACTGCCTTGATGATGTGTTGGGTGCGAAGTATCGCGCCTTGTATGGGCGGCATGAATGTTGTCTATTTTACATGAATGATCAGCAAACTCGGCGCGCACGCTGCGTTACATGTGAGATAAGTTGCCTTAGATAAACAATATCCAGCCGTCAGTGGATAAAGTCAAGTCCGCAAGCGCCGCCAGCGGGCGCACTGGCTAATACGATACGAAAAATCGGCAGGAGCGCCAGCTTATGCATCATGTCGTCCCGATCTGACTTACGGCAGTTAGCTATCGTTTCGTGATGTGGACGATCAAGCCCTTGTGTACCACCAGCGCCGCCCTAGACTGGATCTACCGCCCCCGGCCACAAGACCGGGGTTGCGCTACCGTCCGGCAGGCATCGCCGCTATTGGCGCCAATGCCGCCAGTGCCCAAATTTTTGCGAAGGAGCTAACATGCGTTCCCTATCTTTGGCGGCTTGCGCCAGCGTGCTGGTACTGGCAGTCGATGCCAGCGCCCAGGCACCGAAATATCCGATCGCTGGCGACAGCGCCATGTCGAGCGTCCAGGTGATTGCCCCGGCGCGCCGCGTCTTCCAGGAAGACCTCGACACGGTGCGTGGCCAATATGCCCTGTCCAATGGTTGGCGCCTGAAGGTGGATTCGGCCGCCAACGGAATCAGGGCGACCATTGACAACCAGCGCCCGATCTATCTGGTCGCACTATCGAAGGATAAATTCGTCTCGCCCGATGGCAACGTCGACATGGTATTCAACCGCGGCGACTATGGCGAGGACATGGTGATGAGCTACGTTCCCGATCCGCGCTTGGCACAGGTCATCGTGGTCCGGGCCACCCTGGCACAACGCTGAACTGGCAAGGGCCTGCGCTGGTCAAAGCAGCAACGCCAACCCGCAGGTTGGCGTTGCTTGACCCCACCTGGCAAGAGCGCCGCGCCAGCTATTGGCTCTATTGGCCGACGCAGATAATCTTGGTCGCGTACTCCTGCGCATTGCCTTTTTTCGTGGTCGCCCACTGGACCACTTCTTGCGCCTGGGCCACGGTCATGATGGTCGCCTTGTCCTTGTTCCGGATAAACGACACGCCTTCGAACTTGCCTTCCTTGCTGCGCATTACCTTGGCGAACACGGGCGCCGTCTTGTCGCCGGCGAGCTTGTTTTGCTGGACGAGGTAGCGCTGGTCCTTGGTTTCCATACGGGTGACTGATCGATAAAAGAGGAAAGCCGTATTCTACGGTGTGTCGACAATTGACGCGAGGGCACGGTGACGCTGGAGCGGGTCGCAGCGCGCGCCGGATTCAGGTCTCGGGTAGTCGTTGCGCAGCCGAGCTGACGCGTGCGATTGTCTGGATCAGTTCTTCCGCCAGAACCGGCTTGACCAGGTGGGCAACAAAGCCTGCTTGCTGCGACAGTTGGCGATCCTGCTCCTGGCCGTAGCCGCTCACGGCAATGAGGGCGACACCTGTCATCCCCGGGAGCTGCTTCAAGGCCCTGGCCAGTTCATGCCCGCCCATGTCCGGCAAACCGATATCGAGCAGCATGACTTCGAACGTTTGCCGCTCGGCCGCCGCGAGCGCGGCGTGCGCCGTGTGTTCGGTGCTCACCAGATGCCCGGCGGTTTCGAGCATCATGGCAAGGGTAGTTGCAGCGTCGACATTGTCGTCGACGACCAGAATGCGCCCTGGCTGCGTGATGGATCGACTAGCGCCGGGGCCTGGGGCCGGGATTGGCGCAGGGGTACGGTCCAGGAGCGGCAGGCGCACCACGAAGGTGCTGCCCTGGCCCGCGCCGGCGCTGTGCGCCGCGACACTGCCCTCGTGCAATTCGACCAGTTTCCTGACCAAGGCCAGGCCGAGCCCGAGTCCGCCCTGGCTGCGATCGGGGGTGCGCTGGCCCTGGGTGAACAGGTCGAATACAACTGGCAGCAGGTCGCTTCCGATGCCAATGCCGGTGTCCTGCACCCGCAGGTTCACGTAGTCGCCCTGCGGGTGCAGGCTGGCGTGGAGTTCTCCGCCGTCGGGCGTGTACTTGGCCGCGTTATTGAGCAGATTGGCCGCCACCTGGATCAGCCGGGTCCGGTCTCCGCGAACATGCAGTTCGCCTGCCGGAATGTCCAGCCTCAGCCGGTGCCCACGGGCCTCGATTACCGGCGTCATCTGTTCCACCGCCTCGCGCAGTACGGCCCCGAGTTCGACGTCGGTCTTGTCGATGGTGACCAGGCCACGTGTCACGCGTGACACATCGAGAAGGTCATCTACAAGGTGCGTCATGTGCGTCACCTGACGCGAAATCACATCGCTGGCCTGCCTGATCCGGGGCTCGTTCGCGTAGAGCGCACGCAACAGCTGCGCAGCGCTGCTGATGGGAGCAAGCGGATTGCGCAGTTCATGCGCCAGCATGGCCAGAAACTCATCCTTGCGCTGATGCTCGCTCTGTAAATGTTCCTGCTGCCGATGGAGGCGGTCAAGCATCTGGTTGATGGACCGTGCAAGGGTGATCGTTTCGCTACTGCCTGCGAGTTCAGCACGATGCTCACTGATGCCTTCTTCGCCGAGTTTCCCCGCGAACTGCTCGAGCGTTCGCAGGTCCCGGGTCAGGCCAAGGGAGAGGCGCGAACCAAACAGGAAAACAAGCAAGGCAAGCAGGGCTGCAATGCCGCCAATGAGGCTGTACTGCGACCAGGGTGTCTTAAGGATCTGGCCCACCGCAGAGGTGTCCGATCGCAGGACCAGGCCGAGGTGCGCGAGTTGGGCAGGCGCGACGATCGGCGTCTCGAGGATCGCTTCGTTCAGCGCGGTCGGCGCTTTTCCTTTCCACGCCAGTCTCGCGGACGCCACCGGCCGCAGGTCGCGCAGATTGATCTTGTAGACCAGAGCGCCCTCGGGCGTATTGGTGCGCGAGTAGCGCAACAGGCTGACACCGACCAGTTCGGCTCCAAGGGGCCGGTCAAAAATGGCCGCGCTTTCCTGGCCCTGGTCGATACGCGCGCGTAACCAGGACAACTGATCCGGATCGAAGCGATCAATCCCATTGGTGGCGATGGGCTTGCCTTCGAAGTCGGTAAACAACACCTGGACGGGAATGCCATCGATCTGCCGGACACCATTGAGAAAGGGCGTCAGGTAGGTGTCTCGTCCAGCACTGTCGACCAGACCAGTGGCCAGGATTGGGCTGGACGCGACCTCGTCAACGCGTGCCACCAGTGTCGCAAGGGTGTCGCCGACCGTACGCGAGTTGAAAGTCGCCTCCCGTTGCTCGAGCAGTGTGACGGCCGCGTCATGTTGGCGAGTGACCAGCCAGAATGAGGTGCCCGCCACCAGCACGACGGCCAGGCCGGAGAGAATGGCGGACGCGATGGCGAAGCGACGCGAGAGACTGCCTGCCTGCAGTGGCGACCAGAAATTCATCACTCGCCGGTCGGCACAAGCACACCGTCTGCGCGGTAACGGGCGATGAGCAATTCATTCACGCCCAGCGCTTCGTGGCGGGCCGGCGTGAACGCAGGCACGTAGTTCTTGACCAGTCCGCGATGCTCGCGCACCTTTTCCATCGCATCTCGAACCTTCTTGCGGTCCGTGCTTCCTGCCAGGTTGATTGCCTTGGCCAGAATGTGCATCAAGTCGTAGGCATGCGCCACGCCCACCGGGCCATGGATGTCTTCAATCCGGCGAATGGGAGACACGAGCGCCAGATTTGCCATGAACCGTGCAAGTTGTGCCCGGTTCGCCTTGAAAAACGAAAAGGTCTGGATCACGGAAAAGTCGACCTGGCGCAGGGCCGGTCCAGCTTGCGCGGTGAACTCGCCGCCGGTCACGCCCCAATGGCTCAGGATGGGAATGCGCTGCGCTTCGGGCAGGGCAGCTACCTCGCGCACCAGGACCGCTGCCTCGTCGTCATTTGCGACCAGCACAATGGCCTGTGCTCCCGCATTGCGTAACGCCTGGTACTGGGCCACCAGGGTCTGGTCGCGCCAGTTGTACCAGGCTGTCTGCACGATCTTGACGTCCTTGTTACGGTCGGTGAATTTTTCCGCCGCAGCCAGGTTGCTGCGTCCCCAAGAGGTATTCGTCAGCAGCAGGCCAACCCGGGGCAGGCCGCGCTTGCGCGCCGTGCCCAGCAGCTTCGGCATGGCCAGGCTGTCGCGCAGGGACAGACGATAGACATAGTTGGGCGTCATGCCGTTGTCGACAATGCCATCGGCAGAAGACCACACGGCAAGGAACAAGGTTTTTGTCGCCTTCAAGGTCGGCAACTCTTCGATCACTACCGGGCTGAACCTCCCACCGAATACGGCGACCAGGTCGGGCATGCGCGCGAACTCTTCGACATTGCGGATGCCGCGGGCGGGAATGGATCGATGATCCCGGGTAACCAGTTCGAGGGGCCGGCCCCCCAGTACGCCGCCGGCCCGATTGATTTCGCCAATCGCGGTGCGCAGCCCCAGTTCGATCGCCTGGGCCGAGGTGCTGCGATCCAGGCCAAATTCGGCATCGAGACCGATGCGAACCGGCGTCGGCTCGGCCCTCAGATCAGTGCCGGCAATGCCGAGTGCGGCAATAACGAAGCCGGCGGCGAAGCGGGCAAATATTCTGCCAGGACGGGGGAAGATCAAGTTCAGCATATCAATCCAAGCGGGAACAAACGCGCATTCTAGCCGCTAAACGCCGGCGCACGCCGCTTATGCAGTCTGCGCGAAGCTATCGACCTGGATGACCTTGTCGAGGGCGACGAGAAATGCCAGCGCCTGGGGCGCGCTCGATTCGGCAGCGATCTCTTCGAACGGGCGACGCTGGCGGATCGCCTTGGCCAGCCGCTCGCTTTCTTGCTCGCCGATTTCCTGTGCCAGGAGCAGCAGGTCTCGGAGGTCGCGCATGCCGCCGCGGGCAGGCGCCTCGACTTCCGGACACAGCAGGGCAATGACCGGCGCCTGGCGCAACAGCGCGGCAATTTCCAGCTTGTCGTGGTCGCGAAGCGCATGCAGCGGGCGCAGTCCACCCAGCGCCACCTTGGCCGCTACCCGCAGCAGCGGGTTGTGCAGGTTGTCGAACAGGGCGTGCAGCGCCGAACTGGCAAGCCAGATCTGGCGCCGCGCCGCGGCGCGCGCAATCACGGCCATCTCTTCATTCTCGTGCTGGGCATAGCGCCACAGGCAGGCGCTGGCCATGTACAGATGCGACAAGACGTCTCCCAGGCGCGAAGAGATCAGTTCCATCCGTTTGAGTTTGCCGCCGAGCACACCCATGCACATGTCGCTGGCAAACGCGAATTTCGCGGCCAGGCTGGCAATGGTGCGCGCCTCGCGCTCGAGCGCGCGCGGCGGCTTGCCCACCAGCGGCGCCTTGACGATGCTGCGCCAGGCGTTGCGCGCCAGGTGGGCGCCGTGTCCGAGCAGGGCGCGGCCCAGCGCCGCACCGTCCTGGCGCTCCACCGCCTCGATTTCCGACAGCACGAACGGATGGCAGCGAATCGCCCCCTGGCCGAAAATGATCAGGGCGCGCGTGAGGATGTTGGCGCCTTCGACCGTGATCGCGATCGGCGTATTGCGGTAGGCCCCGGACAACAGGTTCGACGGCCCGGCGCAGATGGCCTTGCCGCCAAGGATATCCATGCCATGGTTGATCGCGCGGCGTCCCGCTTCGGTGACGTGGTATTTCAGGATGGCGCTGGCGACGCTGGGCTGCTCGCCCTGGTCAAGGATGCTCGCCGTCAGGCGCCGCGCCGAGTCGCTCGCATACAGGTCGACCGCCATCTCGGCCAGCAGGGCGGCAATATTGTGGAAGCGCTGGATCGGCAAGCCGAACTGGTTGCGCAGGCCGGCGTAGCCGTTCGCTACGTACAACGAGCTTTGCTGGAGCGCCGAACCGAGCGCCGGCAGCGAGATCGCACGCCCCGCGGCCAGGCACTGCATCAGCATGCTCCACCCTTTGCCGATATTGTCGGCCCCGCCGATGACCCAGTCGAGCGGAATGAACATGTCGCTCGCCTCTACCGGGCCGTTCATGAAGGCGCTGTCCATCGGGCGGTGGCGCGCGCCGATCACCAGGCCCGGATGCGGAACCGGAATTAGTGCACAGGTAATGCCCAGGTCTTGCCGGTCTGCGGGCAGGGCCGGATCGATGGCATTGAACGAGATGCCGACCACGGTGGCGACCGGCGCCAGCGTGATATAGCGTTTCTTGAACGTCAGCGCAAAGCCCCGCGTCATGACGCCATTCCATTCGCGTTCGACCAGCACGCCGACGTCGGTCATCGAGGCGGCGTCCGAGCCGGCGTAGGGCGAGGTCAGGGCGAAGCAGGGCAGTTCCTGGCCGCTGGCCAGGCGCGGCAGATAATGGTCTTTCTGCGCCTGCGTGCCATAGCGCAGCAGCAGTTCGGCCGGCCCCAGCGAGTTCGGCACCATCACCGTCACGGCGGCGGGAATGTTGACGCTGGCAATGCGCGTGACCACTTGCGCGTGGACCGTGTGACTGAACTCCAGGCCACCGTAGGCGCGCGGAATGATCATGCCGAAGAAACCATGCTGGCGCAGGTAATCCCAGACTTCTGCCGGCAGGTCGCCGGCCTGGTCGATCTCGAAATCGTCGAGCATGCGGCACAGGGCCGGCACCTGCTCGTCCAGAAACGCCTGCTCGTGCGCCTGCGGGCGCGCTGGCGCAATTGCCGCCAACGCCGAAAAATCGATCTTGCCTTCGAAAATACGGCCCTCGAATCCCACCGTCCCGGACTCGAGCGCGGCACGCTCGGTGGCGCCAATCGTCGGCAAGGCTTTCTTGAACACCGGTAACATCGTCCGTCCGAGCAGGGCTGCCAGCATAGTCATCTCCTTGTTAATCTATAAACATGATGATGAGGCCCATCTGGATCTATGGCAATGTTTTTCGATAGGCCCGCGAGCCCCCTAGCGCAAGCTCAGCGCAGCGATAAACGCAACGATCGCAGCCAGCGGCAGCGTCACCACCCATGACAACAGCACGTTTTTCAGGGTCGCGCGGTCGATCGTCGCGGCGCCCGTGCCAACGCCGGCAATGGCACCGACGGCCACATGGGTGGTCGATACCGGCAGCGCGACACTGCTGGCGAGCAGTACCATGCCAGCGGTGATCAGGTTGGCCGTGGTGCCCTGCGCATTGTCCAGGCGCGCCAGGCGCTTGCTCATGGTTTGTGCGACCCGGCGCGCGTACAGCAGGCCGCCGGCGGCCATCGCCACGGCAATGATGAGCATCGAGTCGCGCGCGCCAGTGACGCTGGCCGCCAGCAGCAGCGCGGCCAGCTTGGGCGTGTCGTTGACGCTGCGTGCAAAGCAGATCAGGGTCGCCGACGAGACATGCACCAGGTGGGCACCGGCGCGCAGCCCGATGCGCGCCGGTGCCGGCAGCGCGTCGCAGCTGCCTTGTTCGCCCATCACCAGTCTGGCCGGTGCCGGCAAGGCGCCCTGCATGGCGATGGCGCCGCCGGGTGCCGGCTGGGGCGCGCCCGGCACCAGGCACAGGCAGTCCTTGTCGGCCAGGCGGCGGCCAATGCCGCGGTAGGCCAGCAGCCCGAGTGCGGCGGCCAGCAGCGGACTGAGTAACAGTGGCAAGAAGAAGCTCGAGCCCAGGCGTGCCAGCGCAACCGCGCCTGCCGGCGCGGCCAGTCCGGCCCCGATCAGGCCGCCGATCAGCGCATGGGTTGTCGAGACCGGAAATCCGGCCCGGGTCGCCACCAGGATGGTCAGCGCCGCGCCTGCCGCGACACTCTGGATGAACCAGGGCGCCGCCGCGATCGCGTCCGGCACCAGCCCGCGTCCCGAGAATTGTTTCACCAGGCCGTCGGCGAGGTAAAGCGAGGCGATGCTGCCCGCGACGGTGGCCACCGTCGCCAGGGTCAGCGCCTGGCGATAAGTGAGCGTGTCGGCGCCCCAGACGGTGGCAAACCCCTTGAAGTTGTCGTTGGCGCCGTTGCCGAAGGCAAGCAAAACGACCACCAGAACGAAGGCGTACTCCATGGCGCTTAGCAGCAGGGCGCGGCGGAGGCCGCGTCCGGGCCGTCAAAGGGGAGTTCGCCGCCGCAGCCCGGGAACAGGCCGTAGTGCCGGCTGAAGTCGCCAATGAAATCGAAATGCCCGTGCAGGCGGGTGTCGTGCAGCATGCGCCAGGTGTTGCCGCATACCGGGAACACGCGCCCGGTCTCGATCCGGTGATGCTTGTCGAGTGTAAAGTGCTGCGCCTGGCCGGGAATGCTGCCACGGTAGACGACGGCCTGGCCATAGTCTTCGCAGGCAGGTTCCAGGCCGGCCAGCTTGAACAGGCGGTAGGTGGCCGAATAAAAGCCGACGCCGCCGGTCCGTTCGGCCAGCGCCGGATTGGTGACAACCAGGGGCCGGTCTTCGAGCAGGCGCGGATCGTCGAAGCCATGCTGCTTGGCCAGGGTGAGAAAATCGTTCCAGTACAGGGCGCCGCCCAGGCATTCGCCATACAGGAGCGGGTCGTCGCGTACCGCTGCCGGCACCCGGCGGTCGGCGTAGACGTCGGAAAAATAGAACTCGCCGCCGGGTTTGAGCAGGTGCTGCACGCCGCGCAGCACGGCCGCCTTGTCGGGCGAGAGGTTGACCACGCAGTTGGAAACAATCACGTCGAAGCTCGCCGCTTCCAGGCCGAGTTCGTCGAGGCGCTCGATATAGCCGTGCAGGAAGCGCACGTTGTCGTAGCCAACGCTGTCGCGGTGGTAACCGGTGTGGCGCTGGGCCACTGCCAGCTGCTCCTCGGTCATGTCGACCCCGACCACTTCGCCGCTGGCGCCGGCCAGCTGCGACAGCGCGTACACGTCGCGCCCCGAACCGCAGCCGAGGTCGAGGATGCGGCAGCCTTCGAGTAGCGGCGGGCATACCAGGCCGCAGCCGTAGTAGCGCTCCATGACTTCCGGGTGGATCCGCGCCAGCAGCGGTTTCAACCAGCCGGGCACGGCGCTGATATCGCAGCAGGCGCTGGTCTGGAGATCGGCAGTGGACTGCAGGGTGTGGCCGTAGTATTGCTGGACGATGTCGTGCATGTTGTCTCCTGTGTGATCATGCGGGCCGTGGCCCGCCGTTGTAACGGGCGAGGAAGCGGCGGTCGATCCGCTCCTTCCAGCGCCATACCCATTTTCCCTGCCATGCGAACGGCCCCCAGGCGGCGATCGCGTGGCGAGCGCCGGTGCCGAGCAAGAACAGGTTGCGCCGCTGCGGCCGGTAAGGCGCGAGCGGCAGCTCATGCAATGCTGCGTGCAGGTTGTGCGCCAGAACCGGCCCCATGCGTACGGCGAAGACGCCGGCTTTCGGCACCGGCGCCGGCAGCCCGGCGCAGTCGCCGGCGGCAAATATGTCCGGATGCGATACCGAGCGCAAGGTCGCATCGACACGGATGAAACCGGCTTCGTCGAGTGCTAGTCCGGCCGCGCCCGGCCAGGCGTGGGGCGCAGCGCCGGTGGCCCACAGCACGACGTCGGCGTCCAGCCGGCGGCCGTCGCATCCGCGCACCCCCATGGCGTCGACTTCAGCCGCTTCGAAGCCGCGCACGACCTCGATATCATGGGCGCGCAGGTGGCGCTGCACCAGCCTGGCCGCGCGTGCGGCCAGCGCCGGCAACAGGCCCGCGCCGCTGGTGGCCAGCACGCAGTCGAGACCGACCGCTGGCGCCCAGGCGGCCAGTTGGTGGCGCACGGCCAGCAAGGCTTCGATCCCCGCCGCGCCGGCGCCGACCATCACCACCCGCAACCGGGCGCCGGCCGGCAGCGCCTGCACCTGGTGGCGCAGCCTTTCCCAGTGCGCCTCGAGCCGCTCCAGCGGCCGCATCGCCACCAGCGGGGTGCCGGCGCCGGCCAGCGGCAGGGCGGTCGAGCCGATATCGAGCGACAGGAGGTCGTAGGGCAGGCGCGCGCCGTCGGCCAGTTGCACCGTCCGGGCGTCGGCGTCGATGGCGCTGGCCAGGCCGCGCACGAAGCGCGCGCCGGCGGCGCGGCACAGCTGTTCGGCGTCGATGCAGCACTCGTCCCAGTCGTAGTGCCCGGCCATCCATCCCGGCACCATGCCGGAATACGGGGCCAGGGACGCGGGCGACACCAGGGTGACCTCGAGATCGCTACTTGCGCGCGTGCACAGGTCGCGCAGCACTTGCGCATGCGCATGGCCAGCGCCGATGAGTAGCAGGCGCTTCATGGCGACGACGGGCCGGAGGCCGGCAAGAATTCGATATCGCCGAACCAGGCCAATGCCCGGCCCTTGGTGTTGTCGGTGTCGGTGGCCAGCGCCAGGCCGACCACATCGGGTGCTTCTTCGCCAAAGGCGGCGCGGAAATCGGCGCGCAGGTCGCGTGTCTCGGTGTGCCACTGTCCTTGTCCGGCGCTGCCGCTGCGTACCACCAGCATGCGTGCGCGGTCGGTATAGGCGTTGGCACGAATGGTGCCGACCGGCTGGCGGTTGTCCCAGACATAATTCAGGGCCGCTGTCGGGATCGACTGCCGATAGACCGATTCGGCCACCGCCATGCCGAGCCGGGTCGACAGCGACAGGCGCGCGCGCGGGTAGTCGAACAGCACATACACGCGCGCCGCGTAATCGTCGCCCGCCTTGCTGGTCATGTCGGCGCCGGCAACTGGCGCGGCAATTTTCCAGCGCCAGCGCAGCAAGGGGAAGCGGCGCGTGTCGACCCGCACTGTATAGGTCAGCGCCGACATGGCGTTGTCGGCCTCGGCCCGCAGTACCGGCGCGCCGCCATCGGCGACCAGGCTGTAGCGGGTGTCGGCCGCTTTCGGCGCGGGCCGCATCGGCCGCCAGTGCTCGATCGGGCCGCCCACGGTCATCTGCGAGAAGGGCGGCACGGCCGGCTGGGCGGCGGCGCCGGCCCCCACGCAGCACCCCAGCACCAGTGCCAGTGCCCTCGGCACGCGCATCATGGCAGCCACCCGGACGGTAGGTGCACCAGGTCGGCCGGTTCGTCGACATCGTGCAGCGTCGCCAGTTCGAGCAGGCGCAGGCCCAGGGTGTCGGCGCGGGCGCGGGTCTGCGCCATGACCGCGTCGGTGCTCCAGGCCACGTCGGCGAACAGTCCGGGCGCCGGCACCGACAAGCCGATGAGCACATAGCCGCCGTCGCTGGCCGGCGCGGCCACCACATCGTGGGTGCGCAGGCTGGCGCCGGCCTGGCGCAGCACGCCGGCGTCCAGGCCGGGCGCATCGGTGCCGATAAGGATCACCGAGCGGTGCCGTTCCAGGCCGCGTGCGCTCGCGCGCGCCATGCGCTGGCCAAGATCGCCTTCGCCCTGGTCGCTCAGGTGAACAGCATGGCGCTGGTGCGCCAGCGCAAACTGCGGATGCCCGGTATCCGGTGCGCAGCACAGCTCGATCGGGCCGAGCGCGGCGGCCCGCGCTGCCTCGAGCGTGTGCTCGAGCATGCGCGCGGCCAGGCGCGCCGCGCCGTCGGGACCGAGTCTTGCGGCCAGGCGCGTCTTGGCGTAGCCAGCCACAGGCGCCTTGGCGAAAATAATCAGGAGGCAGTCGGATGTCATCGGCGGTATCGTTGTGCAAGCAGTTCGGGGCTGGCGCCGAGCCAGTATTGCAGGCGCAGGCGCCACATCAGCAAGATGGTGCGCCACAGCCCATTGGTTTCCCATCGCCGTCCCGAGGTCGTCACGCGCGCGGCCAGGCACAGGGGGGAGGACAGCCGTTTCAGGCGTCGCGACAATTCGATGTCTTCCATCAGGGGTTGCGCCGGGAAACCGCCGGCGTCCTGGTAGGCGGCCCGGGTGGCGAACATGGCCTGGTCGCCGGTGGCGATGCCGCTCAGGCGCGAGCGCAGGTTAATGAAGGCGCCGACCACGCGCAGCATCGGCGCGCGCCCGCTGATGCGCACGTCGAAGCGCCCCCACACATGCGCGCCAGGCGCCAGGCCGTCGAGAATCAGGCGGTCGGCATTTTCTGGCAACAAGGTGTCGGCATGCAGGAACAGCAGCACGGCGCCGCGCGCGGCGCGCGCCCCGGCCTGCATCTGCAGCGCGCGCCCGCGCGCGCTGGCCAGCACCTGGTCGGCCAGCGGCGCGGCCAGCACGGCGGTGGCGTCGCTGCTGCCGCCGTCGGCGACGATCACCTCCACGCCGCGTTGGCGCAGCGGCGCCAGCGCTAGCAGGCAAGCTTCGATGCCAGCCGCTTCGTTCAGGGCCGGCACGATGATCGACAGGCGGGGTGCGTGCCTGGCACTCATGCGTCGCCGCCGAGTCCGTGACCACGGCGCCAGCTGTGGAAGCGCCGCGCCAGGGCCAGCAGGCGTTCGGGCGCATGGGCGCGCTTCCAGGCGCCCGCGGCGTATTTGTTGGCTTCCGACATGGTCGGGTAGACATGGATGGTGCCGAGGATCTTGTTCAGGCCGATGTTGTGCTTCATCGCCAGCACATATTCGGCCAGCATCTCGCCGGCGTGATCGGCCACGATGGCCACTCCCAGAATCTTGTCGCTACCCTTCTTGGTCAATACCTTGACGAAGCCGCGCTCGGCGCCGTCGGTGATTGCCCGATCGAGTTCGCCGATATCGTAGCGCGTCACCTCGACCTCGACCTCCTGCTCGCGCGCTTCGTCCTCGGACAAGCCGACCCGCGCCGCCTCGGGGGCAGTGAAGGTACACCACGGAATGACACGGTAATCGGCCTTGAATCGCTTGACCACGCCAAACAGGCTGTTAACGGCCGCATACCAGGCCTGGTGCGCGGCAGTGTGAGTGAACTGGTAAGGACCGGCCACATCGCCGCAGGCATAGATGTTCGGAAAGCGCGTCTGCAGGAACTCGTCGGTATCGACGGTTTTCTTCGCTGTCAGGGCGATACCGAGCGCTTCCAGCCCGAAGCCCTCGGTGCGGGCCACCCGGCCAACCGCGCACAGCAGGGCGTCGAAGGGCAGTTCGCTCTCGCCCTGGGCGTGGCGCACCAGCAGGCGCTTGCCGTTTTCATCCTGGATGCAGCGAACTGCTTCGTGACCGGGCAGGATGCGCACGCCATCGCCCTGCATGGCCGTGGCCACCGCCTGCGCCACATCCACGTCCTCGCGGGGCAGGATGCGCTCGCCGCGTTCGACCTGCATGACCGTCGAACCGAGGCGGGCAAAGGCCTGGGCCAGTTCGGAGCCGATCGGCCCGCCGCCGAGCACGATCAGCCGCTCGGGCAGGGCAGTGAGCTCCCACAGCGAGTCCGAAGTATAGAAACCGGTCTCTTTCAGGCCGGGAATCGGCGGCACCATGGCCTGGGCGCCGCTGGCGATCACGATCGAGCGGGTGCGCAGGCGGCGGCCATCGACCTCGACTTCCCATGGCGAGACGATGGTGGCCTTGCCCTGCACCACGTCGACCCCAAGCCCGGTATAGCGTGCGACCGAATCGTTGGGCGCGATGCGCGCGACAACGCGCTGCACGCGCGCCATGACGGCGCCGAAGTCGACCTGTGGGTCGAGCGCGCCAACGCCGAAGCTGTCGGCACGCCTGGCCTGGCTGACGAAGGCGGCGCTGCGGATCAGCGCCTTGGAAGGCACGCAGCCGGTATTGAGGCAGTCGCCACCCATCTTGCCCGCTTCGACCAGCGCTACCTTGGCTTTCACCGCAGCGCCAATGTAGGACGTAACCAGTCCGGCTGCGCCGGCGCCGATGACGACCAGGTTGTAGTCGAAGGCAGCGGGTTTCTTCCAGCCGCGGTAAAGCTTGCGCGTTCTGACCATGCCAAGCCCGAACTTGGCCACGATCGGCAGCAGCCCGAGCACGGCAAAAGAGGCGAGCACGGCGGGCGAAAGGATGCCGGCCAGGCTGTCGATACCGGCCAGCTGGGTGCCGGCGTTGACGTAGGCGATGGTGCCCGGCAGCATGCCGAGCTGGCTGACCCAGTAATAGGTCCAGGCCCGGATCGAGGTCAAGGCCACCACCAGGTTGGTCAGGAAAAACGGAAACAGTGGCACCAGGCGCAAGGTCAGCAGGTAAAAAGCGCCATCCCTGGCGACATTCTTGTCGATGGCGTCGGCCTGGCTGCGGAAATGTTGGCGCGTCCAGTCGCGCAGAAAGTAGCGCGACACAAAAAAGGCGAGCGTGGCGCCGATGGCAGAGGCGAAAGAGACGATCAGGGTGCCGGCGCCCAGGCCAAATAGTGCGCCGCCGGCCAGGGTCATGAGCGCCGCGCCTGGCAGCGAGAGCGCGGTCACGAGCACGTATAGCCCGAAAAAGACGCCGATGGCGCGCACCGGGTTGGCGTCGTAATAGGCCTGGAATGCCTGCTGGCGCGCTTTCAGGAACTCGAGCGTGAAATACTGGCCGAGATCGAAGGCGAAATAGGCGCCGATCGCGGCCACCAGCAAGGCAATGAAAATGAGTTGTTTGCGCCCGATCATGCCAGTGCACCGCCGCAGCTGCTGCCCTGGCCGGCCGTGCAGCCATAGCAATGGTCGGCGATGGCAATCGGCAAGCCCTCGACTTCCTCGCGCAGCAGATCGCGCAAGTGCGGGCGGCCCCCGGCGCCGATGGGCGCGCGCATGCCCAGCATCTGGTTGAAGTCGCAGTCGTACAAGAAGCCTTGCCAGTCGACGCTGACCAGGCTGCGGCACATGACGCTGTCCAGATTCTGTTCCAGGTAATTGGCCTTGAGCAAGTCCATATAGCCAGTAAACTGGCCTTTCGACACCAGGGTGGAGCCGAAGCGCTGGATCGGCATATTCACGATCACGAACAGTTCATTGAAGACGATGCCGAAATGCTCGGCAAGTTCTTGCTTGTAGGCCGCTTCGAGCTGCTGCTGGCCGGGCGGCAGCACTGCGCCCTGCGGATTGAAGACCAGGTTCAGCACCAAACCAGTGCCGGGCTTGCCATAGCCGAGCGCGTTAAGCGCCTGCAAGGCGCCAATGCTGCGCTCGAAAACGCCGTCGCCGCGCTGCTTGTCGACGTTTTCCTGTGAATAGCAGGGCAGCGAGGCGCATACCTCGACCCGGTTGGCCGCCAGGAAACCGGCCAGGTGCTCGTAGCCGGGTTCGGACAGGATGGTCAGGTTGCAGCGGTCGATCACCCGTACGCCGAGCGCGCGGGCCTGCTCCACCAGGTAGCCGAACAGCGGATTCATTTCCGGTGCGCCGCCGGTCAGGTCCAGGGTATGGAGTTTTTTCGCCGCCAGCACCGCCAGCACCGCGTCGATATTGTCGCGGTCCATCAGCTCCTTGCGGTTGGGCCCGGCGTTGACATGGCAATGCAGGCAGGACTGGTTGCACAAATAGCCCAGGTTCACCTGCAAGGTGTCGAGTGCGCGGCGCCGCAATGCCGGAAAATCAGTCTTGCGTAACAGTGGGTAGGTGGCGTGCATGATGGGTCCGATCGATGGAAACAGGGGAAGGATCAGCGGCGCAGCACCGACATCCAGGTGCGCTGCTCGTCAGAGAGCGCGCTATCGGGCGTGAGCATGGCATAGGCCAGTGCGCCCCGGATATCGGCCTCCTCGGCGGGACGCTGGTCGGCCAGCATGGCCTGCAGCAGGCGCTGGACGCGCGCCAGGCTGCTGCGATACAGGCCAAAGATCTCGGTGGCCTGCACATGCTTTGCCGGGTCGTCCATCCAGCAGTCGTAATCGGTGGCGATGCCAATCGTGGCGTAGCAGATCTGCGCCTCGCGCGCCAGGAACACTTCGGGCACATTCGTCATGCCGACCAGGTGGCAGCCGGCCTGGCGCAGGAAATGGCTCTCGGCCCGGGTGCCGAGCCGGGGGCCTTCGACGCAGGCATAGGTCACGCCGGTATGGAGCGCCATGTCGAGGGCGGCGGCGTGGCGCGCGATCCATTGCACCAGGTTGTCGCTGACCGGGTTGGCGGTCGACACGTGCACCGCGATGCCGTCGCCAAAGAAGGTCGGCGCGCGGCGTCCGCGGGTCCAGTCGAAATACTGGCTGGGAATGGCCAATTGGCCTGGTTCGATCGGTTCGGACAGGCTGCCGACGGCGGACACGCCGACGATCTGGGTGGCGCCGAGCGCCTTGAGGGCAAAGATGTTTGCGCGGTAATTGACTTCGTGCGGCAAGAACTGGTGCTGGGCGCCATGGCGCGACAAGAACAGCACGTCCTGGTTAGCCAGGCGCCCGTGCACGATGTCGGACGACGGTAGTCCGAACGGGGTCGCGGGCCGGCTGACGTGTGTCACTTCGAGCGCGTCGAGCGCTGCCAGTCCGGTGCCACCTATGATTGCAAGCATCTTTTGTTTCCTCAATAAACAGGTCGGTTGCTGCGCATGGCAGCGTCACCAGGCTTAGTCGTCTCCCATCCGCTTTTCTTACAACATTTTGCGAAAAAAGCAAAAATCGGGCGACTGCCGCCGGTGGCGCCGCCGCCATCAACATGGATGTATGCTTAATTTACACGCAATGTTGCGTTTAATCCTGGAGTCGTTGATGAAGAAAATATTGTTTGCACTTCTGCTGCTGACGTCGAACGCGACGGTCCTGGGCGCCGATAACGGTGTCATCTCAACTGCCAGCCGCTTCAGTACCGGCGACACCGTGGCGCGTCTCGAGGCGGCGCTCAAGGCAAAAGGGATGACGGTGTTCGCCAAGATCGATCATGCACAGCAGGCGCGCAAGGCCGGCTTGACGATGCGGCCAGCCCAGCTGCTGGTGTTTGGCAATCCGGTGTCGGGCACGCCAATCATGCAGGCCGCACCGCAGGCGGGCATCGACCTGCCACTCAAGGCGCTGGTGTGGGAAGATGCGGCTGGGAAAGTCTGGGTGAGCTACAACGATCCTGCCTGGCTGCAAGAGCGCTTCGGACTGAGCGATGAGCTCGTGAAACCGCTGGCCGGGGTGCGCACCCTGATGGAATCCGCCAGTCGTTGACAGCGGCCGGCCAGTCGCTTTTGCCAGTTGCTTATGCCAGTTACTTATTTCACCGCCGTGACGACATAGTTCGACCCGTCCTGGACCAGCGCCACGTCGACTTGCTTGCCCACGACGAGCTTGTCGAACAGGGATTTGTCCTTGACCAGGAAGGCCATCGTCATCGACGGCCATTGCAAGCTCTTGATTGGTCCGTGGGCAAGTGTGACCTTGCCGCTGTCGCGGTCGGCAGATTTCACCACGGCAGCGGTCTTGTGCAACACTTCGGTCTTGGCGCCTTGCGCGAGCGTGACGGTAGCTGGCGCTGCAAGGGCGGCGATGAGCATGAAGCGATAAAGAGGTTTCATGTGTGGCTTCCTTTATTGAAAGTATGCAAGTATTTGGCCGGCACCGGCCAGTCGATGGGGTCATTCTAGCGCTGCCCGTCTGACGCGGCGGTGACGGCTGAATGACAATCTGGTCATCTACAGCCGCCCGCGCCGGCGCTGGCAGGGCCGAACGATTTCCAGGGAACGAATGAAAATACTGATAGTCGAAGACGAGCCGCGTGCGGCCGAGTACCTGGCGCAGGGGCTGGTCGAGCATGGTTACAGCGTCGAGACCGCCTTGAACGGCATCGATGGGCTGCATCTTGCCGTCGAGGGCGACCATCAACTCGTGCTGCTCGATGTCATGCTGCCGGGCGTGGACGGCTTTGCGCTGCTGTCGGCCTTGCGCACGGTAAAACAGACCCCGGTGCTGATGCTCTCGGCCCGCGGCGAGACGCATGAGAAAGTCAAGGGTTTCGACCTTGGCGCCGACGATTACCTGGTCAAGCCGTTCCAGTTTCCGGAATTGCTGGCGCGCGTGCGCGCGCTGCTCAAGCGCGGACAGCCGATGTCGGCCGATCCGGTGCTGCGCGCGGCCGACCTTGAAGTCGATCCCATCCGGCACCGGGCCGTGCGTGCGGGCAATCCAGTTGACCTGTCGGCGAAGGAACTGGCACTGCTGGTATTCCTGATGCATCGTGGCGGCGAAGTGCTGTCGCGCACGCAAATTGCGTCCCAAGTGTGGGACATCAACTTTGATTCCGATACCAACATCATCGACGTCGCCATCAAGCGCCTGCGCGCCAAGATCGACGATCCCTATCCGGTCAAGCTGATTCATACCGTGCGCGGGGTGGGGTATGTGTTCGGGCTGCGCGCATGATCCTGCGCAGTCTCAGGTCGCAGCTGGCCTTGCTTGTCGGACTGCTCGGGCTGGTGCAGGCGGTGGCGATCCTGGCGTTTTCCTACTTTACTATCGCCAGCAAACTGGAACAGCAACGACGCCAGCAGCTCACCTCGACGCTGGCCGAGGCGCGCCAGGTGCTGGGCAATGCCGACAGCCTCGCGACGATCGGGCAGTCGGCCCACCGCCTCGCCGATCTGGTGGGCAGGCATGAAGGCATGCACGCCGCCGTGGCGCGGCCGGCAGACTACGCCGCGCTGGTCGCGTTCAGTCCGGTAAGCGTGCAATCGCTGGCGCGGCTGCGCAGCGATACCTGGGGCCCGGATGCCTTTCTTGACTGGAATAGCATGCCGGGCGGGGCGCCGATGTTATCCGTGGTCACCCTCAGTTCGGTGCGCAACGGCGACGATTACGTGCTCATGCTCACGGCCGATCGCAGCAGCGACGCCGAAGTATTGTCGAATTTCCTGCGCGTCGCCTTAAGCGCGGCGCCGTTCGCGCTGGCGCTGGTGTCGTTCGGCGCCTGGCTGATCGTCAACGTCGGGCTGCGCCCGCTGAACCGCCTGCGCGAGGCAGCCGTCGTGCTTTCGGCAAAAAACATTCCAAAGCGGATTGATCCTGCCGGCATGCCGCTCGAGCTGATGCCGCTATGCCAGGCATTCAACGGCATGCTCGATCGCCTGGAAGATGGCATCGAGCGCCTGTCGCAGTTTTCGGGCGACCTGGCGCACGAAATGCGTACCCCGCTGGCAACCTTGCTGGGGCGAACCCAATCGGTGCTATCCCAACCGCGCAGCCATGAACAACTGATCCAGCTGTTGGCAGACAATGTCGAGGAGCTCGAGCGCCTGACCCGGATCGTCGCCGACATGCTGTTCCTGGCGCAAGCGGACGCCCCCAGCGCGCAGCTGCACGCCGTCGCTGTCGACCTGACGCAGGAAGCGAAGAAAATCGCCGACTACATCGGGCTGCTGGCGCAAGAGCGCAACATGGTATTCCGAATCCAGGGCGAGGGCACGGTATGGGCCGATCTTGGCCTGGTGGACCGCGCCATCACGAACCTGCTGTCGAACGCGGTGCGCTACGGCGCGCCCGACAGCGTCGTCGATATCGTCGTCGGCAGCGTAGCCGATTGCGTCGAACTGCGGGTGATCAACTGCGGCCAGCCGATCCCGGCCGAGCACCTGCCACGCTTGTTCGACCGCTTCTACCGGGCCGATTCGGCACGTTCGCGAGAAGCGGGCGGGACCGGCCTGGGCCTGTCGATTGTCGCGGCCATCATGTCCCTGCACGGTGGACGGGCAGCCGTCGCCAGCGGCGTGGACGGGCGTACCATATTGACGCTGAGCTTTCCCCTGGCGCACGCGCGCCCTCGGCCTGGATGACAATTTCGTCATCCGGGCGTCAGAATCGTGAAAGCCGGCCTGTTGTACGATTGCCAGCTTCCCCCACCGGCATACCTGCCTCCAACCGAAGTTGACGCCGCCATGAAGAAGTCTTGTAGATTGCCGCTGCTGGTCCTGGCTGCCCTGGCGCTGGGCGGCCCCTCTCTGGCGCAAGCGGCGGGCGATCCTGTCCTGAGCTTGCAGGCGGCGCAGCAGCGCGCCGTTGACCGTTCGCGCCAGCTCGTGGCCAAGGATCATGCCGCCAGCGCGGCGCGCGACAGGGCAGTGGTCGCCGGGCAGCTGCCCGACCCGGTGCTCAAGTTCGGCATCGAGAGCTTGCCGGTCGACGGGCCGCAACGCTGGAGCCTGGGCGGCGACTTCATGACCATGCGCCGGATTGCTGTCATGCAAGAACTGCCGCGGGCCGAGAAGCGCCAGCTGCAGTCGCAGCGCTTCGAGCGCGAGGCCGAGCTTGCCGGTGTGGAAAAGACCGCGGTCGCAGCAGTGATCGCGCGCGATACCGCGCTGGCCTGGCTCGAGCGCTTCTACACTGAACGGATGGCGGCGCTGATCGCAGAGCAGGTGACGCTGGCAGCTGAGGAAATCAAGGCCGTCGAGGCTGGCTATCGTGGCGGACGCAACAAGCAAGCCGAGGTCTTGGGCGCCCACGCCAGCCTGGCGCTGCTCGAAGACCGCGCCAGCGATATCCGGGGCCGCGTGCGCGCGGCCACCATCGCCCTCGAACGCTGGATCGGCGCGTCAGCGCACCTGCCGCTGGGCGCCGCGCCGGACATGGCGGCAATCCCGTTCGACCTGGCGCGGCTGGAAACGCAAGTGCAGCGCTTGCCCGAGCTGGCGATACTGGACAAACAGATCGAGGTCGCCGCGCTTGAAACCGGGCTGGCGCGTGCCAACCGCAAAGCCGACTGGAGCGTCGAACTGGCTTTTTTGCAGCGCGGGTCGAACTATTCGAACATGGTATCGGTCGGCTTGTCGCTGCCGCTGCAGTGGAACCGTGGAAAGCGCCAGGATCGTGAACTCGCGGCGCGCCATGCCCAGCTCGACGGCCTGGGCGCCGAACGGGACGACGCCTTGCGTGCGCAGGTGGCCGCGGTACAAGACCTGGCCAATGAATGGACGACTTACCGCGAGCGCCTGGCGCGCTTCGAGACGGTGCTGGTGCCGCTGGCGCGCTCGCGCGTCGATGCAGAGATGGCGGCCTACCGCGGCGGCGCCAGCCGGCTCGACGCGGTGCTGGCGGCCAGCCGCGGCGCGACCGATGCCCGCCTGCAGGCGGTGCAGCTAGAACTCGAGGCGGCCAGGCTATGGGCGCAGCTTGCCTACCTGGTGCCGGCTACGCGCAAGGAGGGACGATGACCTCGAAGCAGCGGGTGCTGGCCTTGGGCCTGGCCGCCCTGGTTGCAGGGGGCGGCGCTGGATTATATTGGCTGGGCATGCACCGCGGGATGGGCATGGCGGCGCCTGCCGCCGAGCCGGGCGCCGCAGCTGGCGAGCGCAAGGTGCTGTACTGGCACGACCCCATGGTTCCCGGGCAGCGGTTCGACAAGCCAGGCAAGTCGCCCTTCATGGACATGCAGCTGGTTCCCGTATACGACGACGCTGCCGGCGATGGCAACAGCGGGACGGTGACGATCAGCCCGCATCTCCAGCAAAACCTCGGCATGCGCGTGGCCAAGGCGCGGATGGACAGCTTTGCGCCTGAACTTTCCGCCGTCGGCAGCGTCGCCTACAACGAGCGCGACGTCGCCCTGGTGCAAGCGCGCGCCAGCGGTTTTGTCGAACAGCTGTTCGTGCGCGCGCCGCTCGATCCGGTCAGGAAAGGCCAGGCGCTGGCGGCGCTGTACGTCCCGGACTGGGTGGCGGCGCAAGAAGAGTTCCTCGCTGCCAGGCGCATGGGCGATGGCGCTCCCGCGGGCCTGGTCGACGCGGCCCGACAACGCATGCGCCTGGCGGGGATGACCGACGCCCATATTCGCCAGGTCGAAGCACGCGGCCGGGTGCAGGCCCGCATCACCGTCACCGCACCGATCGCGGGCGTGATAGCGGAGTTGACAGCGCGCGAGGGGATGACGGTGAGCAACGGCGCCCCCCTGTTTCGCATCAATGGCTTGAGCACGGTCTGGATCGTTGCCGACATTCCAGAAACGCTGGCGGCCCAGGTGCAACCGGGCAACGCCGTGGAGGCGCGCGCGCCGGCCTTGCCTGACATGCTGTTCAAGGGAAAAGTCAGCACCCTCCTGCCACGGGTCGACCCGGCCACGCGCACCCTGCAGGCGCGCGTGGAAATAGCCAACCCAGGCCAGCGGCTGGTGCCGGGAATGTTCGCCAGCGTCCACTTTACGCCCGCGGCCCGGGCCGCCGTGCTGACCATCCCATCCGAAGCGCTGATCCAGACCGGCAAGCGCAGCGTCGTGATGCTGGCTTTGGGCGACGGCAAATTCCGGCCGGTCGAGGTCCGGGCCGGGGTCGAGGCCGATGGGCGCACCGAGATCCTGGAAGGCTTGCAGGAAGGTCAGGAAGTTGTAGTCTCCGGTCAGTTCTTGATCGACTCGGAAGCGAGCCTGCGCGCGACCCAGACGCGCGCCGCTCCGGCGCCGGCCGCGCCTGCGGACAAGGGCGCGACAACACATCGCGGCGAAGGCAAGATCGAGCGGATCGATCAGGACGAAGTCACTCTTTCCCACGGCCCGATCCCGAGCATGCAATGGCCGCCCATGACGATGGGGTTCAGCATTGGCGCCGCCACCTTGCCTGCGGGCCTGGCCGTTGGCGACACGGTCAGCTTCTCGTTCGAGCTTGCCAAGGACGGCACGTACAAGATCGTTGCCATCACCCCGATGCCGCCGGCACGGCCGGATGACAAGAAGGCGCCGCAATGATCGCCAGCATGATTCGCTGGTCGATCGTCAACCGTTTCCTGGTGCTGCTCGCTACCCTGGCCGTGACTGCCTGGGGCATCTGGTCGCTGCAGCGTACCGCGCTCGATGCATTGCCCGACTTGTCGGACGTTCAGGTGATCATCCGCACCCCGTTCCCCGGACAGGCGCCGCAGATCGTCGAAAACCAGGTGACCTACCCGCTCACGACGACCATGCTGTCGGTGCCGGGCGCCGTCACCGTGCGCGGCTACTCGTTTTTTGGCGACTCGTTCGTGTACATCCTGTTCGAGGATGGCACCGATCCTTATTGGGCCCGGTCGCGGGTGCTGGAATACCTGAACCAGGTACAGTCGAGGCTGCCAGACCAGGCCAAGCCGGCGCTGGGGCCAGACGCCAGCGGCGTCGGCTGGGTGTACGAATACGCCCTGGTCGATCGCAGCGGCAGGCACGACCTGTCGCAACTGCGCGCGCTGCAAGACTGGTTCCTCAAGTATGAACTCAAGACCGTGGCCAATGTGGCCGAAGTGGCCAGCCTGGGCGGCATGGTGCGGCAATACCAGATCGTGCTCGATCCGGACAAGATGCGCGCCTATCAGATCACGCACGCGATGGCGATCGAGGCGGTCGAGAACGCCAACCAGGAAGCCGGCGGCGGCGTACTCGAACTGGGCGAAGCCGAGTACATGGTGCGCGCCAGCGGCTTCTTGCAGTCGCTCGACGATTTTCGCAAGATTCCCTTGACGGTGTCAAACGCTGGGGTACCGGTGCTGCTGGGCGACGTGGCGCGCATCGGACTGGGGCCGGAAATGCGGCGCGGCATTGCGGAGCTTAATGGCGAAGGAGAAGTGGCAGGCGGCATTATCGTGATGCGCTCCGGGAAAAACGCGCTCGACACCATCGATGCGGTCAAGGCCAAGCTTCAGTTGCTCCAAAAAAGCTTGCCGGCAGGTGTAGAAATCGTGACCACCTACGACCGCTCGCGCCTGATCAAGGGTGCGGTAGCGAACCTGCGTAACAAGCTGATCGAAGAATTCATCGTCGTGGCCGTGGTTTGCGCGGTGTTCCTGTTCCATGTGCGCTCGGCACTGGTCGCGGTCGTGACTTTGCCAGTCGGTATTTTGATTTCTTTCATCGTCATGCACTATCAGGGTGTCAATGCCAACATCATGTCGCTGGGAGGAATTGCCATTGCCGTCGGCGCGATGGTCGATGCCGCCGTGGTCATGATCGAAAATGCACACAAGCACCTCGAAGCCTGGCATCGCGCCCATCCTGGCGAGCAGTTGCGCGGCGAGGCGCGCTGGCAGGTCATTGGCGAGGCCGCGGTCCAGGTCGGTCCGGCGCTGTTCTTCTCGCTCTTGATTATCGTGCTGTCTTTTATCCCGGTATTCACGCTCGAAGCCCAGGAGGGGCGGCTGTTCGCGCCGTTGGCATTTACCAAGACCTATGCCATGGCCGCGGCCGCGGTGCTCGCCGTGACGCTGATACCGGTTCTGATGGGTTACCTGATACGCGGGCGCATTCCTGCCGAGGAAAAAAACCCGCTCAATCGCTGGCTGATTGCCGCTTACCGGCCCCTGCTCGAGCGCGTGCTGCGGCACCCGAAACTGACCCTGGTGCTGGCTGCGCTGATCATCGCCATCACCATCGTGCCCATTACCCGCCTGGGCGGCGAATTCATGCCGCCGCTGGACGAAGGCGATCTGCTGTACATGCCTACCGCGCTGCCGGGCCTGGCGACCGGTAAAGTGGTGCAGTTGCTGCAGCAAACCGACCGCCTGATCAAGACGGTGCCCGAAGTGCACAGCGTATTCGGCAAGGCCGGGCGGGCCGATACCGCCACCGATCCGGCGCCGCTCGAAATGTTCGAGACCACCATCCAGTTCAAGCCGCGCGACCAGTGGCGAGCGGGCATGACGCCGGAGAAACTGGTCGAGGAACTCGACCGTGCAGTCCAGGTGCCGGGCTTGTCGAATATCTGGGTGCCGCCGATCCGCAACCGGATCGACATGCTCGCCACCGGCATCAAGAGTCCGGTGGGTGTAAAGGTCGCCGGCGCCGACCTGCAGACCATCGACCGCATCGCCAGCGACATCGAGCGCGTCGTCAAGTCTGTCCCGGGGGTCTCTTCGGCGCTGGCCGAGCGCCTTGGCGGCGGGCGCTACATCGACATCGACCTCGACCGCACCAGCGCGGCGCGCCATGGCCTGTCGATTCGCGCCCTGCAGGGCATCGTGTCGGCAGCGATCGGAGGCGACAACATCGGGGAAACCATCGAAGGCTTGCAGCGCTTCCCGATCAACCTGCGCTATCCGCGCGAATATCGGGACTCCGTGGAAAAACTGCGCCAGTTGCCGGTTCTGACGGCGCGCGGGACCCAGATCGTGCTGGGCGATGTGGCGCGTATCCGCATCAGCGACGGCCCGCCCATGCTACGCAGTGAAAATGCGCGCCTGTCCGGCTGGGTCTACGTTGACATCCGCGGACGCGATCTGCGTTCGGTGGTGCAGGAGATGCAGCGCGCGGTAGCGGCGCAAGTCGACCTGCCTGCCGCGTACTCGATTGCATGGTCCGGACAGTTCGAATACATGGAGCGCGCCACCAGCAGGCTCAAGGTCGTGGTGCCGGCAACGCTCTTGATCATTTTCGTGCTGCTGTACCTGACGTTCGGGCGTATCGACGAAGCCGCGCTCATCATGGCGACCCTGCCGTTTGCTTTGGTCGGCGGCATCTGGCTGCTGTGGGCGCTCGGCCACCATGTGTCGGTGGCCAGTGCCGTCGGCTTCGTCGCCCTGGCCGGCCTGGCGGCCGAGTTCGGGGTGATCATGCTGCTTTACCTGAAACATGCCTGGGACGAGCGGATCGCTGCCGGGCGTGTGTCGCAAGCCGACCTGGTCGAGGCGATCCGCGAGGGCGCGGTGCTGCGCGTGCGTCCGAAAGCGATGACGGTGGCCGTGATCGTCGCCGGCCTGGTGCCGGTATTGACCGCAAGCGGGCCCGGCTCCGAGATCATGCAGCGTATTGCCGCGCCTATGGTAGGCGGCATGATCACCGCGCCGCTGCTATCGCTGTTCGTGGTGCCGGCGGTGTATCTGCTCATGCGAAGAAAGGCTTGCCGGGAGCAGCAGGGCGCGGCGCTGCAAGATTGATACGGTAAGATCGACCGGCGCGGCATACGTACCGCCACGGCTTGGGGATGCCAGTCAGGGACGCTCACTTACTTTCAGGAGAACACCATGGATCAGCAATACGAAGACTGTATCGAGGCGTGCAACGATTGCGCCCTTGCCTGCGATGTGTGCGCCTCATCTTGCCTGCAAGAAGACGATGTCAAGGCGATGGCGCGCTGCATTGCCATGGACATTGATTGCGCGCAGTTGTGCAGGCTGGCGGCGGGCATGATGGCGCGTGGTAGCGAAGCGGCAGAACTGGTGTGCGAAGCCTGCGCCTCATTGTGCGACATGTGCGCGGATGAGTGCGGCAAGCACCAGATGCAGCATTGCCAGGACTGCGCCGCTGCCTGCCGCAAGTGCGCCGCCGCCTGCCGCCAGATGGTGCGCGCGTAAACCTGGCACGCCTTTCGTTCAATCGGGACTGGAGGCGCTGTCGCCGGCGTCTCCAGTCAGGCCCTGGCAGGCCTCGTGCAAGAACTGCAGGTTGTCCCGATAATTGGTGCAACCCTCGCATAGCATCAGGTGAAACCGCATCGACAGGCGTTCGCGGGTAGTGAGCTCACGGTCCAGGCTTTGCGAAATCAGGCCAGTCATCTGCTTGCAAGACATCATGTGTGTGCATCCTTTCCAAACCAGCGCTGCTGCAGGCATAGTCGAAGCTGCATGCGCGCACGATGCAGTATCACCCAGCAGTTAGACGCGCTGATGCCGAGTTCCTTACAGATGTCGTCGGCTTCGAGGCCGAGAAATTCGCGCATCGAGAAAACGCGCGCCATTGCCTCGGGCAAATTGTCCATGCAAGCTTCAAAGACGTCCCAGAACTGGCGGTCGGCCAGGGTCTGCTCAGGATTGCCCCAGGATGCCGGTTTCTCCTCGCGCCGCCAGTGCGCATCCTTGCGAAACAGAACATCGAAATCGTCCTCATCGGCATGCTCGGCCAGGTCGATCCTGTTCTTGTTCCAGCGATCCCTGAGCATATCCACGATCTTGTTCTTCAAGATAGAAAATACCCAGGTTTTCATCGACGCGCGGTGTTCGAAGCCGCCGCTGGCAGAAAATGCGGCCGCCAGTGCTTCCTGGACTGCATCCTCGGCCAGTTCATCGTTGCGCAGCTGGAGACGGGCAAAACGCAGCATGTCGCGGCGCAGTTGCACCATGCTGGCGTCGGACCAGGAAACCGGCGTTACGTCCGGCAGGGTGGTCGGGCTGGGTATCGGCATAAGCAAGCTCAAGGTAGGCAAGCGTCCGCTGCTCGCCCGTTGCGGGGAAACGCTATTTTAACCGGCGGCCGCAGGGGCACATCCTGGCCTCGATTCATGGGGGGGGCGCCGATGCATCCTATCGTGCAATGCACATCGGCGACACGGCATATGATGACAATCTTGAACTAAAAAAAAGGAGACCCCGATGTCGATTGCAAAAGGATTTGTCGCTGGCCTGGCCGCGACCGCGGTGCTGTCAGTGTTGATGGTCATGAAACAGGTAATGGGGATCATGCCCGAGCTAAACCTGCCGAAGATGATCGCCGGAATGATGGGAGCGCCCGACTCGCCGGCCATTGGCTGGCTGGTACACGTCATGATCGGCGTGCTGGGGTATGGCGCGGCGATCGCCCTGGTTGCCAGGCCGGCGCTCGGCAAGTCGGCCGTCAGTACCGGCCTGCTGATCGGCTTTATCGGCTGGATCATCATGATGGTCATGCTGATGCCGATGGCCGGTGCTGGGTTCTTTGGCATGAACATGGGCATCATGGCCCCGGTGATGACCCTGATCCTGCACCTGATATTCGGCGCCGTGCTGGGCTGGACCTATGACCGGCTGACCACGGCGGCGGCCAGAGGCCCTGCCGCAGTTCACTGAACCACATCTTGAAAGGATAAGCATGGCTTACAACAGTATCAATCCCTACAACGGCGAGACGCTCGGCAGTTTCGAAGAACTCGACGCCAAGCAGCTCGAAAGCACGGTACAGGCGGCGCAGCGCTGTTTCGAGCAGGACTGGCGCGCGCGCAGTTTTGGTGAGCGTGCCGCCGTCGTCAAGCGCGCCGCCGCGCTGATGCGTGAGCGCTCGGACGAGCTCGCTAAACTGATTACCCTCGAAATGGGCAAGCTGATCGCGCAAAGCGCCGGCGAAGTAGCGCTGAGCGCGGCCATTCTCGACTACTACGCCGACCATGCCGAGTCTTTCCTGGCGCCTGAGCCGCTGGAGTCGACCAATGGCAAGGCCGTCGTCGAAAGCTGCCCGGTTGGCGTCTTGCTCGGCATCGAGCCCTGGAACTATCCGTACTACCAGATCGCGCGCTTTGCCGCTCCTAATCTCATGGCCGGCAATGTTGTGATGGTCAAGCATTCTTCGAGTGTGCCGCAATGCGCGCTGGCGTTTGCACAATGCCTGGCCGACGCCGGCGCACCAGAAGGCGCGTACAGCAATCTGTTCATTTCCAAAGATCAGATCAGCCAGCTGATCGACGACCCGCGCATCCGCGGCGTCGCCCTCACCGGCAGCGAGGCGGCCGGGGCCGTGGTGGCAGCGCGCGCCGGAGAGAAACTCAAGAAGAGCACGCTCGAACTGGGCGGCAGCGATGCGTTCATCGTGCTCGACGATGCCAACCTCGAGAAGGCCGTCAAGAGCGCCGTAGCGGGGCGCATGGGCAATTCGGGCCAGGCCTGCACGGCATCGAAGCGCTTTATCGTGCTCGATGCACTGGCTGACCAATTCCTTGAAAAGTTCCAGCAAGCGCTAGGTAAGTTCAGTGCTGGCGATCCGCTCGATCCGGACACGACAATGGCGCCCCTGTCGTCGGCGCAAGCGCTGGATAATCTTGTCGAGCAGGTCGAGCGCGCCGTTGCCAGTGGTGCGCGCGTGGTCATCGGAGGCGAGCGCATCCCGGGCGAGGGCGCGTTCATGCAGCCGACCATCCTGACCGATATCGATCCATCCAATCCAGCTTACAAAGAAGAATTTTTCGGGCCGGTTGCCCTGTTCTTCCGGGTGGCGGACGAAGACGCGGCGGTGGCGCTGGCCAACGATTCGCCCTTCGGCCTGGGCGGCACGGTGTTCACCGAGGACATCGAGCGCGGCAAACGCCTGGCGCGCCGCATCGATACCGGCATGGTGTTCATCAACAGCGCGGCCGTATCGAAACCGGATCTGCCGTTTGGCGGCGTCAAGCATTCTGGCTACGGCCGAGAATTGTCGTGCGCCGGCATCCAGGAATTCGTCAATAAAAAACTGATCCGGGTTGCCTGACATGGCAGGGCAGGGCGCGCGCGCCGGTGGTGTGCGCCTGCCCTGCAGGTTTCAGCGTAAGCTAAGAAACATGTAGCAGTGACAACCTTGGCTGCTGCTTGCGATCATTATCAGCCGTTTAATTTACCTCAACAGGAGTTCTCATGAAGCATAAATTCTTAGTTCTGGCCGTCGCTGTACTGACTGCAAGCGGCGCGAGCATGGCGGCCCATCACGAAAAGTCCGATATGGCCATGGACAAAATGAAAATGATGGACACCAATGGCGACGGCATGATCTCGAAAGACGAGTTCATGAAGGCGCACGAAACGATGTACATGCAGATGAAAAAGAACGCGGCCGGGATGGTCGACGTCAAAGAAATGCACATGATGATGAAGAAAAAAATGGATAATAAGCACAAAGACATGCCGATGGGTCATCATGAAAAGATGAAATCTGACGGCATGGGCAAGTAAAACCAGCCGTCATCTTCGTGCCGGAGACACTCACCGGCGCAAGGCCTGGCACGGCTGCCCGGGCACGCGAACGGCTCGCCAGACAGGTGAGCCGTATCGCATTGAGCGTGCCACTCGGTCATTGATCCATCCACTCCCCGCCAACTGGGCATGCCAGCCGAGGCAAGGCCTGGTCCGGGTCCAGTCTTTAAAGAGAAATATATGCAAATGTTTTTGTCCGCAGGATTTATTCTGCTCATTGTGATTTGGGGAATTTTCTCTCCTGCGAGCATGGCGTCGGTCTTTGACTACCTGCTGGCGACGATTTCGCACAATTTCGGCTGGTTGTACTTGTGGGTCGTTCTCGGACTGGTGATCTGCGCCGGCATACTGGTGTTCAGCCGTTATGGTGGGCTCAGACTGGGTGGTGAAGACGAGGAGCCAGAATTCAAGCTCGGCAGCTGGTTCGCCATGCTGTTTGCCGCCGGCATGGGCATCGGCCTGGTGTTCTGGGGCGTGGCCGAGCCGATATCACACTACGGCACGCCGCCACCAGGTATCACGGCCGGCACGCCGGAGGCGGCCAATGCGGCGCTGCGTTATGTATTCTTCCACTGGGGCGTGCATCCCTGGGCCGTCTACAGCATCGTGGCCTTGTCGATTGCCTTCTTCCAGTACCGGCGCAATGGCGCGGCCCTGATCAGTACCGTGACCGAGGCATCGCCCTGGGCGCCGGTGCGGCGCATGTCCGGTCTGTTCAATGGATTGGCCGTGGTGGCGACCGCCTTCGGGGTGGCTGCTTCGCTCGGCATGGGGGCACTGCAAATCAACAACGGGCTGGGCGCCGTGTTCGGTGCCGAGGTGGGCGTGCCCTGGCAGGTCGGGATTATTGTCGTTACTGCCGCCGTCTTCATGATCTCGGCCGTGACCGGTGTTACCCGCGGCATTCGCTACTTATCCAACTTCAACATGGTGCTGGCTTGCATGCTTGCACTGGCAGTATTCATCCTGGGACCGACGGTAGCGATTATCGATACGCTGTCGAACACGCTGGGTAGCTACCTGAGCGACATCGTTCGCATGAGCTTGCGCGCCACGCCGTTCCGCGATAGTTCGTGGGTTGGCAACTGGACGGTCTTCTACTGGGCCTGGTGGATTTCCTGGTCGCCGTTCGTCGGTTTGTTCATCGCCCGCGTCTCGCGCGGACGCACGATCAGGGAGTTCATCCTCGGCACCGTACTGGCGCCATCGCTCGCGGCATTTATCTGGTTCTCGATCTTTGGCGGCACTGCGCTCTACATGGAAATCTGGCAGCAAGTGCCGATTGCGGCAGCAGTAAAAGCCGATGTGGCCACTGCCTTGTTCTCGATGTTCAGCGTCATGCCTTATGGCACGATCATGTCCATCGTCGCCACCGTGCTGGTGCTGGTCTTCTTTATCACCTCGGGCGATTCCGCGGTGCTGGTGCTGAGCATGATGAGCACGAAAGGCGATCCTAACCCGCCCAACAAGATCAAGCTGATCTGGGGAGCCTTGATTGCCGGCATTGCCATCAGTCTGCTCATCGCAGGCGGACTCAAGGCGGTTCAGACGGCGACGATTGTGTTTGCCCTGCCATTCGCCCTGGTGATCGTCTTGATGGTCGTCTCGCTGTGGCGCGGCTTGCGCGAGGACTGGGCCGTTGAAGTGCGCCGCGAGCGCGAACTGCGCCGGCGCATGCGAGAAATTGTCGGGGAAAAGTAAGATGACCGGCCGGTAGTAGTGGCCGGTAGCTTGAAGGCGAGGCCTGATTCAGATGTCAGGCCCCGCCGGTAGTGCGCAAGAGATCAGGCAGTGCCGCGAATGGGATACGATTTTCCGATAATAAACTGCAAGCCCTTGAGCAGCGACTCGAGATCTGGCCGGGCGAAGGGTGCGTTCGACACGTCGATGATCTGGGCTTCATTCTGCGGATTGATCACAAATAGCGCCGGTTCCGAAAACTGGCGATCGGTTTCTTCGGGCGAGCGTGGATCGGAGACATACAAGCCGAGTTCACGCATTTGCGGGATCGACAGGCCATAGCCGATTGGAAAGGTCCAGCCGCATTCTGCCGCCTGCTTCTCGGCTTTTTCCTGCGTATCGGCCGATACCGCGAAGACCGCCACGCCGGTATCCTTGAACTGGCCCTGCAGCTTTTCGAGCTGATCGAGATAACTCTTGCAGATTGGGCAGTGCTGGCCACGGTAGATGATCAGGGCGCGCCACCCCGACTGGCTCATCGGATCGACCTTGCCGCCACCAACGGCGTCCCATTGCATTTCTGGAAAAACTGCACCTGCACGCATTTTGGTATTACTCATCATTTTTACCTTTCAAATATCCGGAGCCGCGAATGTGCGTGACCGAGTAGGGATACCAGTTTCATGACAAAAGCCGCCATGGTCGGTGCGTATGCGAACGGATGCATATGATTGGCAAGTCGCTGCGAAACCACACATTCGCTTAATAAACTTCGCTGGCATTGACGTAACAGACACAACTCCCTAAGCTAATGTTGCCTTGCGTCAATTACTCGAGATTTATATGAAGTTTTATGGTGGTTTCTCTTCTTATCGTATGCTCGTGGCTTGCCTTGCCGGCATTGGCTTGCACGCTGCAGCGCGCGCAAACGAACCGCAAGACCTCACGGAAATTCCATTCGAGCAATTACTTAATCTGGAGGTCGTGACCGCATCGAGGATTCCGCAAAAATTAAGCGAAGCGCCAACCTCGGTCACCGTGATCACGGCGGAAGACATCAGGCATTTCGGTCACCGAACGCTGGCAGAAATCATGGAAAGCGTTCGCGGTATCTATGTCAGCTATGACCGTAACTATCACTATGTCGGTACCCGCGGGGTGGGGCGTCCCGGCGACTTCAATACCCGGTTGCTGGTCCTGATCGATGGCCAGCGGCTCAATGATGTGGTGTTTGACCAGGGCGCCGTCGGCACCGAGTTTCCGCTCGACGTCGACTCGATCGAACGGGTCGAATTTGTGGCCGGCCCCGGCTCGGCGCTGTACGGCAGTAGCGCCTTTTTCGGCGTGATCAACGTCATCACCAAAGGCATCGCCAGTTCCGGCACGGCCGTGAGTGCCGGTAGATCGAGTGCGGGGGGCAAGCAGGCGAGGGTGCATACAACCTGGCGTAGCGGCGACCTTGGCCTATTGCTGGCCGCCTCGCAATACAGCGCGGCGGGCAAGGACTTGTACTTCCCGGAATTCGATAGCCCGTCGAGCCATCATGGAATCGCGCAAGGCCTGGACGACCTGCGCTACCGGCGCCTGTTCACCAAACTCACTTTGCGTGGCCTGGCGGCGCAGGCCTGGTATTCGCGCCGCCTCAAAGGCACGCCTACCGCGTCGTATGGACAGGTATTTAACGACCCACGCAGCCGTATCGAGGACGCGTACATGGGGGCCAGGCTGTCGTACCAGGCCAAGCTGTCCGAGACGCTCGAGTTCTCTGGAAGCATAGGCGTGTCGCGTTACGATTACCTGGGCAGATATGTCTACGATCAGGGTGCGACGCTCAATATCGATAAAGGCGACAGCCAGACCACTAGCGCAGAACTACGCCTTCTGAGTACCGGCCTGCGCGGTCATAAACTGATCGCCGGAGCCGAATACTTGTGGGATAGCCGGCGGGCACTCAACAATTACGATGCCGGTTCCGACACTGCCCATCTGCGTGTCGACCGACCCAAGCATCGCGCTGGGGTGTACGTGCAAGACGAGATGCGGCTGGGCGAGCATGTCGTGCTCAACACCGGCCTGCGCCTTGACCACGACGCCGAAACTGGCAACATCGCCAGTCCACGCGCAGCATTGCTCTACAAAATGACTCCGGAACTCACCCTCAAGGGGGGGTATGGGGAGGCGTACCGTTCTCCCAATGCGTACGAGCGGTATTACGCTACTGGCTTCAATTACAAGCTCAACCCAGGATTGCGACCGGAACGAAACCGCACCTACGAGCTCATTGCCGAGTATTTTCCCATCGACCGGTTCCGTGCCAGCGCATCCGTCTACCAATATCGTTTCCGCGACTTGATTGCACTGACCACCGATCCGGACGATCTGTTGCTTTACTATTCGAATGTCGAAGCCGCACGCACCCGCGGTGCCGAGCTCGAGGCGGAGTGGCGCTACGACCATGGAGCGATGCTCAAGGCCAGCGCCAGCTTCCAGTCTGCACGCGATGGGCAGACGCGCGAGTGGCTCAGCAATTCGCCGCGGCGCATGCTGAAACTGCATTATTCTGCTCCGCTGGCCGGAGACCGCTTGCGCGGCGCATTCGAGTACCAGCTCACCAGTGATCGGCGCACCACACTTGATGAAGAGATTGGCGGTTTTGGTCTACTCAATGCGACGCTGCTCGGCGCACTGCCCGGCAATCGCCTGGAATTGTCGCTCGGTATCCGCAACCTGCTCGACAAGCGTTACGCCCATGTCGCCAGTGAAGAGCATTACGATGCCAGTAGCCCGGCGCGCCGCCTGCGAGCAATCGGGCAGGATGGTCGTAGCCTGCGCATGACGGTCACCGCCAGGTTCTGACCGTGTCTTGCTCTCGTTCGAAGTTCAAATGGATAAACCTGCTCGTTCTGAGCATGGCGGTGTTCATGGCCAGGCCGGCACAAGCACAGACAGTGTCGGAGTATGCAGCCAAGGCAGCCTTCATTTACAACGTGACCCGGTTCAGCAGCCTGACGCATGTGCATCCCGTCCTGCGGCTGTGCGTGTTCGGACGCGATCCGTTTGACGGCGCGCTGGACAGCCTCGAAGGCAGGAGCGTGGGGCAGTCGAAGTTGACGATCGCCTATCCACGTAGCGCCAAGCAAGCGCTCGAGCGCTGCCAGATCCTGTTCATCAGCGCGTCCGAAGAAGCCAGCATCGGCGAGCTGACCGAAGCCGCGGGCGCGGCCGCGCTGCTGACGATTTCCGACATCAAGGGCGCGGCGCGGCGCGGGGTGATGCTGGAACTGGCGTTGGAAAACAAACGCATTGCCTTCGAGTGCAATTGCAAGGCCATGCGCGCAGCCGGCATCGCCTTGAATGCAAGTGTCCTGCGGCTGGCGCGGGCCGTCTACTGAGCACAGCATAATGATCAACCGCATCGTCAGGTGGGCCGACCGGCAGACCCTCAGTACCCGGCTCAAATGGGTGAGCCTGGCGACAATTGCCAGTGTGACGCTTGCATACACGCTGCTGCTGATCGCGATCCAGGTGGGGTTTCTTACATCGTCGCTGTTGGCACAAAGCCAGGCGCAGGCAAGCGTGGTCAGCGAAAACCTGGCGGCGGCGCTGGTATTCGAAGACCACGACGGCGCCGCGGCGATCTTGACAGCCCTGCGTGTCGTCCCGGAAGTGGAATCGGCAACCGCCTACGATATGAAGCAGGCTGCGTTCGCCCATTTTGCGCGCACTCCCGGTGCGCCCGAAGCGTTCCTTGCCACGCCGGAGCGCCCCGACTACCTGCTCGACTGGCAGGCCATCCGGGTGTTCCAGCCGGTTTGGGTCGAGCAGCAACGGGTCGGCACCGTTGTCTTGCGCAGTTCGCTGGCGAGCGTGTATGCCAAGCTCGGGTTGAATCTGGCATTGACGGTTCCCTTGATGCTGCTGGCCATGGCCGCGGCCTGGGCGATACTGTCGCGGCTCCAGATCTTCGTGACCGCGCCGATCAATGCCCTGTCAAAAGTAAGCCAGGAAATATCCCTGCGCGGAGATTATTCCTTGCGCACGCGCGTGAGTCCGTCACCGGATATCGGCGCCCTGGCTACAGCCTTTAATGGCATGCTCGACCGGATCGAGCAGCGTGAGCGCGACCTGGAAGCTGAAATTGGCGAGCGCAAGCGTATTGAAGCCAGGCTCGACCGACTGGCGCATTTCGATCCAGTTACCAAATTGCACAACCGTCACTTTTTCAACGAACGGCTCCAGACGGCAATTTCGACAGCCCAGCAGACACGCCACTCGGCGGTGCTGATGTTTGTCGATCTGGACAATTTCAAGGCGGTCAATGACACGCTTGGCCACGACATCGGAGACGAGTTGTTGTGCCTGGTTGCACGCCGACTCGCGATCGAGCTGCGTTCGGACGACGTCATCTCGCGCATCGGCGGCGACGAGTTTGCGATTCTGCTGGAGAACGCGAGCGATCCTGAAGTCGGGCCCAGGATCGCGAAAAAATGCCTGGCTGCCCTTGGCGAGCCCATCAGTATCAATGGCAACGAGATCCACATCGGCGCCAGCATCGGCATGAGCATGTTTCCCGACCACGGGACCGACATCCATGCGCTGCTCAAGTACGCAGACATGGCCATGTACCAGGCTAAAACGAGCGGCAAGAATGCTTATCGTATTTTCACGCCCAGCATGCAAGACGAAGCGAAAAAGCGCTTTACGATCGATAACAACCTGCGCCGCGCGCTCGAGCGCGATGAATTCCTGCTGCTTTACCAGCCGCAGATCGACCCCTGCAGTGGCGAGATCGTCAGCGTGGAAGCGCTGATCCGCTGGCACCATCCTGAAGCAGGCATGATCAATCCGCTCGATTTCATTCCCATTGCCGAAGAGACCGGCATTATCGTGCCGATCGGTGAATGGGTGCTGCGCCAGGCATGCCATGACCTGAAATGCTGGCAAGCTCAAGGCTATGAGCTGGGAATCGCCGTTAACCTGTCCGGCCGCCAGCTTCGTGACGAAAGCTTCGTCGGCTCGGTCCTGGCAGTGTTGCAGGAAACCGGGATCGGTCCGCAATCGGTCGAGCTCGAGCTGACTGAAAGCATG